>CACZQV010000042.1 GCA_902783435.1 uncultured Erysipelotrichaceae bacterium | reverse complement strand
TATTTGAAGTCTTTCTAGTGTTTTAACTTCTGTATGAAGATACGCTACTTTAATATCTAATTCTTTTAAGTAGTTAGTTAATTCTTCAGCCATTCTAATAGTTAAAGTAGTTATTAATACTCTTTCATTTTTATCTATTCTAGTATTAATTTCACCTACTAAATCATCTATTTGACCTTCAGTTTTTCTAACTTCAATAGTTGGGTCAAGTAGTCCAGTAGGACGAATAATTTGTTGAACATATTCATTGTTTGTATGTTCTAATTCTAAATCACCTGGGGTTGCGGATACATAGATTACTTGATTTATTTTCTTTTCAAATTCATCATATTTTAAAGGTCTATTATCAAGTGCACTTGGTAATCTAAATCCATAATCAACTAGATTCATTTTACGAGAGCGATCTCCGTTGTACATACCTCTAACTTGAGGTAGAGTAACATGCGATTCATCTACTACTAATAAGTAATCATCTGGGAAGAAATCCATTAATGTAGTTGGAGTTTCTCCAGGTTTTCTTCCTGCCATTGGAGCTGAATAGTTTTCGATACCAGAACAGAATCCTGTTTCTTCTAACATTTCTATATCATAGTTAGTACGTTGTTCTAGTCGTTCTGCTGCTAGTAATTTATTATTTTCTTTTAAGTATTTTAATCTATCAGCAAGTTCTATTTTAATTCTTTCAATAGCTGCATGTAGATGATCATCACTTATTACGAAGTGACTTGCTGGGAATAGTGATACATTTTTAACATTGTTTGATACTACTCCAGTTAATACATCTATTTCAGATATTCTATCTATTTCATCACCAAAGAATTCTATACGATAACCTGTACTTCTTTGTCCAGCAGGTATTATTTCTAATATATCTCCACGTACTCTAAAAGTACCACGTTTGAAATCTAGGTCATTTCTCTCATATAACATATCTACAAGTTTAGCAATTATTTGATTTCTTTCTACTTGTTCTCCTACAGATAAAGTTAACATTTTATTTTTATATTCATCAACTTCACCAATACCATAAATACATGAAACTGAAGCTACTACAATAACATCTCTTCTTGATATTAAGGCAGAAGTTGCAGCATGACGTAATTCATCTATTTCATCATTAATTGATGAGTCTTTTTCAATATATGTATCAGTAGATGGTACATATGCTTCTGGTTGATAATAATCATAGTATGATACAAAGTACTCTACTCTATTATTTGGAAATAATTCTTTTAACTCACTATAAAGTTGTCCTGCAAGTGTCTTATTATGAGCAAGTACTAAAGTAGGGCGATTTACTTCTTTAATAACATTTGCAATAGTAAAAGTTTTACCAGTACCAGTAGCACCTAATAGGACTTGTTCTTTCTTTCCTTCATTTAAACCTTCTACTAATTCTTTTATAGCTTCTGGTTGATCTCCTGAAGGTTTATAATTAGATACAAGTTCAAACATAGAATCATCTCCAATCTGTCCTTTATTTTATCATTTATTATATTTTTTCACAATAAAAAAGTAGATATACATCTACTTAGTATTTTTATCTAGTTGTTCCTGTTGTATTTTGATTTTGTTCTTCGTATTCTGATTTTTCTTCCATTATTTGTCCTAGTTCATCTTTATATAATTTACCAACAATTACAGTTTTTCTATTAGCTAATGAATTGCTTATTTTTTCAGTTATATCATCTGGCAATCCTGAAATAACTAAAGTATCAGTTAGCATATGTCCTTCTATTTCTGTTGGGTCCATACGTGGATCTAAATTATTAACAACAACATTTCTCTCACTTGCTATAGTATTGAAAATAAATTTATAAGGTCCATTACTTCCTATAGTATCAATTTGTTCTTTTCCTGCTAATATTTTTACTATATCTGATACAGTTTGTCCTATTTCTTTGTCACTTATTGAAACACCTCCAATATTGTGTACTTTATTTTCTTCATTAACATTTTGTTCTGTTTTATTAATTTCAGGTTGTAACCATTCTTTCATACTCTTAACCTCCTATCTAATATAATTCTACATTTAAAATTACATGATAATCAAGTATTTTAAATAATATCTATCAAGTTTTACGTAAAAAAAAAATAGTTATACTACTCTTTGATTTTCTTGTTGCTTATTATTATTTTCTTCTTCCTCAAACATTTCTCTTAAACTTTTCTTTTTCTTTTTTTCTTCTTTATATTCATCATTATATTCAGTTTGTCTATAATAATCAAAATCTCTTTGTTGTAGTGAACTATTCATTTTTTCTATACGCACATATCTCACCTACTGATTTATTATATTATCTATTATAGAAAAAATGCAATAGATTAACTATTGCATTTTATATTTAAAATTGTTTTTTCTAAATAAAATTCTTATCATTATCACTAAACGTTTATATCAACACCATTCATGCCGTCATATACGTCAAATGCAGTGCCATAGAAATCAAATACATTACCATAACCGCTAAAATCAATTGTATATAATTGGCTATTAGCCAATGTTGTATTTTCCATGGCATGTTGATAACTTCCATAGACAGTTCCACCACGCGTTACAGAAAAGGCCATGTTAATTATATAATTTGAGTCATCATCTGGTAAGTCTACTGAATTTCCAATACCATCGGCTTCAAGTTTTAAGTTGTTAAAATAATAAGTATAATAATCTGTTGATACATAAGTATGACTATGTGAAATATATGCTACATCATCAAACCAAGCACCAATAACATCCCAACTAGTTATACCTGGATCATCATCTTCCCAGTTAGCTACTAAACTCATAATGCATTTAGCAGGTAAGCAAGCAGCACCTATTTGAACATATTTAGGTCCTTCTTTGTTATAAGATGAACGTGGTCTATTACCTGGATTAATTAATGCTGATTTTTGTATAGTTCTAGTTTTATATGATACATCACTATGTAGAAGATCTTCTTCAATAAACTCATCATATTGATCTTGAGTCATAATATCTACATAAGGTCTTCCATAAAATTGGCTTAAAAAATCATATTCTTCACGTGTTAAATCTATACCATTATTAGTAGTATAATATACTGTTCCTGATGCATAAACATTCTTTGTAAATCCCATTAAAACTATAGCAACTAGTAGTAGCCAAAAACCTCTTTTTCTCATTCTTTACCTCCTTTCATTTTAAATCTAATCATGAGGTAAATAAAAAAGGTAGAACCTGTCAGTTTCTACCTTTATTTTAAATATGTTTTTAGGTTTTCTAGCACTTCATTTTTACAATCGTTTTCATAAGCTGGTGAACAATTATATCTATCTTCACTAATATAATAATCCCACATGAATTCATCATTCTTATATAGACTTAGTTGTTTTAGATTTTCATAATACAAAAACATTATTGATTCTTCTTCATAAATATAAGTACCATCAAATTCAAATGATTTTTCTTTTAAGTTTTCTATTATCTTATCTATATCAAATATTTCTTCAACTATTTCTTCTTTTGGTACTTCTATTAATGTTTTATCGTGTTCTACAATTTTATCAACATTAATTCCTTCTATCATATCTTTACTTGGAGCTGGATGCTCTTCTTTTGTTTCATTTTCTTTAACAATTACGCCTACTATTGTACCTATATTTGCACTTTTAAATTTAGTAACCTTCTTTATTTTAGAATTATATTTAGTTTTATTATCAAAAAACAAACTATTATTTGAATAATCTCTTTTAAACTTTAGTTTAATAGTCTCTTTCTGTTTATCATTATATTTTATTTCTATATAAGTATTATCTCTTACTGATTGATTATAATAACTTTTTCGATTCATAATTACGAATTGTTCTATATCTTTATTTTCCATTATTATTATTTCTTTATTTTTATCTTTATAATACATTTTAATATTAGTAATATTCAAATCTTCATTGTATTTAACATTACCTAGTCTTATGTAATTTTTTCCTTTAGTAGTTAAGTATATTCCATCCCTTATTTTAAAGTTTTCTCCATTACCTGTTATGGTATATACTTTGGTACTATTATATGAATTAATAAAATAGTATGACAAAAATGATAATAGTAATGTTGTTATTATGATTACTGATATACGAAAGTTTCTTTTTATTCTTTTTGATTTATTATTACTATCATCTAATATACTTAATGTTGTGTTTTCTAATTGTTTAATTGAATTATCTTTTAGATGTTTACCTGCGAGTAATTCATTTATTGTAACATTGAATATATCACTTAATCTTATTAGTGTTGATGAATCTGGTATTGATTCACCTCTTTCCCATTTAGATACTGCTTGTCTAGATATTGGTACCATATCAGCTAATTGGTATTGACTTAATTCTTTTTCTATTCTTAATTGTTTTATAAATTTACCTATTTTATCTTGATCCATATTACTATCACCATAGTAATTATATAGATTATATTATTATTTAAAAATCTACTTATGGTTTACAATTATTTATATATTTTATTTATGACTATGAATATTTATTATAGTAGATATTATTAAATTAGATAAAAAAAATAAACCTTAAATAGGTTTATTTTTTATTTTATTCTACCATGGAGTTGGTACATAAGTCCAAGGACTTATTATGCTATTTGTATATTGTCTATAAGTTCCATTGTATGCCCAACCATAGTTTTGACTCATTTCTAAGTGTAAGTGACATCCTGTTGAATATCCTGTAGAACCCATATAAGCTACTACTGTATTAGTATCAACGAATTGTCCTACTGAAACAGGAATATTTGGTTGTACATGGGCATATTGTGAGAATACTAATCGACCATTAACATTATGAACTATTAATACCATATAAGCACCATAGTTATCTAATGTATTACCCTTATAGTAAACTGTACCTGGAGCAACAGCATAAATTGGTACACCACAACCTCTTGTGATATCTACACCTTTATGTCCTCCATTACCATAACCCCAACTGATTCCTCCTCCATTAACTGGATATCTGAAACCATTTGGACCTATGATAGCACCTGGTGATACAGATCCACCTCCACCTGGTCTAACTGCAGGTGGTTTATCACAATCAACTCCAATTACATCATTTGATTTACAACCTTTGCTTTTGTAGTAATCTACTCTTTGTTGATATAAGGCAATTTGTCCTTTAGTACTTGGTACTGTTCCTTCTACACCACTTACTTCTTGTTCGATACGTTCTTTTTCACTTTCAAGTTTCTTTTTAAGTTCTTTTAATTCTTCTTCTTTCTTAGCAAGTTCTTCTTTTTTCTTTTTATTTTCTTCAATTAACGCTTTTAATTCTTTCATAACTCTATCATTATATTCTGTTAATTGTTCTGCAACTGACATACGATATACCATATCAGTAATTGATGTAGCACCAAAAACATATTCTAAATAAGCATTATTACCATTCTCTACTTGGTAATATTCCATTATCTTTTTACTTTCATTATTTTTCTTTTCTATTTTTCTATTACATTCTTCTATTTCCTGTTGTAATCTTTCTATTTCTTTTTCTGCTTCATCTATTTTTCCTTCTGTTTCTGCAATAGATTTTTTTACTTTTTCTATTTCTTCTTTTCCACGAGCAATTTTAGCTTCTTTTTCTTGTAATTCTTTGGTATATTTAGCAACATTATCTTCATATTCTTTTAATGTTACTGCAAAAGTATTTTTAGGTATTAGTATTATACTTAGTAATATTATTAATATTAATAATTTACTTTTCTTCATATTACACCTTTAAGTACTTTCTTACTGCACTAGCACTACCTATCATACCTACTAATATACCAATTCCTACTACTATTAATGATACCTGATATATAAATGGTTCAGGTTTAATTAATTCAATTATTCTTGAATATAGATATCCATCAAAATGTTTATAGAATGTTAAATATCCATATGTAGTTATTAAGATAGGTACTATTGAACCAAATAATCCTAATATCATACCTTCAATTATAAAAGGCATTTTAATAGTAATATTACTTGCACCTACAAGTCTCATTATAGCTATTTCTCTTTTTCTTGCTGAAATAGTTAATTTAATTGTATTAATAATTAAGAATACTGTTACTATTATTAAAGCTATTACTATACCATAAGTTATTTTTTCTACTGAGTTAAAAGCTTTAACCATTTTATCTACCATTCCAGATCCATATCTTACTACTGATACATGATCAAGTTTTTCTATTTTTAATGCTGTATCTTTTAATTTAGTTACATCTTTTACTTTTACTTGATAAGTATCCTTTAATGGAGATTCTTCATCAGACCAGTTTTCTAATACTGTTTTGAATACTTCTGATTCAGCTTGCATTTGTTGTTTTACTTCTTGTTTTGATTGGAATGTACATTTATCTACATTACTAATTCTTTTAACTCCTTGTTCTACTTCTTTTATTCCATCTTCTTCTACATCTGTATCTAAGAATACTACTATTGTCATATCTCTTTCTATTTTTTCTGTAAAATTCTCAACATTTAGAGATGCAATTACTGCTACTGCGACAATTATTAACGTAATTGTAATACATGAAATTGAAGCTAATGATAATGAAAAGTTTCTAATTACACTTTTTACGGCATCACGGATGCCTCTTCCTAACATTCTAAATGGTTTCATTCGGCATACGTTCCTTTCTGTTTAAATTTAACTAGATGTCCATCTTTTAAAGTAATAACTTGTTTTTTCATTCTATTTACTATGTCTTTATCATGTGTTGCCATGATAATTGTAGTTCCTCTTGTTTTGTTAATACCTTCTAAGACTTTCATTATTTCCATACTCATATCTGGATCAAGATTACCAGTAGGTTCATCACATAGAAGTAATTTTGGATCATTGACTATAGCTCTTGCGATAGCAACACGTTGTTGTTCTCCTCCAGATAAGTTATCTGGATATTCATGAACTTTATTTTTTAATCCTACATCTTCTAAAGCTTTTAGAACTTTAACTCTAATTGAATCTTTCTTTTCTCCAATACACTCTAAAGCAAAAGCTACATTTTCATATACTGTTTGCTTTGGTAATAATCTATAATCTTGGAATACTATTCCTAATTTTCTTCTTAATTTATAAACTTTTTTATTCTTTAATTTAGCAACATCAAGTCCTCCAACAATAACTTGTCCTTTTGTTGGTTTTTCTTCACGATATAACATTTTAATCAATGTAGATTTACCGCTTCCTGAACCACCTATAACGAATACAAATGATCCTTTTTCTATTGCTAAGTTTAAATCATAGATGGCAGTTACTCCATTTTTGTATTTTTTTTCAACATTTTTAACTCTAATTAAATCCATCTATCTTATTCACCACCTTAGTTATTTCATTATAACATAGTTTTTTGTATTAAAAAAGGAAGATTATGTGAAATCTTCCTTTTTTGTCATTATTTTGCACCTTGTACTTGATATGAATCTGTTACTACAAAGAATGCTTCATTATCTATAGCTTTAATTCCTTCAGTAACTTTGTAGTATTCTCTTGATGGTATTACTGTTAAAATAACATGTCTTTTATTTTCTAAATATCCACCTTTTACGTCAAATGTTGTTACTGTATGTTTTAAATCATCAATTACATATTCTTTTACTTCTTTTTCTTTACTAGTAATTATATAGAATGCTTTATTACCTGATGTACCTAATAGTACTTTATCAGTTACAATACTATAAATATATAAGAATATTACTGCATATAATGCATTAGTTAATCCAAAGAAAAATGCACCTATTGCTACTATAATAAAATTCATTATAAAACTGGATTTTGCGATAGCTATTTTAAATTTTTCATATATTATTTGTGATAGTGTAGGAAGTCCTCCACTACTATAACCACTCTTATACATTAAACCATTTGCTATACCACCTAAAGCACCTGCAAATAATACTATTAATAATGTATCACTTGTATCAATATAGATATTTGCAACTAGTTTTGATGTTATTTCTACTATTATTGGGTATGCTATACTGGCTATTATAGTACCTGTAGTTCTTTCAAATCCTAAATACATAAATCCTAATATAGAACAGGTTCCTGATATTATAAATATCATTATAGCTGGATCAATATTATATAAGTAATATGTAAGTGTAGCAATAGAAGATGTACCTCCAGCTACTATACTTAGTGGTAATAAAAATAAATTATATACTAAGGCACTTAATACTAAAGATATTGATATTAAAAATATTCTATATGCTTTATTTTTTCTTTTAATTATTGTTTTTATATCTTTCATATTACTCACCTCCAAATACTTCATAGGTATCTGTAATAATATAGAATGCTTCATTGTCTATCTCTTTGATACCTTCTTTTAATTTATAATAATCTTTTGTAGGTAAAACTACCATTAATACTGTTTCATTTTCTTTATGTTTACCACCTTTTGCTTTAAAGATAGTAACACCATGTCCTAATACTTTTAATATATATTCTCTTACTTCTTCTTCTTTTTCTGTTACTATAAAGAAGTTTTTACTATCTGATATTCCTAATATTACTTTATCTGATATTAAACTAATTATATATAACATAAGTATTGAATACATCATATGGTTAATTCCAAAGAAGAATGCTGAAGAAAGAACAATAAGTCCATCACTCATTAACATACTTTTTCCAATACTTTGTTTTAAATATTTTGATAGTATTTGATTAATTATATCAGTACCACCTGTAGTAAAACCTGCTTTAAATATTAATCCTGCACCAAATCCAAACATTAATCCACCACATATTGTGGATAAAAGTATATTACTATTATTGATTTGTAACCAAACATTTAGATGTTCTGTAGCTCTTATAAATATTGGAAATAGTATAGAACCTAGAGCTGTTGCTCTTGTTTTTTCTCTACCTAAAAGAATAATACTTGCAAATAATAATACTATATTCATATAAAGTACTGATATAGAGTTATCGATATTAAATAAATCATTTAGGATTATTGCAATACCTCCAACTCCACCTGGGACTATATTATTAGGCGCAATAAAAATATTATAGGCAAGTGACACTATAAAACATCCTAATATAAATTGTGGTATTCTTTTTAATAGAGATTTTTTTTGAATATAATTAATTATTCCATTATCTCTATTACTAGAAAAAAATCCCATAATTATAACCCCTTTTTTAAATTATCTTCTATAAATATATCTATATCTCCATCCATTACTTTAGAAACATTACTTGTTTCTGTATTAGTTCTATGATCTTTTACCATAGAATATGGATGCATAACATAACTTCTTATTTGTGAACCAAAGTTTATACTTGATTGATCTCCTTTTATTTCATTTAATTCTTTTTCTTGTTCTTCTAATTTTAACATTAATAGTTTATTTTTTAATACTTTTAACGCTTGTTCTTTATTTTGAATTTGACTTCTTTCATTTTGACAAGTAACTACTATTTTAGTAGGTAAGTGAGTAATTCTAACAGCTGAATCTGTTGTATTTACTCCTTGTCCTCCTGCTCCAGTTGATCTATATACATCTATTTTTAAATCTTTTTCATCTATTTCTATTGAATCATCTTGTTCTATTTCAGGTGTTACTTCTACTGATGCAAATGATGTATGACGTCTATTATTTGAATCAAATGGTGATAATCTTACTAGTCTATGAACCCCTTTTTCATTTTTTAAATATCCATAAGCATTTAATCCTTTAATCATTAAAGAAACACTTTTAATACCTGCTTCGTCACCATCTTGATAATCTAATACTTCTACTTTATAATTTTTCTTTTCACACCATCTTGTATACATTCTATATAACATACTAGCCCAGTCACAAGACTCTGTTCCTCCTGCTCCTGGATGTATTTCTAATATACAATTATTTTTATCATATGGACCATTTAGCATTAATAAAATTCTTGTATCTTCTACTTTTTTTTCTAATACTGGTATAGACACTTCTAATTCTCTTTCTAATGACTCATCATTTTCTAATTCTAATAAATCTATTATTTCTATGTTAGAATTTATTTCATTTTGTAAGTCTTCTACTTTTTTTACTAAGTCTTTTAAATCATTTAATTCTTTTAAAATTTCTTCTGATTTCTTTCTATCATTCCAAAAATTAGGATCTTCTGTTTTACTTTGTAATTTGTTTATTTCTTCTTTTTTATTTGGAATGTCAAAGTGACCTCCATATATTATCTATTTCTTGTTTTAAGTTTTCTAATAATCTTTTTTGTTCTTTAGTATCCATATGTATCTCCTTTATTAGTTTATCTATTAAATATATTATTATTCTAACATATTATTAATTTTATTGGTATCTTTTTAATTCTTTTACATATATTATATTAGAGGAAGGTTCACTATGTAGTGTGAAGATCCTCTGTATATAGATTAAGGAGCTAAATTATTTAGCTCCTTTTTGTTTATTTAATTTATATAATATAAGTCCTATTAAATAACTTCCACCTATTATTACTAATCCCCATATTACTGTCATTATTGGGCTTTGATTTTTTACTTCTAAGAATGGATATGGTCCTTTTACTATACTTAATATATTTAATATGATTAGTATAGTGGCATATATCATAGTAAATATTACACCTATATTTTTCTTTTTACTTCCTTCTTCAAAGAATACATAAGATATAAGACTAATTATAGGACATAATGTATGTAGTATTAAAAATGTATTTGTAAACATTAATAATTTATAATTAAAATTATACATAGGACATAAGATGAATACTACTACTAAAAATGTTAATGATAAAAGAGTTGTTGATAATAATCTTAAATCTTTTACAAATTCTTTTTTCTTTCTATATAATACTATAAATAATATAGAACTAATTAGTGCGATTAAGTTACTATCGTTTGTATAATACTCTATTGCGATATAATGTTCTTTAAATATAGTGTATGAAAATCCTATTAATTCTAATATTACTATTATTATATTTAAAATTAATGCTATTTTTCTTTTACTCATACTACTCACCACTATAATTATTATATCATATTTTTTGTTAAACAATATTATAAAAAAAAAGAGAATAAATACTATTCTCTTAAACTAATTTTGCCATTATAAGTAAGTTGTATCTATAATATCTTTCATAATAGGCACTATCCATAGAACATGTTTGAAGTATTAATATTCTATCGTTTCCAGATACTGGTACTCCTGTATCATATTCAGAGTTGTTTTTATATTCTTGGATTTTATTAGACCATTCTTCATCACTATAATTCATTCTATAGAAGTATTCTAGTCCATAGTCTTCATCAGAGTTTGCAGTTGAAACATATACTGAGAATATCTCATATGTATAAGTAGCTCCATTAAAGTTAACTGTGATGTATCTATGTCCACTATAATACCCAGGATTATTATGATAATTTTGTAATGCTTGGAATGGTCCATTACCTGATGGTGAACTATGCGCATAAAGAATTGTTTTTCTAGTATAAAAGTTAGTTCTAAAGTCAATGTATGGTACTCCAATATTACTATAGTTACCATTTATATCATGATTTAAATAAAAGTTACTACCATCATAGTCTTTCATTAAGTTTTTACTTAATACACCTGGAATTATTATATTATTTCCTGTTAGTTGTGGTGTATAAGTATTATTTTGTGTTCTTTGTACTTGTATTTGTTGTTCTTGTTCTTGTTGTCTTTGTTTTTCTTCTTCTTCCTTTTTCTTTTGTTCTTCTTGTTCTTCTATCTTTGCTGTTTCTATTGTTTTTACAAAAGCTGTTTTAAATTCTTTTTTATCGAATCTGTATTTATATTCTGCAGATACGTTAGTGATTCCAACTAAACATAATACTATAGTTAAAACACTAACTAGTTTTCCTAGTCTTTTTCTTATCATACTACCTAACCCCCATTAGTGCGTAAATTATATCATATTTTTGCAAAAAAGTCAATTTTTTCCTTACTTTCCAACGAAAAAGAATATGTTATTTAACATACTCTTTTGCTTTATTTATATCTATCATTTTATACCTCTTTTATTATTATTTGTGTGTTTTTATTACATTTTTTATTTTATAACACACCTAAATATATTATAACATAAAAAAGAAGAATTAGTGATGGTGATGATGATGTCCTTCTTTTATTGGTTTTATTTTACATGTTTTATCAAAACAATCTTCATCTACTAATTCTTCTTCTACTGTTGAATGAGCTATATTATGTTCAGCTAATTCTTCTTTTACTTTATCTTTTATTTTAGGATCATATTTATCTACTACTACATGAAGGGTAGCAAAGTTATTAAATCCATCTATACTTCTTATATGAATATGATGAATATCTTTTACTCCTTCTATTTTTAATAAGTGTTTTTGTAGTTCTTCTATATCTATATTATTTGGAGTTACTTCTAAGAAGATATCTACTATTCTTTTAAATTGAATAGCGCAGTTTATTAAGATAAATAAAGCTACTATTATAGATAATATTGAATCTATATAAGTAATGTCAGTAAATTTCATTAAGATAGAACCAATTAGTACTACAATCCATCCTAATACATCTTCTAACATATGAATATTAACAGATTTTTGATTTAGTGAATCTCCTTTACGAGTTACAAGGGTTGCGACTAGGTTTACTATTACTCCAAATATGGCAAATATTATCATACCATCATAATTAATAGTAACTGGATTAAATAATCTTTTTATTGATTCATATATTACAAAAGCGCTTCCTAGTAATAGGATAACTAATGTGATTAAGCTTCCAGCTACTGAGTATCTAATGTATCCATATGTATGTTTTGAATCTGCTTTTTTCTTACTTTTCTTTTCCAATACATAACTTATTCCAATTGATAAGGCATCTCCTATATCGTGTAGGGAATCTGTTAAAATCGCGATACTTCCTGTTAGGGCTCCTCCAATTAACTCAAAAATTGAAAAGGTTATGTTAAGTAAGAAAGCAATTAAAATATTTTTTTCTGTTTTCATATTATCTCCTATCCTAATGATACATCTAATATCATCATTATAATAAATCCTATAGCTACACCTATTGTGGATAAATTAGAATGTTTTCCTTCTTGTGAAGCGGGAATTAATTCTTCTACTACTACATATATCATAGCACCTGCGGCAAAGGAAAGTAAATATGGAAGTACAGGTACTACTAATTTTGTGAGTAATATTGTAATTATAGCTCCAATAGGTTCTACTATTCCTGATAATGTACCATATAAGAAGGCTTTGCTTTTTTTCTTTCCTTCTGCTTTTAATGGCATTGAAATAATAGCTCCTTCTGGGAAGTTTTGAATAGCTATACCTATAGCTAAAGCCATCGCTCCAGCCATAGTTATAGTTCCATTACCAAGTAATGCGCCTGCGAATGTTACTCCTACTGCCATTCCTTCTGGTATATTATGAAGAGTAACAGCTAAGACCATCATAGTAGTTTTTCTTAAATTAGTTTTAATTCCTTCAGGTTCATCACTATTAACATGTAGATGCGGAATAATACTATCTAGTATTAGTAAGAAGAATATTCCTAATAGAAATCCTACACTAGCTGGGATCCATTCTATTACATGTTGTGTTTTTGCCATTTCTAGAGATGGGATTATTAGTGACCAAATAGATGCCGCAATCATTACACCTGAAGCAAAACCTAATAATACTTTTTCTAGTTTTTTATTTATTTTATCTTTCATTAGAAAGACCATTGCACTACCTAGAGTAGTACCAATAAATGGTATTAATAAACCTATAATTAGATTCATATAATCACCTCTATTCATTTGCTTTTAAACTTTCAACCATATCAATATTTTTAATCTTTCTTGATAAGAATCTAGATACTAAGTATGAAACTAAATATGTACCTAAACCTGCGATTATGTATGTTTTTAAGTTTATATGTGCAGCAAAATCATAATGTTCTTCTATAGCTGTTTGGAATAACCAATCTGTTAAATAGAAACCTAATGGTAAACCTATAACAATAGATATTATAGCTATCCAATTATTTTGTTTAGTAAATATATTTCTTATTTGTTCATTTTTAAATCCTAATACTTTTAAAGTAGAGAATTGGTATTGTTTTTCTGAATAAGATAATATTCCTAAATTATAAATAATAATTGAACCTAGAAGTACTGCGACTACAATAATTAAAATTAACATGGTTTTCATCATAGATAACATACCTTCCATTCCTTCTTTTAGACTTTCTATATCTTGAATAGAATCTACATTATCTATTTCTTTTATACCTTTTAAATTATAATTAGTATATAATGAATCTGGTTTATATGTAATACCTAATTTTTCTAAATACTTTTTAGTCATTGTGACATTTTGATTTTGTGGATCTTTATTAAATCCTATTATCTTAGAAGTATAATATTTATTATCTCCATAGATATGCCATTTAATTTTATCTCCTATTTTATATCCTTTAGTTTCAGCTAATTTTCTAGTTACAAATACTCCATTATCTTTTGGTTTATCAATAATTTTATTTTTACCATTAACAAATCTTACATAATCATTGGCATTTGTGACAAAGATATTATTAGCTTCTCTAGTACCATCTTTTTCTTTTATTTCTATACCTAAAGTTTGTGATGTATTAGAACCATATTTATCATATAAGATATTTAATTCATTATCTTTTATATCTTCTTTTATATTTAATTTATAATCAAAGTTATATATTATTTCAAACTGTAATTTTACAAAGTAATTCATAGAATCTAACATACCTAGAGCACATACTATTAACATAGCACATCCTACTACTCCAGCTATACCCATAAATGTACGCATTTTATTTCTTAACATATCTCTTATGTTCCAGATAGATTCAAATTTTAATTTTTTGAATATTTTTTTCTTTGTAAAATTAATTGATTTTGATTTAACATTAGGTATTTTATTACGTAATGTTTCTGCGGGATTTTCTTTTAAGATAGAACGTCCAGTTATATAAGTTATTAAAGATACTATTAATATTACTATAAGGGCTACTAAGAAACTCTTATATGACATAGTTGGATATCCATTAGGTATTTCAAAGAATTCCATTTGAAGATTCATAAATACTGTACCTATAAAGTAATATCCTAGTATTAATCCTGTGATGGATGCGGCAATTGATATCCAGAAACCATATCCAATATAGTGGAATAATATTTTTGTATTACTAAATCCTAAGGCTTTTAATGTACCTATTTGAATTCTTTGTTTTTTTACTACTCTAGTCATAGTAGTTATTACTGATAACATAGCTATGAATAAGAATATTCCTGAGAAGACTCCTACATAAGTTTTACCTTCATCTATTTCTCCTTGATATGCTTGGTAGGAAGAAGTATCTTCTATTTTAATTATTGCTTTTGCATTTTCTATATTATCTTCTATATCATCTTTTACTTTATTTCTTTTACTATTATCTTTAACATCTATCATTAGATTATTAAATACTAAGTAATCTTTATAATTAAAATCTTTTACATACATATCAAAGATTTCTTCATCTTCAATATTCATTTCTTTCATTACTTTATGTTTAATATAATCTTCTGTTATTTCATTAATAGACATGTATGCAAAACCAAATTCTTTTCTATCAGGATATAGTTCTGATTCATCTCTAACGTCATATAAGTGATCTGGTACATTAATTAGACCTCTTACTTTTTCATGAAGAGTTAATTCTTCATATTTTACTAATACTGTATCTCCTACTTTTATATTATTCTCTATGGCATAATAGTTATCTAACCAAATACCAGATTTATTATCAAATTCTTCTCCTTTATAAACATAGAATTTAGATATATTATTTGATTCAATAAAGTTTAAAAGTAGTGTTTTATCTTTATCAGTTAAAGCTGTGATAGATAGTTTTCTTTCTACATCTTTAACATTATCAATATTTTTTATTGTTTCAATATCATCATTTGTGAAGTTAGGACCTATTACGTTTAAATCTTGAATATTATTTTCACGATTAAACTTATCTCTTGTTTTAGTCATACCATCCATATATGCTTCTATACCAGAGTATGCCATTACTCCAATCATGATCATTAAAAATATAGTTATGAATTGAGATAGGTTTTTCTTTATATCTCTAAACATTTTTCTATTTAGCATATTACCACTTAACCTCATCTATATTCTTTGGATGTTTATTAATAATATTTTCTTCTACTTTACCATTTTTTATTTTTATAACTCTATCAGCTATATCTGCGATTAATGCATTATGAGTAACAATAATTACTGTGGTATCAACGTCTGCTTGTTCTCTTAGAAGTTTAAGTACTTCAACTCCTGTTTTAGAATCAAGGGCTCCTGTTGGTTCATCACAAAGTAATATTTTAGGATTTTTCATAATAGCACGAGCTATTGAAACTCTTTGTTGTTCTCCACCTGATAATTCTTGTGGAAATTTATCTTTATGTCTTAGTAATCCTACACTTTTTAATACTTCTTTTGAATCTTTACTAGTATTAGTAACATCTTTAATTAGATTAACATTTTCATCTACTGTTAGGGTTGGCATTATATTATAAAATTGAAATATAAAACCAACATCATTTGCTCTATATCTAGTTAATTCTTTATCATTATACTTAGAAATATCTTTTTCTCCTACTATGATACTTCCACTTGTAGGTTTATCCATACCACCTAATAAGTTTAATAAAGTAGATTTACCAGCACCAGATGGTCCTAGTATTACCACTAGTTCTCCAGCATCAATATTTAAATCTACTCCGTCTAGGGCATTAAATTTTTGTTCCCCTACTATATATGTTTTCTTAACATTTTTTAAATCTATAAAACTTTTCATAAAAACCTCTTTTCTAAATATGAAATAAATTTCATATTATTTATAACATAATTATATTCGTTAGTCAATATAATATGAAAAATATTTCACATTTTTTATTTTTGTGTTATACTCTTTGTAGGAAGTGATTTTATGGAATCAGTTATTAGAAAACCTAGACAACAACGAGCTATAGAAAAATGGGATAAAATAGTAGATGCGGGGTTTGAACTTATTTGTGATAATGGGTATCATAATACTAATACTGCAGAAATAGCTAAGAGAGCTGGAGTTTCTACTGGGATAGTTTATCAATACTTTAAAGATAAATATGATATATTTATGGCGGGACTTGAAAAGTATGGTGATAAAGTATTTTTCCCTATGTTGAAGTTTAATAATAAGTATTTTGATAAAGATGATTTTAAAGGTAGTATTAGAATTATGATTGAAAAGTATGTTAAGGGTCATAAATTATCTAAAACTACTCATGAAGAAATTACTTCTATGATTCATTCTAATCATGAAGTAGCTACTTATTTTTATAAAAAAGAAGTTGAGATTACTGATTCTATTAAAGATTTCTTTATAGAATGTGGTATTAAAGATAATAATCTAGAAGAAAAAGTACATGTAATGATAGGTATGATTGATAATTTATGTCATGAGTTAATTTATCATAAACATGAAGATATGAATTATGATACTATGACTGATATAGTTATTAATAGTATTTATGAGTTATTTAAAAACGACTTA
>CACZQV010000041.1 GCA_902783435.1 uncultured Erysipelotrichaceae bacterium | reverse complement strand
TCCTTCTTTACAGAAAGTTTGATATTCCATTTGTTCAAATTCAATAGTTCTAAAAGTAAAGTTACCTGGAGTAATTTCATTTCTAAAAGCTTTACCAATTTGTCCTATACTAAATGGAAGTTTTGCTCTCATAGTTCTTTGTACATTTAAGAAGTTAACATACTCACCTTGAGCATTTTCAGGTCTTAAATAAACCTTATTCTTACCATCTTCTACAACACCTCTATGAGTTTCAAACATTAAATTAAATTGACGAATATCAGTATAATCACTCTTACCACATTTTGGACATGGTACCTTTTTTTCTCTAATATAATTCATCATTTCTTCTTGAGTCATTCCATCGGCATGAGCATCAGGATCATAATCATCAATTAAATTGTCTGCTCTATGTCTCATTTTACAATTCTTACAATCGATTAATGGATCAGAGAAACTTCCAACATGACCTGAAGCTTCCCAAACTCTAGGATGCATTAAAATAGCAGCATCTACTTCATAAGCATTTGGACGTTCTTGAATAAATCTTTTTCTCCATGAATCTTTAATATTGTTTTTAAGTCTACTCCCAAGCGGACCATAATCCCAAGTATTAGCAAGTCCTCCATATATTTCACTTCCTTGGAATATAAATCCATATTGTTTACAATAATTAACTAATTTTTCCATTGTTAAATTTTCCATAATATACCTCCTAAAAATAAAAAACTTCTAGAATATTGTAAGGACGAGATATTCCCGCGGTTCCACCTTACTTATTCTAGAAGAATCTGCTCTTTTCATACTGCTGATAGGATTCCACCCCGTCATCGCACTTATTGCATTAAATATATCTTCTTTTTAATATTATGTCAATATTAGATAGATATTTTCTTTAAATATTTAACTTTTATTAAATTATTTTTATTTTTACTTATTTTTTTATCTTCCTTATTATTGAAAGTTTTATATAACTTATATAATATAATTAACGACATTTTTAACCCCTCTTACTATATTGCTTGTTCATATTGAATACTAAAACTTGTATCAAATGTATAATTTTTTTCAACTATAGGATTTACATAAGAAACTTTATATTTTAATTTCTTATTTTCTCCTGCTTTAATGATATCTCCATTCTTTATTTTAGTTCCATCTGCATAACTTAATTCATATGTAATATATTCATCACTTTCATTATATATATAATCTGCTATTTCAATATCATACTTAGTTGAGTTAACAACATCAAAGTTTAACTCATAGAAATCACCAGGTTTATTTAACATAGCTTCATAATCAATATTTAAACCATCTACTTTGTTGAAAATAACATTATCTGTATATTTAACATTGTCATAATAAACACCTTTATTAAGTGCATTTGTACCTGTTGTAAAGTTATTAAATAATATACCACCTATAAACAGTATACCTACTATTATCACATCAATATATTTCATTTTAAAAACCCCCCGATTTAGAGTTACCCATAGTATCTCTAAATGTGCGTATATTATACCATAAAATCATTAAAAAATCAAGTTTTTATTACTTTTTAAACCTAAAAATGATATTATATTTTTAGGAGGTAAACTATGAAAAAAAGAGAAAACTATTTAAGTTGGGATGAATACTTTATGAGTATAGCAAAACTAACAGCTGGAAGAAGTAAAGATCCTAATACACAAGTGGGTGCATGTATAGTTAGTAAAGATAATCGTGTTTTATCAGCAGGTTATAATGGTGCCCCAAATAATTTTAATGATGATGATTTTCCATGGGATCGTGAAGGTAATCCATTAGAAACAAAATATATGTTTGTTTGTCATGCAGAAGCTAATGCGATAGATAACTTTAGAGGTTATAAAAAAGAATTTGAAGGTGCCAGAATATATGTCGATTTATTCCCATGTAATGAATGTGCAAAAAAAATAATTCAAAGTGGAATTAAAGAAGTAATATATTTATCTGATAAATATAAAGATACAGATTCAACTAAAGCATCAAAACTATTATTTGATAAATGTGGGGTAAAGTATAGACAAATAACTGATGATAAAGAATTAAAAGTATCTTTAAAACCAGATGTTGCTATTGAATATATAAAAGAGTAATTACTCTTTTTTTTTACAAAAAAAAAGAGATTATATAAATCTCTTTTAATAATAATAATATTTACAATTACAAGAATAAGTAGGATGATAACATGTCTTTCTAATCAAACAATAACCTAATTCAGTATGTCCTGCCTGACTAGATGTTTGTCTAAATTGTCCTCCACATTTATCAACACAAGAGCTTGGGGTATCACAAGGACTATACTTTCTATATGAACAATCAAATGCTCCTCCACCACATGTATCACATTCATATGACTTAGAAACTTCTGCTCCACACCTTGAACAATTGCCTGCTACATCGCATACTTTAGTACCAAAATCACCTTTTACGCCTGTGTGTTTTTTTGGATAACTACTAGCATTTGCACATCCACTATCGGAATCTGAACAATTTTCTGTTACAGTAACACCAGAAGTTGACCAAGTATTACTCTTAACAGCCGAACATGTTGGATCTTTATGATCTAAATTTACACTAAATTCAGTAGCGTCAGAACAATTTCCTACTTTATCACAAGCTTGATATTTTACTTTAGACTTACCATTTGCTTCTACGTTATTAGAACCACCTTTTTTATTAGTATAATTAGTAGTAGCCCCTGTCGTAGTAAATTGATAATGAGAAAATCCTGAGGTTTCTTTTTTATATACACCAGATGTAGTATCAACTCCTACTGTACCAGTATTATTACCACTATTACCAGCAGTAATATAAGTATAATATTTATACCACTCACCACTACTATATGCACCTTTTACTATTCTAGAAGATGGACTTGTAGGATTATCCTTTGTTTCTTTTTTCCAACCATAAACAGTAGGCTTTGGTGGAGCTTGATTATCCATCTTAGCTGTAAATGATGCAACATTACTATCCGAAGTACAATTTCCTACTTTATCACAAGCATATACATTAATAATTGTCACTCCATCATTATCTAAATTAATTCTATCTTGAGATAAACTATTATAATTTTCAGTTCCTTTCTCTGCACCCTTATATTTAATTACATAATTTGAAAAACCTGATTCTGTATCAGTAGATCCAAGTGCTTGAACTGTAACATATCCTTTATACCATTTATTATTAGCTATTTTAGTAGTAGCTACTAAATCAGTTCTACTACAACTTGGAGTATGTCCACTCTTACTTTTTCTCAAACAAGCAGTTAAAGTTGGTTTAGAAGGAGCTTTATTATCTATCTTAGCAATATATACTCCAGCTTCATTAGAACAGTTACCAACATTATCACATGCTTTATAAAAAACATTAGTTATTCCTTGCGATTTAGTATCAATAATTATTTCACCATATGACTTATTACCAACATCTTTTAAAGCAGTAACTTGAGCACCTGTTGTTCTTACTTTATAAGATTTTATTCCCGATAAACCATCACTAGAACCTGTTCCTCTAACTATGTTTTTACCTTTTATCCAAGTGTTACTAGCAACTACATTATTAGCACCGACTGAATCCTTATAACCAGTAACTCTTGGAACATTTGGAGCTATTTTATCTACATATACTCTTTTTATAGCAGAATAATCAGAGTAATTACCTGCATTATCCATAGATCTATACTTAATAGTATTTCTACCACTATCTACTACTTTATGTGCATCTGCATTATTTTTTGTATATACTTCATCTACTTTAGTATTACCAAATTTCATATATACACATTCAAATCTATTAAATCCTGATAATGCATCAGCTTTTACTGAAGGTGTAGTTATTATATTTTGATTTGTCCATGGCTCATTATTAGTATTAGGATTATTATAATCAGGGTTATATGCTACTCCATTATTTTCTGTTTTAAACTTAACTGTAGGAACATCTGGAGGTGTTCTATCTATATTAGCACTTAATGAATAAACAATTTCATTTCCAGCTCTATCATGTACAATTAATTTACCTTTTCTTTTTCCATCTTTTGTAAATGAAACATAGAAAGTATATTCTCCACCTGCAGTAGCATTTATAGCTGTTTTTCCAACACCATCTGCAATATTAGATTTAAGACTATTATCACTACCATAAGAATTTTGACCTGGTTCATTAACTTTCCATTCATAATCCTTTAGATATAAATTATCTTTTACTACAACTTTATAATAAATACCGTCTTTATAATTAGTTTTATTCATCCATCCATTTACTAAATCCTTATATTGTGTACCAATAACTGTTACATTAGAATTACTAGTTTTAACAACATCATTAGTAAATCTACTTGTTGTATCAGTTTTATTCTTATAAGCATCTATAGTAATAGTTGGTGATTCTAAATCAATATTAACTCTAACAGCACAATTAGGATCATTTGCTAAACTCTTATTACCAGCATTATCCTCTACTTGTATGTAATCCCATTCAGCAGAAGATTTTTGACTATTTGGCCATGTCTTAGTATATTTCTTTCTAACACAATTACTTCCACCTTTATCTTTACAATTAATTGTTATTGTTCTTTTATTACCACCACTATAATTAGATTTATTTATCCAATCATTCTCATCTCTTGCTTCATTTTGAACTGATGATCTGTCACAAGTAGGTTTTTCATTATCTTTATAACTTGCACTTCCACTACCAGAACCATGACTATCTAGAGAAGTTTTTTTAGCATAAGTAACACCAGCAGAATTTCTAGCTATTACATATATTGATATATTATTAGTTTTAGTAACATCTACATAATCTCTTAAATCACCACTTACTGTACCAGCACTAGTATCCCCAGGAATAATAACTTTTGCACTCTTATTTGCACTTAATGTACCAGAACTATAAACTTCTGTTTCTTTTCCATCAATTTCAGCAGAAATACTATAGTTATAACTATCTACAGTGTAATTAGTACCATTACTAGTTCCACCTTCTATTGTAATTTGATATTTTGGATTAGATACTTTATTTAAGAAATTTTCTTCACTATTAGCATTTATTTCAACATTATCTACTACTGCATAATATTTAACATTTATTGTAGGAGTAGCTATTTGTTCCTTAGCAGGTACTATATCATTACCGCAATATAAATAAGCTTTATATGTATACTTAGTAGCTGATTTTTTAGATACTACAACGTATGACTTATCTTTACCTGAATTGTCTTTTTCCATACAACTTCTACCATTACCATCTTTTATATCTTCTTTTAAATAATTTGCTTCTTTTAAATTATTAATAGTTATAATTGTAGTTTCACCAATTGATTTAGGTAATAAGTTCCTATTAGCCTGTAAATAACTTTCAGCAGCCATCTCTACTGTCTTCTTTTGACTTTCTTTTTGTTCACTCTTTGATTTATTTATTAGTCTAGTTACTGCAACTATAGATATTACAGAAATAATACCTATAATAACTATAACACCCAACAATTCTATTAAAGTAAATCCTCTACTATCTCTACGTTTCATAACCATACTCCTTATTCTACTAATATAATTTTAAAACAAATTATAGAATAATACAATAAAAAAAACTCAAATTGAGTTTTTTAGTTTGATTTTATTACATCATCATATTCTTTACCATGTAAATCTATTAAAGTCTTCTTAATAACTAAATTATTAACTAACTTACCGCTATTTTGATCAGCAATACTTTCACTATCTACAATTTTTTCTATATTTTTAAATCCATCTATTACTTTACCAAAAGCAGCATATTCACCATCTAAATTAGTAGCATCATCTACACATATAAAGAATTGACTACCAGCAGAATTAGGATCATTACTTCTTGCCATAGATACTACCCATTTTTTATGAGATAAATTATTTTCAACTCCATTTGAAGTAAATTCTCCATTGATTGAATATCCAGGTCCACCCATTCCTGTTCCATCTGGATCTCCACCTTGTAATACAAAACCAGGTACTAATCTATGAAAACTATTATTATCATAAAAACCTTTTTTTATTAAAGATATAAAATTATTAACAGTATTAGGAGCAACATCAGGATAAAGTTCTATTACTATTGATCCATAATTTTTAATATACATTGCAACTACAGGATTTTCTGTTTCATATTTTAATTTAGTCTCATTACCATCAATTTTATAATCAATTCCTAATAAATTTTCTTTTATTTTTTCTTCTTTAGGAGAAATACTAGTAGCAACTATTAATAATATAGCTATCAATAAAACTCCACCTATAATTAAAGTCTTATTTTTCATATTATATCCTTTCTAATATATCTCTAGCAGCAACTAAACCAGTAGCAGCAGCAGTAACAATATTACCAGCTTTACCAGCTCCATCACCCACAAAATATATGTTATCTTTTTCAAGTTTAAATTTATTATCAGTTTCTATTTCATTAGAGAAAAACTTAATTTCAGGTCCATAAAGTAATGTATCATCGTTATTAACACCAGGAATAATCTTATCAAGTGTTTCAAGGCCTTCTAATATATTAGTAATAATTCTATGAGGTAAAACAAGTGCCAAGTCTCCAGCAACACAATCTTTTAAAGTAGGTTCAATAAACCCTTTATTAATTCTATGCCATTCACTTCTTCTTGCATTACGTAAATCCTTTAATGATTGAATAATTGGTTTTCCATCACCTAAAACATTAGCAATTCTAGCAATACTCTCACCATAAAGTCTAGTATTAGTAACTGGTTCAGTTAAACTAACTTTAGATATAAACGCAAAATTAGTATTATTACTTTTAATATCTTTTAAAGCATGTCCATTTACACATATATATCCATAATAGTTTTCTTTAGCTACAAATCCACCTGGATTAGTACAGAAAGTTCTAATCTCATCACCATAAGTCTTTGTTTTTATAAATATAGTTGGATCATATATTGTATTAGTAATAGCTTCCATTATATCTTTTCTAACTTCCACTCTAACTCCAATTTCAATACTTCTAGAAAGATATGAAATATTATATTTATCTGCTAATTCTTGTATCCATTTAGCACCAGTTCTTCCTGGAGCAACTACTACATATTTAGCATTTATCTTTTCTTCACTTCTACCTTTTTTATAAATAATAGTATGATCATTTTCATTTTTAGTTTGAATATCTTCTACATTACATTTATCTAATAAAGTAACACCATTTTCTTCTAAATAATCACATATACCTTGAATATATCCTGGTAAATGATCACTACCTAAATGTTTTTGTTTAATAATTAAAAGCTTAGCTCCAGCTATTGAAACTTTTTTTCTTAAAGCAATAGCCTCATCCATATTTGAAGGATAAACTTCAGCATCCATATTAAACTTATTAAATATTTCTTCTGTCTCATCAATAAGCTTATTAGCTTCAGATTCTAACATATACTTAGTTAAATCACTCTTACCAAGTTTTGGAATAAAATTAAGTTTACCATCAGAAAACGTACCTGCTCCTCCATAACCAGATAAAATTGCACAAGGATTACAATTTTGACATGGTACCTTTTTCTTATTCATTGGACAAACACGACTTTTTACACTAGAACCCCTATCAATTAAAGCAACCTTTAATTTTTTATTCTTTGTAATTAGCTCATAAGCTGCAAATAACCCTGCAGGTCCTGCACCTATAATCGCAACATCGTACTTCATTTTTATCACCACTTTTATCATAACATAAAACTAAATAAAGAATAAAGAACTTTACATACTTTTAATAAATTTAATCGCAAGTAATACTTAAGATATGATAAAATATAATTGGTGATAATATATGACACGTGAAGAACTAAATGAAGAAATTCAAAAAGAAATAGAAAAAGAACAAAATAAAGAAACTATAAAAAAAGTAATAAAAGTAGTTTTAAAATGGACTGTTATTTTAACTGTGTTTTTCACCCTATTCTTTGCATATACAACATATATATCAACAGTAAAAGTAGGAGTACGTGAATATAGAATCAAAAATAAAAAAATCCCTGATACATTTAATGGTTTAAAAATAATACAGTTAAGTGATTTACATTTTGGAAGTACAATGTTTAATGAAGATGTAAACAAAATAAAAAAACTATCAAATGAAAGAAAACCAGATATAGTAATTTTTACTGGAGATTTAATAAATAAACAATATGATTTAAATTCTAAAGAACAAGAAAAATTAATTAAAGAATTAAAAGGAATAAATGCATCTCTTGGTAAATATGCAATCTTAGGTGATGAAGATAATGAAAAAATAGCAACAATTTTTAATCAAAGTAATTTTACTATTCTTAGAAATGAATATGATCTTATTTATAAAGATGATAATAATCCAATTCTATTAATAGGATTAACATCTATAAAAAAAGATCAAGATATAGAAAAAGCATATAGTTATTTTAAAGAAGAAACTCATAATTCAAATATTTATACAATAACAATGCTACATGAACCAGATGTAGTTGATGATATTGTAGACATTCATCAAACCGATTTATTTTTAGCTGGGCATTCACATAACGGAAATATTAGAGTACCATTTATAAAGTATTCATTATTCAAAGTAGAAAATGCTAAAAAATATGATCAAGACTATTACAAAGTAAGAGATTCAAAATTATATATTTCAAGTGGATTAGGTACACCTAAAGGAATTAGATTATTCTGTAGACCATCTATTAATTTCTATAGATTATCTAATAAATAAAGATTTAATTTTTTGAAAGATATTAATATCTTTCTTTTTTTTATTATTTTTCTCATAAATATTTATTTCACCAATTTTTTCATTATTAAGATTTACTATAACTTTACCAGATAAATAATCTTTCGTTGTTGGAAAAATTTCTATTAGTGTAGATATTTTATCTACTTCTTCTTCTTTTAAAATATAAGAAAATGATTTTTTTAAATAATATTTTTTATTAACATAATTATCAGACATATAAAAATTATTTTTATCTACAATTAAATACTTTTTATATAAAGAAAAATACTTATCATATATATTTATATGATTATTATAGATATCAGAATCATCTAAAGTAATTACAGATAAAGTAATATTCTTATTACTTGCATAACTTACTAAAGATTTACCAGCTTTAGGAGTATATCCATTTTTTCCACCAATACAATTTTTATATTTATTTAATAAACTCATACGATTATACCAAACATAGCTTTTTAAATTTGACTTAGTAACATATTTCTTAGTAGAAATAATTTTTCTATAAACTTTATTTTTATAGGCATATTTAGAAAGTAATGCCATATCATAAGCTGTAGAATAATTCATAGTATTATCATCTAAACCATGTGGATTAGAAAAAGTAGTGTTTTTCATTCCTATTTCTTTTGCTTTTAAATTCATCTTATTAATAAATTCATCATATCCTAAAGTATTGTACGCTAAAGTCTCTGCGGCATCATTACCACTTCTAAGCATAAGACCATATAATAAATCTATTATTTTTAATTTTTCCCCTACACTTATATAAATATTAGTTCCAACCATTTCAAGTATTTCATCACCTACAGTTATTTCTTTTTCTATATCACTATTCTCAAGTACAATAATACAAGTCATAATCTTTGTAGTAGAAGCGATTAATTCTTTTGAATGACTATTATTTTCATATAAAATTCTCCCACTATCAACATCTATAACTACACTAGAATAGGCATAAACTCTTATTGGAAAAATTAATAGTAAAAATAAGAGCAAATATTTTTTCAAATAAATCACCCATTTAAATATATGTAAAAAAAAAGAAATAATTAAATTATTTCTTACCTTTTCCTGAAGTTTTTTCTCCTATATATTCAAAATACACTTCAGTGCACATTATTTTCTTTTTAGCTATTTCATATAATTTATCATTTTCCTTATCATTAATTTTCATTTTTAATTCTACTGTCAATTCCATAATATCATCTATCAATTAATTTCTATTATTATAGCATAAATTAAAAAAATATGATAATATATTCTCATGTGAAAGAGAGGAAGATTTTATGGCAAATGAAAATGAAAAAATTACATCAAGAGATGTAGACTTTGCAAAATGGTATACTGATGTAGTGAGGGCAGCTAAATTAGCAGATTATACTTCTGTTAAAGGTTGTATTGCTATAGAACCGAATGGTTATGCTATTTGGGAAAAAATACAATCTATTATGGATAAAAAATTTAAAGAATTAGGTCATGTTAATGTACAAATGCCTCTATTAATACCTGAAAATCTATTTAATCAAGAAAAAGAATTAATTGAAGGATTTGCACCAGAACTTGTTTGGGTAACAGAAGTTGGTGATAAGAAATTTGATGAAAGATTTGCGATAAGATCAACTTCTGAAACCGTATTCTGTGATTATTATAAAAAACATATCAAATCATATAAAGATTTACCAAAACTATATAATCAATGGTGCAATGTATTTAGATTTGAAAAAGAAACAAGACCATTCTTAAGAAGTAGAGAATTCTTATGGCAAGAAGGTCACACAGTTCATGCAACTGCAGAAGAAGCTGAAAAAGAAACACAACAAATGATGGATGTTTATACATGGTTCAATCATGAAATATTAGCAATCCCATCAATAAGTGGTAAAAAGACTGAAAAAGAAAAATTTGCTGGAGCTGAATATACTTTAACTAATGAAGATCTTATGTATAATGGAGTATGTTTACAAGATGGTACAAGTCATTACTTTGGTCAAAAGTTTAGTAAAGCATATGATGTTAAATTCACAAACAAAGATAATAAAGAAGAATTTGCATATTACACTACTTGGGGAAAAACAACTCGTGCAATCGCTGCTATTATTATGGTACATGCAGATGACTATGGACTAGTATTACCTCCAAGAATTGCTCCAAAACAAGTAGTAATAATTCCAATTGGTAAAGATGAAAAAGTAAATGAATTAAGTAATAAATATAAAGATTTATTAACTGATAATGGTATAGATTGTTATATAGATAATTCTGAAAAATCTCCAGGATTCAAATTTGCAGAAGCTGAAGTTAATGGTATCCCAATAAGAATTGAAGTTGGTGCTAGAGACTTAGAAAACAATAAAATTACTTTTGTAAGAAGAGATACAAGAGAAAAAATTGAAAAAGAAGCTGATATTGACATTGTTACATATACTAAAGATTTATTAGAAACAATTCAAAAAGATATGTTTAATAAAGCTAAAGAAAGACAAGATAAATTAACTTTTGAAGCTCACAACTTAGAAGATATGGAAAAAATATTAAATACCCAACCTGGATTCATTCATGCAATGTGGTGTGGAGATGTTGAATGTGAAAACAGAATTAAAGAAATTAAAGGTTGTAAATCACGCTGTATTGTAGAGAATGGTGAAAAGATTGATGATAAATGTGTATGTTGTGGAAAAGAAGCAAAACATCACGTTATCTGGGGAATTCAATACTAAAAAAAGAACTCATTTGAGTTCTTTATTTTTTTACCTTTTGAAAAGCCTCATTAGTTTTATTTTCAATTACTTCTATAGGCATATTATCTTCATTAAGCAATTCATCTATTATTGAAGCTAACTGTTCTAATTTTTGTTCTTTTCTAAAAGTATCAGGAAGTTTAACATTATGAACTATATCATAATAATCCAAAGCATTCTCTTCTACTCCATCTAATCTAGTACAATAAAAACTAACGCCTTGTTCACCATCTATTCCTATATAGAATCCACTATTATTATGTTTAATAGAATAAAAGCTTCCAAATTCTGTTTGAAAAGGTTGAATATAATTTTGTTCAGCAAATTCTGATATTGCCTCATATAAAATTTCTAAGTCTTCAATATTCTCTCTATCTCTATAATTATACTTATCAGCATTATACACAAGTGCTAAAGTATCAAATCCACCTGTTTTAATAGCAAAATTTTCTAGCCAATTTATATATCTATCATTCGTTCTTAAACTATCACGAAAATAGACTTTTCTTTTCGCCTTTATTAATTCTTCTTTCATCTTTTCTTCTAAAATTGTTCTTTCCATTAATAATCACCCTTTCTTTTAACAATTTGAGAATCCTTAGAGTTTTCTAATGCTGTATTATATATTTTTTGTTGTATATCTAATTTTTCCATTTCATTTTTAATAAAATCCTTATTTTGTGCATATATATCAGATTTTTTTAATGAAAATAATAATTTCATTTCATCTTCTGAAAACTTTGATATAAATGTTTTTACATTTTTTATATCTACTGAAAAATCATGATATTCAATTAAATTACAAATTAAAGTAAACGAAGAAAAACTTATAAAAAAATTATCTTTATATTTTATAAATATATCTTTTGATTTATTCCAATGTCCTCCAAAATGACCTTCACCTCTTGGATCTTTTATATAAGGTTTACCAACATCATGGAATAAAGCAGCTAATCTTAAACAAAAATTATCTTCTACTCCATCAATTACTCTTAAAGTATGTTCAAAAACATCGTATGGATGATATATACTTTTTTGATCAAATCCAATACAGTTTCCAAATTCAGGTATTAATAAAACCAATTCTTCTTTTCTTTTTCTTAATTCTTCTGAAGGTTTTTCACTTAATAAAATATTTACAAGTTCTGCATAACGCATTTTTATCACCTCATGTGCTATATAGTATAACATTAATAAAATATATATTAAAGATTTTTTATAAAAAAAAACTAATCAAAATGATTAGCTTAATTCAAAAATGGTTGGGAAGACGGGATTTGAACCCGCAACCCCTAGGTCCCAAACCTAGTGCTCTACCAAGTTGAGCCACTTCCCAATATGG
>CACZQV010000040.1 GCA_902783435.1 uncultured Erysipelotrichaceae bacterium | reverse complement strand
GTAACATAATCCCATTCACCAATAAATTCTACATAGTCTCCACCAAATTTCTTTTTAAATTCATGAAGTCCTAATCTTGGATTATCTTTAGATAAATCTCCAATAGTACCAAATTGATCATATATCTTAATACCTTTTTCTTTACAGTATTTTAGATGTTCATAATAGGTATTATAGTTAACATAAGTTTCAGATAAGATATTATGGTTACCTGCATATAATACCCATGCTTTATCACCATACTCTATAATCATATGTGCAGATAGAGTTAAGTCATTACCATATTCTTTCTTATAACCTTCATACTTTTCTATATCTTTTTGAGTATTTTCTTTTTGTCTAGTTAATTCATTTAATTTAGATCTTGCGCTTTTACTTAGATTATCTATAGGTAAGATAGATATTTGATTATTAATATCTTTTAGAGTATTTTCTAAAGATTCAATTATTTTATCTAGATGTACTTTACCTAAGAATAGTGTAGCTTTACCTCTTTTATTATTATTAAATATTTCATATAGTGTTTGATAATAATCTTCATTATATGAAATAAAATCTTTTCTTGATTCAGTAAGTGTCATTAAATGATAAAATTCAGCTACATCTTCTTTAGTAGTACCTATAACTACTTCTGTATTTAATTTCTTTGATTTAGCTATTCTTTGTTTAGTAGTCTTTGAAAAATGAGCTTCTATATCTTCCATACTTTGAGTTAAATCTACTCTAAATGTATAACGTGGTTGCATTGTCTCAAAGTTTTTAGTAAAACCTAAGTGTTTAAATCCTACAGATTTTAATGTATTAAATATTTCTTCAAAGTCATCATTTTTTATTTCTTCATCCAAATAGTTATATCTAGTTTTTATTAAATCTGGATCTATTTTTACAAAGATAGCTTTTTTTCCTATGGCGAAGTTTACTACTTTTTCAGTCATTTCTCGTACTAATTCTTTTTTCTTATAATCAATGACAAATCCACGTGGGGCATAGAAATATGTATAATTCATAGGTAGATGTTTTTCAAGTAGAAGTGTTGCTCCTACAAGTTCATCTTTATCATTTACTAATCCTAAATAATATGGAGTTAGGTTCTTTTTTGCTTTAGAAAATTCTCCCCATGATAGTGATTGTAGGAAATGAGATTTAGTTTTATGATTTTCTACATATTCATCAAATTGTTCTTTTTCTATATTTTTAAGTCTTAACATACTTAATGCCTCACTTTCTATTAATAAGTATATCATATATAGAAAAAGTTATCATTAAATTATTGAATATTGTATTTGATATGTTATAATAATTGACTAATTGGAAGTGAATTTATGTATACATATAGAGATAATATTAAAAAGGTAAGAGAAGAAGATGAATTATTTAGAGATTTACATAAACATTGTGATGTATTAGATGATGGAATTATTAGATATTTAGAAGCTTTAATTAATCTAGAACTTAATGTAGTAAGAGAAGGTATAAGTACTAATGATAGAGAAATTTTATCTCAATTAAACTTATTTAGGGATATATCAACATATAATATTTATCATATATCAAAAAATGTTATTACTGATTTATTAGATCATCATAAGTTATTATATACAATGAAAGATAATGATAATGAGGTTCCAGGAGTAAGAACTTATTTAAAATCTTATGGAAGGAATTTCCAAATATTTGATTTTGATTATTCTGGTAAAACTAATGAAATATTATTATTCAAATTAGAAGCTAATCATAAACATGATGATAAATATGTTGCTGAATTAATGAAAAAAACTTTAGAACAGTATTATAATGAAAAAAATCCTTATCCAGTTTCAGATGAAAAAGTACATTTTGCTTGGGAAGAAGAACATATGAAAAAAATAAGTGAATTTGAAGATTTTATAAGTGAAAATAGAACATTAACTAATGAAGATAAGAAAGATATAGAAATATCAAGGAAAATTTATGAATACTTATTATCTGAGTTTGGATTAGAAGATGATGAGTTTAAGGAAGTTGAATCTATGTCTGATTTTCAAAAAACTTATGTTAAACAAATGCCTGGATTAAATATAAAAAAGAATATTAATTACATTTAATATTCTTTTTTTATATCATGTAGTAATTATCATCTTTTTTTAGATAATTATTAGTATTTTTATTTTCTAATTGTTTAATTTTTTCTTCCAGTAGTCTTATTTTTTCATTTAATCTTTTTAATTCTTGTATATAGAAGTTATTTATAGGTGGAAAAACAAAATTATTCATATATCACACTTTCTTTCTTAGTATTTTATGTTAAAATATTAGTTAGGTGATTTTATGCGACTTAGAAATGTAAAAAATAAAGAAGAAATTATGGATAGTTCTAGTTATTTAATTAGAAATCCTAAAGATTATAAAGGTAAATGGAATAGTTTATTTAATAATTCTAATCCTATTTATATTGAGATAGGTATGGGTAAGGGTAAGTTTATTATTGATAATGCGAAAACGTATCCAGATATTAATTTTATAGGTATAGAAAAATATGATAGTGTAGTGGCTAAATCTCTTCAAAAAATACCAGAAGGGTTAGATAACTTAATTATAGTTAGAGGAGATGCATTAGAAATAGATGAGTGGTTTGATCATGAAATAGATAAAATATATTTAAATTTTTCTGATCCGTGGCCTAAGAATCGACATCATTTAAGAAGATTATCTAGTAGAGTATTTTTAGAAAAATATGATTACATATTTAAAAATGTTTGTGATATTGAAATGCGTACTGATAATAAGGATTTATTTACTTATTCATTAGTTAGTTTTAGTACTAATGGTTATGTGCTTGATGAAGTTAGTTTAGATTTACATACTGATAATATGCCTGAGATAACTACTGAGTATGAGGATAAGTTTTCTAATAATGGTATGCAGATTTATTATGTTAATTGTCATAAAATGCGTAAATAGATGTAAAAAAATTTACCATTTATAAAAAAAATGTTATAATAAATTAAGAGTAGGTGAAATATGAAAAAGTTAGTTGTTTTACTCTCTATTGTTACTATTATCGCAACGGGGTGTAGTGTTACAAAACTTAGTGATAAAGATATTAGTAAGAATATAAATTTACTTATGTCTGAAAAGGTTAAAAATTATAATGTTTATTATGATGGATATAAGTATTACTTACCTAAAGGTGTTAATTTTATAGATAAAGATGATTATAATGCTATTGTTCAAGATAAAAATGGTAATCGTTATTATTTATATGTTGATGCGATTAGTTATTATAATAAGATAGATAATAGCTATAAAATTAAGAAAAGTTCTTATTATTCTGATAAGCTAGATTATAATAAGAAAAATGGTTATATACAAATAGATAAAGATGGGGATAAATATTTTATTCAATTTGTATATAATTATTCAAAAATGGAAGCTTATGTTTCTAAAGATGATTTAGTAGATACAATTACTAATATGTGTTGTATTTTAAGAAGTATTAAATTTAACAACAAAGTATTAGAAAGTATTATTGGTGAAAATGCTTTAGATTATAAAGAAGAAGATTATACTTTGTTTAAAGCAGATTCTTCTAAAGAATCTTTCTTAGATGTTGTGGAAAGAGAAGAAACTGATCGTTATAAGAAAGATTTAGAAGATGAAAAGATTGAATTAGACGATTAATGAAGAGGTGAATTCATGGGAGTATTAGATAAGATTAAAAACGCTCTTTTCGAGGTTGAATATGTAGAAGTAGAAGAACCACCTAAAAAAGAAAAGAAAGAAAAAATTAAAAAAGTAAAAGATAAAAAAGTAAGAGAAGAAACACCTATAGCTAAAAAGGTTGTTTTACCTGGTAAGAGAGAAGAAAAAGTAGAAGAAATTCAAGAAGAAGAATTAAGAGATGAAGATTTTGAAATTCGTCCTAAAGATGAACAAATAAAAGCTAGAGAAGAATTTAAATTTATGGATGATAAAGATTTCAAAGTTGATGATGATGATTATTCTATTACTGATGAAGAACCTCAAATGGTAGAAAATGTTTCAAAAGAAGATAAGGTCGTAGAAGAAGTAAGAGAAGTACCTAAAGAGACAAGAGTATCAAGAGAAGAAAAACAAGATGTTTATAGTTATTATGATTATGAAAAACCTGTTTATAGTACTCCTCATGAGTCTAAACCTTATGGTATGGATAATTCTTACAAAGTACCTGTACATGAATATGGAACTTATGAAAAGAAAGAAGAAAAAGCTTATTTTAGACCAAGTCCAATCATTTCACCAATTTATGGTATTTTAGACAAGAATTATAAAAAAGAAGATGTAAAAGAAAAAAGAGAAGTAAGAATTACTAGTAGTTATACTAGAACTAACGTAAGTGTAGATGATATTAGAAATAAAGCTTATGGTAGAAGAAGTCAAGTTGAAGATGATATTGACGAAGATACTACTAAATTTGAAGTAGAAGAACAAGATGATGATTTATTAGTAGATTTAAGTGATAGAAGTAAACCAGAAGTTAAAGAATTAACAATGGGTGATGCAGAAGAATATTTTCAAGATTTAGGGTTAGAATATAATGTAGATTATGTTGATGTAAGTACTGATAGAAGTACTACTCCTAAAAAAGAAGAAAGTAAAGAATCTCCTAAACATGAAGCAATTAAGAAATTAGAAGAAGAAAAAGTAGAAGAAGAAAAAGAAGATATATATGAAGAAGAACCTGTAGTTGATGATGTAAAAGAAGTTATTGAAGATAAGGAAAAAGTTGAAACAGATGATGATAACTTATTTGATTTAATAGATTCTATGTATGAAGAATAATAGAAAGGGGAAATTATATGGAATTTTTAAGTGAGTTTTTACCTATACTACTTTATATAGCAGGTATTGTACTTTTAATAGTGCTTATAATACTTGGTATTAAATGTATTCGTATATTGAATCATGTAGAAGAAGTAGTTGATGATGTTCAAGAGAAAATTGATTCTTTTGACGGGGCTATTTCTGTATTTAGTAAGGCTGCAAATGGAGTTGCTGGTATAAGTAATTCTATTGTAAGTGTAATTTCATCTGTGGTTTCTAAATTAATAAAGAAAGGAAAAGAGGAGGACGACGTTTATGAGTAAAAAAGGATATGGAAAATTTGTATTAGGTGCAGCAATTGGTGCAGGACTAGGATTATTATTTGCTCCTAAGAAAGGTAGTGAACTTAGAAAGGATTTAAAAGCTAAGTTAGATGATTTAGTTGATAAAGCTAAAGATATTGATATTGAAGAAGTAAAAGAAGAATTCAATAAAAAAGTTGAAGAAATAAGAGAAGAATTAGCTGATATGGATAAGGAGAAAGCTTTAAGTATCGCTAAGAAAAAAGGAGCTCAAGCTAAGAAAAAAGCTGAAGAATTAGTTGAACTTGCTAAAGAAAAGGGAACTCCTGCATTAAAGAAGAGTGCTGAAAAAGTACTTCAAAATGTAATTAAAGTTTCTAAGGATGCTTTAAAAAAATTAGAAAAAGAAGAAAAATAAAAGTCATTTGACTTTTTTTCTTTTTGTGATAAAATATTTATAAGTTTTCAGTGATGAAAGACATAGTAGTAAAATAATTATTATTTAGAGATCTAATGGTTGGTGAAAATTAGAAAAGATTATTTTATGAATTACACCTTTCTAGAAAAATCGTTAACTGCGTTAAAGTTTTAAGTGCATAGTTATACTATGAATTAAGGTGGTACCGCGAATAATTCGTCCTTATGGGGAGTTATTCGTGTTTTTATTTTTAGGAGGTGTTTTATGCATACTGAATATGAAGTTAGGATACTGGAAATTGATGTAGATAATATTAAGAAAAAGCTAGAAGAAGTAGGAGCTACTTTTGAATGGGATAGAGTACAAAAAAGATATGTTTATGACTTTATACCAAAAGTAGATAGTAAATGGATTAGACTTCGTACTAATGGTATTAAGACTACCCTTACTATTAAAGATTTAGTTACATCTAAAATAGATGGTACTAGAGAATTAGAAATAGAAGTAGATGATTTTCTAAATACTAATAAGATATTAGAAGAGTTAGGATATAATCCAAGAAATTATCAAGAAAATAGAAGAATTCAATATAAATTAGATGGTGTAGAAATAGATATTGATTCTTGGCCTATGATACCTACTTATTTAGAAATAGAAGGTTCTAGTGAGGAAGAGGTTTATAAAATAGTTGAAAAATTAGGATATAAGTTAGAAGATACTACTACAAGAGATGTTGAAGGTATATATAATGATTATGGTTATGATGTGTTAGAAATAAATGATTTAAGATTAGAGGAGGAAAGAAAATGAAGTTTTTTGAAGAATTACAATGGAGAGGTTTAGTTAAAGATATAGCTGGGGATGATTTAGAAGATAAATTAAATAATGAGAGTATTACTTTTTATTGGGGTACTGATCCTACTGCAGATAGCTTGCATTTAGGACATTATTCTAGTTTAGTAACTGCAAAGAGACTTGCGAAAGCTGGGCATCATCCAATTTTATTAGTAGGTGGAGCTACAGGATTAATTGGTGATCCTAGACCTACTGCAGAACGTGAAATTATTTCTAAAGAAGTTGTTCTAGAAAATATTAAAGGATTAAGTAAACAAGTTAAAGAAATAGTTGGAGGAGACGTAGAAGTAGTTAATAATAATGATTGGATGAAGGAGTTTACTTTTACTGAATTTTTAAGAGAAGTAGGTAAATATATTAATGTTAATTATATGTTAGATAAAGATATAATTAGAAGAAGATTAGAGACTGGTATTACTTTTGCAGAATTTGCTTATATGTTAATACAAGGATATGATTTCTTATATTTATATAAAAATAAAGGTGTAAGACTACAAGCTGCTGGTTCTGATCAATGGGGTAATATTACTACAGGAATTGATTTGATTAGAAAGATGACAGGAGAACAAGCTTATGGATTTACAATGCCATTAATTTTAGATTCTACTGGTAAGAAGTTTGGTAAGAGTGAAGGTAATGCTTTATGGTTAGATGAG
>CACZQV010000039.1 GCA_902783435.1 uncultured Erysipelotrichaceae bacterium | reverse complement strand
TGCTAAAGTTAAAGGTGGAGGTTTCCAAGGACAAACAGGAGCTATCCGTTTAGGAATCACTAGAGCTTTATTAGATTATGATAAAACAACTCCAGCTGATTCAGAAAATAGTTTTAGAAAAACTCTTAAAGTTGCAGGATTTATTACTAGAGATCCTCGTAAGAAAGAACGTAAGAAACCAGGATTAAAGAAAGCACGTCGTGCTCCACAATTCTCAAAACGTTAATTTATTTCAAAAAGTTTCAAAGAGAGATATATTCTCTCTTTTTTTTGTGCTATAATATATGGCTAAGCAGGTGATACCGTGATAAAAATAGATTCTGTTCAAATTTGTGAATATTTGAGAGTATACGCAGAAGCACTTTATTCAAGTGCTAATAAAAACAAAACAATATATGAAGCATATGAAGAAATAGTTAATAAAAAAGAAACGCCACTACCTTTATCCGACTTTAATGTAATGCTTTTAATAAAAAATTATATAACTACATCAAATATGCTATTTTATATAAGAGATATTGTTAATAAAGGATTAAATGGTGTAAATGAAATTGAAAGAGGAAATTTTATCAATAAAACATCAGAAATAAATAGAAAATGTTTAGAAAATTTTACAGACAAAGAAATTATATTTTATACAAGAAATGCTTTAGCTCATGACAAGAATAATTTATATGAATTTCTTATCGATAAAACAAACTTAAAGATACATATTAAACTAGAAAATACAGTCGCAACTAAAGGACCAAATATAGGTGATCCTATCCCATTTGAAATAGAATTTGATAATAATGATTTAATAAGAATAATAGATTTTTGTAATCATTTTGCTAAGAATTTCACTATCACAGGTGTAGATGTTGATAAAAATATATGGCGAAAAGTAAATGGCAGAAGTATTATTAATATGTTAAAACAAATAATTGATACTTCCTATTATGAATATATATTATTTAATCAAATGAATTACTCTACCAAAAAAAGACTAATGGAAATTTATAATGATAAAGAAAATAATAAAGATGAATTCGAAGAAATAAAAAGAAGATATGCAAAAAAAGAAGAAAAAATAGAATTATCTCAAGCACAAAAAGACTGCATATTCAATTCTATGGCAGATGAAATACATAAAGATCTATCAAATAGAGGAATAAATCTAGCTATGGTAAGAAAATTTTGGAGTAGTGCACAAATAGCAGAACTTACTAATACATATTTTAATAATTTATTTGAATATGAAGCTTTAAAAGTTATTCCAATGGGAAGAGAAAAGATTAATAACTTTATAATTTCATTTCTATTTACTGTTTATAATAGAGGAACAAAATCTATAGAAGAAACACAGGAAGAATTAATAAAAGAATTACAAAAAGAAAGCATAGTATATTCATTTTTTAAAAATTTTCATATAGATGATAAAGAAGAATTAAATATGTTTATAAAAACGATTCAAGATACTGATTATTTAGTAGAAGAATCTTTAGTAAGTTATTATAGATATGTATTTGAAAACTTCTCACCAAATGGACAAATAGCTGTTAATGAAAATAAAATATATGAAATTGATACTATTAGAAATGCTTTTACTCATGGTAGATGGTATTTTGATGAAATAAATAATAATTGGGAATTATTTGATAATAGTCAAAGTAGAGATAAACCAGACCAATATATAATTGATAATCATATAACTATTCCCGCAGATTTTCTACATAAAATAGCCTATACGATATTTAGTAATTATGCTAATACACAGGAAAAACAAAAAGTAAAAGTAAAAATTAGCTAAGTACTAATTCAAGTATCATCATAATAGAAAAACCAATCATTACAAATAAGACCATTAGGTCTTTTCTTTTGTCTTTTAAAACATCAGGTAATAATTCTGATATTGATACAAATATCATTGCCCCTGCTGTAAAAGATAAAATAAAAGGTAATATAGTTTTAATTTTAAGCACTAATAAAGTACCAACAACCGCAAATAAAGGTTCTACTAAAGCACTTAAACTACCGGCTAAGAAAGCTTTAAATCTACTTAAACCATCACTTCTTAATGGAAGAGAAATTGCACTACCCTCAGGAAAATTTTGTAATCCAATACCAATGGTTAAAACTAAAGCACCCATTAAATTAGAACCATATATACAAGAACCATATGCCACTCCTATAACTAATCCTTCAGGTATATTATGAAGAGTAATAGAAGAAAATAACATGATTGATCTTTTTAACTTAGAAATAGATTTTTTTCCACATGATTCTAAATAATTAAGTAATTTATCACCAATAAAAAGAATAATACCTCCACACATAAAACCTATAAAAATAATTAACCAGGTAGTCATATTTAATTCATTAGATATATCTATTGCAGGAATTAATAACGAAAATAAAGATGAAGATATCATAATACCTGCAGACAAAGAAAGCATTAAATTCATTATAAATTTATTAATTCTTTTAAATAAAAAAACTAAAGAGGAACCAATCATAGTAATAGAAAAAGTAAACAATCCAGCTATTAAAGATTGATATATTGGATTTAGATTTAAAAATAAGTTTTTCATATTATTCACCATTATAATTTATGCAAAAAAAAATAAAGAGTTATATCTAAAATATATTGTAAAAAATTATAAAAAAAGATATAATTAAGTATAGAATGAGAATAATATGGGGTGATATCTAGTGATAGTTAGATTGATCAAGAAGAAAAAAATTTACAACTTCTCCCTACCAACTGAAGTAACTGGTAATTATTGGATTACTGATGTAGATTATTTTGGTAACACTAGAAACTTAATAAACGTAGAAGAATATAACGGTGAATGGAAGATAAAAAGTGACTTTGAAACTAAAATAATGTCTGGTGATAAAGAAGTAGAATCAGCTATACTTAGAGATTATAGTTTGTATTTTTTAAAGATAAATACAGACAATGAATATGTAATCTTATATTGTTCTCCATGCCCTGATAAAGAAACTATAAAACTTAAATTATTAGATAAAAAAGAAATTTTAATCGGAACTGATAACAGATCAGAAATTAACTATACTTATCCATTAGTATCTAGACAACAAGCAAGACTTATATATAACAATAATCAATGGGTAATTCAAGACTTAAATAGTAAATATGGTACTTATGTAAATAATAATGCAGTAACATCACAACCATTAGAGTATGGTGATATTATTTTCATTATGGGATTAAAAATAGTAGTAATGAAAGAAACATTAGTAATAAATAATGTACCAAACTATTTAAAAATAAATGAGAATGTATTTGAAAAAGTAGGCACAATAATACAAAAACAAACTGAATTAGATAATCCAGATGAAGAAGGTATTGAATTCTATAAAGAAGATGATTACTTCTACAGAGCTCCTAGATTTAAAACAGGAATAGAAGAAAATAACATCGCAATAGATCCACCACCTGCAATTAAAGAAGAAGATAAAACACCATTAATATATACAATAGGACCAATGCTTACTATGGCAATGATGTCTATGATGACTGGATATAATGCCCTAAATGGATTAATAAATGGAACTATGGATTTATCCGCAGCATTACCTCCATTAATAATATCAGGTGCAATGATGTCAACCATGTTATTATGGCCATTATTACAAAGAAGATATCAAAGCAAGAAAAAGAAAAAAGAAGATGCTGAAAGAACTAAAAAATATTTAGAGTATTTAGAAACTAAAAAAGAAGAAATTCAAACATCAATGAAAATACAAAGACAAATAATGATTGATAACTATTTACCACTACAACAAATAAAAGAAATAGTATATCAAAAGAAAAGAAATTTATGGGAAAGAGAATTAGATCAAGAAGACTTTTTAGATTTAAGATTAGGTATAGGTTCAACTGAACTTAAAGGAAGAGTATCTATACCAGAAGAACATTTCTCAGTAAATGATGATCAATTACTACAAGAAGTATATAAAGTAGGTGCATCATCAAGAATGTTAGAAAATGTTCCAGTATCATTAAATTTCATTCAAAAAAATATAGTCGCAATAATTGGTACTGGTATAAATAAAAAAGGATTCCTAGATGGTTTATTACTTCAAATGATGACTTTCCATAGTTATGAAGATTTAAAAATAGTAATCCTTACAAACGAAACAAATGAAAGTAAATGGAATTATCTAAAAATATCTCCACATAACTGGAGTAACGATAAATCTATAAGATATTTTGCTACAAATTTAGATGAAGCTAAAGAAATATCACTTGAATTAGAAAAAGAAATACAAGCTAGAAAATATAAAGATAATAATGGAAAAATGGAATTAAATGATTCTGATTACCATAAATATAAACCATATTATTTAATTATAACTGATGATTATAAACAAGTAAGAGATATTGAATTAGTAAAAGATGTATGTGAAATGCCTATAAACTTTGGATTTAGTTTAATAGTAATAAGTCCAAGACTTGTAAATATACCAAATGAATGTAAAACATTCATAAGTATAGGAGATAAAAAATCAGGAGTATTTGAAAATGAATTAGTATCAAATAAACAAAAAGAATTTGAAGCAGACTATGATCCAACTCTTAATATGCAAGAAGCTTGTAAGATAATGGCAAATATTCCAATAGATATAGCTAAAGAAAGTAGATCTCTACCAAGTAGTATATCATTCTTAGAAATGTATAATGTTGGTATGGTAGAACAATTAAATATTTTAAATAGATGGAAAAGTAATGATCCTACTAAATCCCTACAAGTTCCTGTAGGAGTAGATAAATCAAGAGAATTATTTAAATTAGATTTACATGAAAAAGCTCATGGACCACATGGTTTAATAGCTGGTATGACTGGTTCTGGTAAATCAGAATTTATAATTACTTATATACTTTCTATGGCAATAAATTATCATCCATATGAAGTATCATTCGTTCTTATAGATTATAAAGGTGGAGGTTTAACTGGAGCTTTTGAAAATAAAGAAACAGGTATAAAGTTACCACACTTAGCTGGAACTATTACAAACTTAGATACAGTTGAGATGAATAGATCACTTGCTTCTATTCAATCAGAACTTCGTAAAAGACAAAGAATGTTCAATGAAGCTAGAGATAAATTAAATGAAAGTACTATTGATATTTATAAATACCAAAATTTATATCGTAGAGGTTTAGTAGATAAACCAATATCTCATTTATTTATTATTTCAGATGAATTTGCTGAATTAAAAGATCAAAGACCAGAATTTATGGAACAATTAATTTCAACAGCACGTATAGGTCGTTCATTAGGAGTTCACTTAATTCTAGCGACTCAAAAACCAAGTGGTGTAGTTAATGATCAAATTTGGTCAAACTCTAAATTCAGAATATGTTTAAGAGTTCAAGATAAGAGTGACTCTATGGATATGATTAAATGTCCTGATGCTGCAGAATTAAAAACTACTGGTAGATTCTATCTTCAAGTAGGTTATAATGAATTATTCGCAATGGGACAAGCTGCATGGGCTGGAGCTCAATATTATCCAACAGAAAAAAGAAAGAAAAAGACAGACCAATCAATAAGTATCATTGATAATGTTGGTAATACTATTAAATCACTAGATACTAAACAAAATGATGTACAAGTACCATCTCAAGGTGAAGAAATAACTAATATAATTAAATATATTATTAATGAATCAAATGAAGAAAATATCAAAGTAGATAAATTATGGTTAGATAGAATACCAGATCAAATATATATTGATAAATTAAAAGAAAAATATAATTATAAAACACGTAAAAACGTTATTGAACCAGTAATTGGTGAATATGATGATCCAGATAATCAAGTTCAAAATATTCTTACATTACCATTATCTAAGGAAGGTAATACAGTAATTTTTGGTTCTGCAGGTTCTGGTAAAGAATTAATGTTATCAAGTATTATTTATTCATCTATCACAACTCATGATTCAAGAGAAGTAAATTTCTACATATTAGATTTTGGTGCTGAAACATTAACTATGTTTAAAGAAGCTCCACATGTAGGAGAAGTAATGTTATCTACAGATGCAGAAAAAATAGCTAATTTATTTAAACTAATAAATAGTATTATTGAAGAAAGAAGAAAAATACTTGTAGATTATAATGGATCTTATGATTTTTATATAAATCATGGAGGCAAACAAATACCACTTATTACTATAGTAATAAACAATGTAGAAGCTTTCTTTGAAACATATCCAGATTATGAAGAAACAATTAATCAATTAACTAGAGATTGTTTAAAATATGGTGTATGTTTTATAATCACAACTAATGGTCCTAATACAATACGTTATAAATTAAGACAAAACTTTAAACAAAACCTAGTATTACAATTTAATGACCCAATGGATTATGTATCTGTAATTCCAGGAGTAAGAAAGAAAGAACCATCTAAAGTATATGGCCGTGGATTAATTTCATTAGATAGTATATATGAATTCCAAACAGCTTATACATATACTGAAGAAAAAATGGCAGATTATATTAAGATTATATCTAAAAAATTAAATGAAATATGTACTTATAAAGCACAAAGAATACCTATATTACCAGAAATTGTTAATAGAGAATTTGTAAATGATTATTTAGGTAATATATCTACTATACCAGTAGGTGTATCTAAAGAAGCATTAAATATTAATACTATTAATTTAAATAATAAATTTATGTATAATATTACAGGAGAAGATATTTCATCTGAACCACAATTCTTAACAGGATTAATGAATAATCTTCTAACTATAAATAATACTGAATGTATTGTATTTGATACTAATAGTATTCTTAATGAAATAAAAAATGAAAGAATAACATATAGTACTGGCTCTTGTGATAGATCTATCGATAAATTAAATGATGCATGTCTTAAAAATGATCCAGAGAAAACTACAATATGTTTCATAATTAATTTAGGTACTATGTTAAATAAAGTAATGGATAAAGATGGATTTATAGAGTTAATAAATAATTGTAAAAAGAATGGTAATATTAAGATGTTTATAGTAGATACTATTGATTCAATTAAAACACTTAATTTTGAATCATGGTATAAAGATAGTGTAGATTTAGCTGAAGGTATCTGGTTAGGAAATGGAATAGCTAATCAATTTACTTTAAAAGTAACTACAAACTCTAGATTATTACGTGTAGAAGTACAACCAGGATTTGGATATATAATAAATAAAGGTAAAGCTGAATTAATTAAATTAATGGCAGATGAATAGGTGATTATATGGAAAAAAATAAAATTTTAGTTGAATTAGAAATTCCATTAATAGAAAAAAAATATGATTTATTTATTCCTATTAATAAAAGAATTGGTACTATTAAAAAACTAATAGAATCATCTTTATTAGAATTAACAGATAAATCATATGAAGCTAAAGAAGATACTAATTTATATAGTAAAGATACTGGTATGATATATGATGTTAATAGTAACGTAAGAGATACAGATTTAAAAAATGGTTCTAGAATAATTCTATTATAAGGAGGTTTATATGTCAGAATATAATGAATATGTTACTGCAGTCAATAAGATATTTGATTATTTATCTAAAATGAAAGCTGGCTGGAGTAGCATGGATAATAAAAATTATATTGATAGTATTGAAGAATATAAAGAAGCAGTAATAAATAATGCTAATAAATTCAATAAAAGTAATAATAATCCTCCAAAACAAGTAGTTGAAAGTTTGGAGGCGTTAGGAAATGATTGATAAATTAACATATGATCAAGTATTAAATATTTCACAAGAATTAAAAAAACAAGTAGAAATAATTAATAAACTATTAGAAGATAAAAATATTCCTGAATTAACAGACTTTACTGCTACTGTAGAAGGATATTCTAAATATCTAGAAAATACAATAGAAATAAATAGAGATGCAGATAATGCATTAAAAGAATTAAAAGAACAAATAAAATAGAACTTTCTTAGGAAAGTTCTTTTATATACTTAAATAACTTAGTTTTAGGAAAATAATACTTTAATATATTATAGTACTTAGAACCATTCTTAGCTATCTCATTAGCCCCAAATAAACTAAGTCCTAAACTATTACCATATCCCTTAGTAATAATACTAATATGTGAATTATAAATAATAATATATATATCACATGATTTTAAATTAAGAATATTTTTAAATTCTTCCAATGTATAAATATTCTTATCTAATATAATATGTTCCTTATTAATAAATATCTTAGAATTACCATTAATAGATATATCTAATAACTTGTTAATATCTTCATACTTATAATCATTAACTTCTATATAATATGGAGAAGTCATATCCCATAAACTTTTAATACTAGATAAATAAGGATATCTATTATTACTAATAGTTTTACCATTATTAGAATAATGTATAAATGGAAGAATATAATCATTATTATAACTTAAGTACATACAATCAATTTCATCTATAATAGAATTATAATTACTAATAATATCATTATAGTTATCATATATATCTTTATAATAATTACTAGGATGATAATTAATAAAACTATTATTAACTTCTATATATTTATTATCTCTCATACATTTATAAGCATAAGTATTATATAGAATACAAATACATTTTAATACATCCTTTTCAAGCATATAAGTATAAAAACTCATAAGAATATCAATTAAATATTCCCTCAAAGTAATTTCAAATATAGAACCATCATCTAACTTAATATTAACTAAAAAATTATCAGAACTATATTTATTACTAGTATTAATAAAACTATTAACACTAGAAATATCTAAACTCTTAACTATAATACCATCTACTACTAAATAAACTTTATTACCATTAAAATTAATATTATTACTTTGAATAAAATTTTTACATCTTCTACTCAAATCTTTTTCATCATTAAAAGACAATTCTTTAGAAAACTCATATTTCATAGTAATAAATAAATATAAACAATTATTTTTAATTTCATATTGATAAAACATAATATCACCTAAAAATATTATGTTTAAAATAAATATATTTATACAAAAAAAGAATTAAAATTCAAAATATTTTAATTCTTCTTTTTTACCACATTCTATACCAGTAATATAACTAGTATTATCAAATAATTTTTCTAATTTTATATTTTTACCTTCTAAATAATCAAAACTAGCTATGATTAAGTTTTTAGCGTTTTTTAAAGCCTTTAAATATAAATCAATAAAAGATTCAGTACTAGTTAAATCATAATTAGTAGGATTTCTCCATAATAAATGATCATTATTTAAAAAATTATGCTTATCATCTAAATTTTGATGATAACTAATTGCTTCAAATCTAAAACAACTTCTAGGAGTAATAGTATCTATAAATTTATAAATATTTTTCTTTACTCCATTCTTATCAATTCTAAAAGTCTTAAAACAATTCTTAGCTTGTTTTAATGACTTATAATATATTTTACTCATATCTTTAAATTTAAATGTAGTATAGAAAGTATAATTAATAGTTTTATTTAAGTCATTAGAAAAAGGTCTCATATCAAAACAATACTTAGTAAAATCATAACTATAAGGATTAATTCTCAATCTTCTTCTAACCATATCCATATCTATAAAAGATTCCATAAAATGATGAACATTATTATATTTATATGTACTAGGTCTTTTTTTATCAAACATACCAGTTTTATATATTACATATGGATGAATAGTAGAATCAAGTACATAATGACTAATAAAACCTACCACAAAAGAATAAGTATCTTTATCATCTAAATTAACACTACGTATATAATTAAGTAAATTAACAAAAAACTCTTGAGATTTATTATCATGAAAGTATTTTTGAAACTTTCTAACATCTTTACCAGGTAATACAGATACTAAATTATAAAATAGAAGTGGATCAGTACTTTGAGAAAACATCTTTAAACGCTCAAAATCTAATTTTTCAACTATCTTATCAGGTAAAACATCATATAAATCTTTTGCAAAAAATGCATGAGTAATTGTAGCTGGCATATAATCCCCCCAAACAACAAGTATTATTAAATTAATTATAACACATATTTCAAATATTTTTCACCAATTTAATTGAATATTATGATATAATTTATAATAGGTGATACTATGGTAGATAAACAATTTAAAAATTTAGATGAACAAGTAGAAATACTAAGACAAAAGGGGTTAATTATTAGAGATGAAAGATATGCAAAAAGAGTTCTTTTAAGAGAAAACTATTTCTTTTTAAATGGATATCGTCACCTTTTTATAAAATCAGAAAAAGATAAAACTTTTAAAGAAGGAGTAACATTTGAAGAATTATATAGTTTATTCCTATTTGATAGATCGTTTAGAAATATATTATTTAAATACTTATTAGTAATAGAAAATAACTTAAAATCCATATTTTCATATCAATTATCTAAAAAATATGGTTATCGTGAAAGAGATTATTTAAAAGAAAAGAACTTTACTAATTTACCAGAAAAACAAGCACAATTAAATGATTTATTAAAGAAAATGAAAAGACAAATTAGAATTAATGGTTCACAACATTCAGCTACTCTTCACTACGTATCTAATTATGGATATATACCATTATGGATATTAGTTAAAGTATTATCATTTGGAATAGTAAGTGAAATGTTTTCTATATTGAAAGTAGAAGATCAAAAAGAAATAGCTAATGTATATGGAATAAATTATGAAACATTAATAGTATATTTACCTATATTAGCTAATTATAGAAATCTATGTGCACATGAAGATATTTTATATGAAAATAAAACTCAAAAAGCTATAGATGATACAGTATATCATCAATTATTAAGAATAGAAAAAGTAGATGATGAATTTACTAAAGGAAAAAATGATTTATTTGCACTTATAATCATTATGAAACAATTACTTCAATATGATGAGTTTAAAAACATGGTATTAGAATTAGATAATATAATAGAAACATTAAATTATAATCTAAATACTATTAAAATAGACAAAGTATTTGAAAAAATGGGATTCCCAATTAATTGGAAAGATTTAGCTAAAATAGAAAGTGGAAGTGATGATGATGAAGAACGATGATTTAAAAATAATAATTTTAGCTATAGCTTCATTCATCATTGGAGGAATAACCACTTTAGTTATATTAAGATTTACTCCATTAGCATCTAATATTGTGGGTAGTGGAACTAGTAAAATTATTACACAAGATAAAACTCAAATATATGAAAAAGGTTCCCTAGCTCCAGCAGTTAAAAAAGTATATGATTCAGTATATGTAATACAAGTATATAAAAATGAAGAATTAACAAGTACTGGTACAGGATTTGTTTATAAAGTAGATAATAGATATGGATATATATTAACAAATGAACATGTAGTATCCAAATCTAATGATGTTAAAGTAGTAAATACAAAAGACGAAGAAATAAAGGCAGAGGTACTAGGAAAAGACGAATATTTAGATTTAGCTGTTTTAAGAATAGATAAAAAATATGTTAGTCAAATAGTTAACATTGGTAGTAGTGAAAAAATGGAATTAGGAGATACGGTATTTACTGTAGGTTCACCTCTAGGGTATGATTATAGGGGAAGCGTAACATCAGGAGTATTATCTGGAAAAGATAGAATGGTTTCTATCCAAGTATCTAATTCAAGTAATAATGATTGGGTAATGAGAGTACTTCAATTAGATGCATCAATTAATCCAGGTAATAGTGGAGGACCACTTTTAAATGTTAATGGCGAAGTAATAGGTATCTGTTCTATGAAATTAGTAGATGATAACATTGAAGGTATGGGATTTGCTATTCCAATAGAATATGCAATGAGTCATGTTGAAACACTAGAAAATGGTAAAAAAATTAAATGGCCATTACTTGGAATATCTATGGCTGATGTAACTAATACTTCACTACTAGCTGCAAATAATATAAATATTAATAGTAAACAAAAAGAAGGAGTAGTAGTAGTAGATATAAAAGAAGGTACAGCTGCTGCTAAATCAGATCTAAAAAAAGGAGATATAGTAATTAAAATAAATGATAAGAAAACAAAAGATATTGCACATTTACGTTATGAACTATATCAATATAAAGCAGGAGATACAATAGAAATAACTTACATAAGAAATAATCATGAACATAAAACTAAAGTAACTTTAGGAAGTGCAAATTAAAGAACCAAAGAAAATATATAAAGTAAAAAGGAAACTAATTTTATCAAGAGTGTTCTTACTACTATTCTTTATTATGCTTGTAATGTCTTTATGTATGAGTGTATATTCTTATGCAGAAAGCTTACCATTTAATATTACAAATGCAAACGAAGCACAACGTTACTTAGTTGGTACATTATCAAACATGTATATAAAAGTTGGTAAATATCAATAAAAGAATAGATTAATCTATTCTTTTTTTCACAATATAAAAAACAATTCATAAAATAATATAGGTGATTTTATGAATGATTATAAAATAATAATAGATGCTGGTCATGGTGGAATTGACTCAGGAGCTGTTGGTAATAACTTACTAGAAAAAGATCTTAACTTAAGGGCTTCTCTTTATATGTATGATAGATTAAAAGAATTAGGTATACCAGTAAAACTATCTAGAGATAATGATGAATATCTACCTAAAGATGAACGAGTAAGAAGAATAAATAATATGATGGAACCTAATACTATATTAATATCTAATCATATGAATGCTGGAGCTGGAGAAGGTGCTGAAATTGTTTATTCTCTAAATAATAATAATATACTGCCAGAATTAATACTAAATAACATAAAAGCTAAAGGTCAAAAAGTAAGAAAAACTTATCAAAGAAGATTACCAGAAAATCCTAATAAAGATTATTACTATATATTAAGAGAAACTAATTCAAAAGAACCATTATTAATAGAATATGGATTTATTGATAACATAAATGATTCAAATAGATTAAAAAATAACTTAGAAGATTATGTTGAAGGAGTAGTAGAAGCACTTGCTACATACTTAGGTTATACTTATATTCCAAAACAGGAAGAAGTATCAGACTATTACGTAGTAGAGAAAGGAGATACACTATACTCAATATCTAGAAAATTTAATATACCAGTAGAAAAAATAAAACAAATAAATAATTTAACAAATAATATTATAAGTATAGGACAAATCTTATATCTACAAGAACAAAATAATAATTATGACACATATATAGTCCAAAAAGGAGATAGTTTATATTCAATATCTAGAAAATTTAATATACCAGTAAACGAATTAATAGATATAAATAATCTAAATAACTTAACTCTCCAAATAAACCAAGAATTATTAGTACCTAAACAAGATAATAATACTTATATAGTAGAAAAAGGAGATACTCTATGGTCTATAGCTAAGAATAATAATATATCTATAGATAAATTAAAAGAATTAAATAATTTAACGAATAATACAATAAGTATAGGACAAACTCTAAAACTAAAATAAAAAAACTAATCAAATGATTAGTTTTTTATTAATTTGTATTATTTCTAGCTTTATATACTCCGAAACATACTCCACCAACAACTACTAAGATAAGGATTAATACAAGTACATCATTACTTTTCTTTTCATCTTTCTTAATACCATTAGGTAATAGTTTCATAATATCATATCTATCTTTAACATCTTTTTCATATTCTGATTTAATTTCTTCAAGCATTTCACTAGCATAACTTTCTGCAAAACCATTCCATGATTTATTACCAATTATAATATATGGAACACCATTTGCTTCTTCACCTCTAGCGTCAGCTACTTTTTTCATTAATTCAGCATTGTCTTCATCATACCAAGTTTCATAATCAACAACTTTAAACATACTTCCATATTCTTCTTCTATAGATTGGAACCATTCTTCAGCTTCTTGACAATGAGGACATCCTTCTCCTCTAAATAAATAAATATTAACTTCTTTAGAATCACTATTAGTAACTTCTTCACCTTCAGCATATACTACTAATGGTAATACTAAAATAGCTAATAATAATACAAATAGATATTTTACCTTCTTCATAATAACCTCCTAAAATAATAATATCACAAAAAACAAAAATGTAAAATAAATACACTAAATTTCATTAAAATATCACATTATATAATACTTTTATCAAAATTTGGTATATAACTCTCTTCTGCAGTATCTCCTTCTTGAATAAAAGCATTTTTAACTCCAATAGTTAAAGCATAATTAATTACTTCATCATATTCTTCATCAGTTACTTTTCTATTTAAATTTTCATATTTACATTTATTAACTGGAGTATATTGATTCATAATACTAATATATATAGAATCACCATATGTCTTATATAAATAATTAATAATCTCTTTCGCATCATGTATTAATCCTGGTAATATTAAAACTCTAACTATAAGACCTTTTTTCATCATACCATCTTCATCTAAAAGAATATCTCCAACTTGTCTATACATCTCATCTATAGCCATAGTAGCTACTTCAAAATAATTACTACATCCTGAATACTTTTCTCCAAGTGAATCATCAAAGTACTTTAAATCAGCTAAATAAATAGAAACTAAACCTTTCATCATCATCAAAGTACCAACATTTTCATAACTACTAGTATTATATACAACTGGTATATGCAACTTATCTTTTAATTTATGTAATACTGAAGCAATTTGTGGAACATAATGAGTAGGTGTAACTAAATTAATATTATGAGCACCCTTATCTTGTAATTCCAACATTATTTCTCCTAGATGTTTATTTGATATATATTTACCATATCCATCTATACTAATCTTTTTATTTTGACAGTAAATACATCGTAAATTACAATGAGAAAAGAATATAGTACCACTACCATTATTACCACTTATTACAGGTTCTTCCCACATATGTAAACTGTAATATGCAAGTTTAATTTTATTATTAGCTTTACAATAACCCTTCTCAAGATACCTGTTTATTAAACATTTCCTAGGGCATAAACAACAATTCTTTATAATATCCATAAAAATCCCTCTTACTTATAATAACACAAAATAAAAAATAGCCGAAGCTATTTTATCATAGTAAATATAATTAATCCTATTAATAATATCGCAAACACTACAAGTAATGCCAATATAACAGATACTATACTAATTGAACCTTTCATTTTAGTATTAGGATTAATTTTCTTTAATTGTCTAGTAATTTCTTTATTTTGTTTATTATATTCTTTCTTTCTAGTAACTTTCTTCATATCTTTTTCTAGATCAATAGTAGTATATAAAGTATCTTGTAAATCTATAGTTTTTTGACTAACTATAGTAGGATCATTAGTAACTAAACTATTTTGAGTAACTTTATCAGTTTTAGATAATTCCTTAATTTGCTTAACTCTTTCCATATCTATATGTTTTTCTAAAAATTCTCTATCTCTTTTATCTTTATCACTATTAGTATATTCTTTTAATACATAAACATATTCAGGAGCAGTTATATATACAGGAATACCTCTAAAATCTATTGTTTCCTTTCCAAATATTAGTGAAGCTAATTGACTACTAATAATATCTTCTCTACAACAAGAATGATTATTAGAATCATGATAATATCCTTTAGTAATAATAGTACCATCAGCTAATCTTTCAAAAGGAAAAGCCCCAATATGAAAATCACTATTATTACTAGTCGCAATAATTTCATGTTCTCCACTAGGAATACCATTCTTTAATATTCTAGAAGTATTAAATCTATTATCTTTAAAGCTAAGTCCCATAATTTCACATACTTTTCTTAACTTATCTATATCTTTTTCATTAATACTTATATCTATATCATCATGACATCTATCTGATTCTTCACCATATTTAATATAACAAGGTAAAGCACCAGCTAATTGATAATCTATATTAGCGTCATTAAGTAATTTCGCAAATTCTTCTAATTTAGAATATATAACTTCATGGTTCTTAGAAACATATTTCTTATCATAACGATTATTTTCTTTATCAAAATACTCTTTCTTTTTTAATACACTCTTTGCAACATCATCATTAATATCACTTATACTTAAATCATTATTTAAGTATTTTTCATAAGCTTTATCAAGTAATTTTTCACGAGGAATATCTTTTAAAAAAGAAAATTGTGGATCATCATAATAAGCGTTAATAATAATTGTAATTTGTCTTTTTCTTGAATCAACTTCATTACTCATTTAATTCACATCCTACTACCCATAACGTATTTCTATCTTCTTAACAATATTATAATATTAAAATAAATGGTTTGACAATAAAAATTATATAAATTAAAATAATTTTAGAAAGGAGAGAATTATGAGAAAATATATTTCAGAATTCATTGGAACTTTAGTATTAGTATTATTTGGATGTGGAATTGCCGTTGTATCAGGTGGTAATTTAGTTGCAACTGCATTAGCTTTTGGTTTAGCAATCATTGCTGAAGCTTATGTAATTGGACCAATCTCAGGATGTCATGTTAATCCTGCAGTATCACTAGCTATGGTAATTAATAAAAAAATGACTAAAGAAGATTTTGCATGGTATGTAGTAGCTCAAGTATTAGGAGCTATCGCAGGAACTACAATTTTATTCACAATTTTATCAAATACTGATTTAGGTACTGCTGCATTAGGTGCTAACTATTATGGTACATTATCTGCAGTTAATACTACATTATTTGGTGCTATCTTAACTGAAGTAGTTCTAACATGTGTATTTGTTTATACTATTCTAGGTGTAACAAGTGATAAAGATAAAAGCGCAATCGCAGGTATTGTAATTGGTCTTACACTTACTTTTGTACACTTAATTGGTATTCCACTTACTGGAACTTCAGTAAACCCAGCTAGAAGCTTAGCCCCAGCTATATTCATTGGAAAAGAAGCTATTAAACAAGTTTGGGTATTCATAGTTTCACCACTAATTGGTGCGACAATTGCTGCATTCTTATATAAATACTTAAATACAGAAAAGAAAAAATCTAAATAATACTATAAAGGAACGAAAGTTCCTTTTTCTTTGACAAAAAAAGAAAAAAACGTATAATAATAAAACAAAAGGAATGATATTATGGATTGTATAAAAAAACTTAAAAACATGATTAAAAACTTACCTAATAATTATCCTAATATAGAAGAAGATATTAACTATATTTGGAATACTCTACCGGAAGAAATGGAAAACTTTTCATATGAAGAATTAGTAGATAAAAACTATAAAATAAATGAGCTAGTAATCACTTATTTACTGGAACTATCTCAATTATATAAAAATATAAAATCAGATTACGAAATAGACGAAACAATATATTTTAATGGTTCAGGTGGTTATGACATAGAAAATAATAAAATAAGACTATCAGTGATGACAATGATGATAATTGCTGATAATATAGTATCCTATTTAAGAACTATATTTCATGAATTAAGACATGCATATCAAAATAAATTCTATAATGAAGAAAATATAGATGAAATAATTAAATATGATCCAGAATTAATAATAGTATTAAAACATCATATCTATAAAGAATATCATGATATAGAAGATTTCTATGATCAAAATTATCATAAACTATACCCAGAAGTAGATGCCGATATTAATTCATTAAAAGATATAGAAAACTTAGTAAAAGATTTAATAAAAGATAATAATTTAAAAACTCAAATCTTAGATGATTTAAATGATATAGAAAAACTAAACATTAATCCACAAGCAAAATTAGAAGTAACTACAAATACACCTATACGTACATATTTAAAAGTAAAAGGACATAGAGAAGATAGTCTAATCTTAATAGATAAATTTATAAAGGATAATCCTACACTTATAGATACTTATAAACCCCTACAATTATTATTTAATGGATATGTACCTAAAACATATGATGAAATAATAAAAGAAAGAAATAACTTATTAAAGAAATATAAAGATACAGAATACTTTGATAATATCTATAGATTATATCAAAACATAATAAGAACAGATCCAATGTATCAATTAAGAGATCATTTATCCAGTAATAACATAGATGGAGAAATAGAATTCTTAAGTATTCATCCAACTCTAACTGCAGAATATAATGATGAATTTATGGATACAATAATGAGATATCAAAAAATTAAAAATAATATAAATAAATAGAAATATTATGTTAGAATATTAATAGAAAGGAAGATACTATGAAAAAGAAAATAATTATATTACTACTATTAGTATTATCAGTATCAGTAGTAACTGCATGTGGAAAAGAAAAACCAAAGAAAGAAGAAACAAAAACAATTACACTACAAGATGATAAGAAAGGATATAAAACTACATTTACTTATCCAAAAACAGAAAAATATTCTGAACCAACAAAAGAAGAAAGTGGAGCGTCATCTGAAATAGATTTTGAAAACGAAGAAAAAGATGTAGAATTCCAAATGTATTATAATACTATTACTGATAAATCATATGAAACTAGTAAAGAAGGACGTAGTAAACAAAAATACTATAAAGAAGTTAAAGCTGGTAAATATGAAGGATATGTTTATGGTGAATATAGTAGTGGATTATACGCAATATTTAAACTAGAAGAAAATAAAGATGGATTAGATGTACTTTTATTTGTATCAATAGATAGATTAGATACTAATGAAGATATAGTAGTAGCTGATGTATTTGATAAAGAATTAAAAGACTTCTTTAACTCAATGAAATTTGAAAGAATAAAATAGTTCCCAAAAGGAACTTTTTTTAGTATAATTTTATCTATAAGGAGTTTAGTATGGGAAAAGAAATAAAAGTAGTAAATACAGAACGAAAAGAAAAAGATGGAACTAATAGATGTCCTAATTGTCACGCAAGTGATGTTACTTATAATATTAAAAAGAAAAAACTAATTTGTAATTATTGTTATACAGAATTTGAACCTGAAGACTTAGAAGGTATAGAAAAAGAAGCTAAGAATTTAAGTGGTGAAACAAGAACTACAGGAGTTAAAGATATAAATAGAAAAGCTAATGATATAATAACTTTAAAATGCTCTGGATGTGGTGCAGAAGTAGTAATAAATACAAAAGAAGCTACAAATGCTAGATGTCACTGGTGTAGAAGTATCTTATCTATAAATCATCAAGTAGATAATGGAGCTATCCCAGATGTAGTATTACCATTTAGTCTATCAAAAGAAGAAGCACAAAAGAAAATATCGGAATTCGTAGAACAAAGAAAATTCTTTGCAAATAAACAATTTAAAAATGAATTCACTACAAAAAACATTATGGGTGTATATTTCCCATATATGTTAGTAGATGCTAATTGTCATGGTAAATTTATTGGAGAAGCAGAACATAAAACAAGACAATATACAGTAACTGTAGGTAGTGGAGATAATAGAAGACATGAAACAAGATATGATGCAGATTTATATGCAGTAGAGCGAGAATTTGATATCTCAATAGATGATTTAACTATAGAATCTTCTCAAGATAAATTAAATAAAAATAATAAAGAAAAAACTACTAATATAATTAATAGTATTATGCCATTTGATACAGAAAATTGTGTTAAATATAAAGGTAACTATTTAGAAGGATTCACATCAGAAAAAAGAGATGTAAATGTATCTGAAATAGAAGATAAAGTAAATTTAGAATTACATGATATCGCAAGACATACATTAAATAAAGAAATGACATTCTATGATAGAGGAATTAAGTGGACTGATCAAAACTTAGATATAAAAGGTAAACAATGGGTATCTGCATACTTACCAGTATGGTTATATTCATATCAAGATCAAAATAAAATCCTACATTATGTTGCAGTAAACGCAAGAACTGGAGAAACAATGGGTTCAGTTCCACTTGCTATGGGTAAATTATTCTTACTATTTGGTTTAATAATACTAGCTGGAATAATAACAAGTGTCTGGTTAGGTGGTATGGGATTAATTATAGCTTTAATATGTGCTTTCATTCTATTATTCAGTAAATTAGCTAAATATAGAAATGCTGGCGCAAGACATACATATGAAAAAGAAACAAAAAGTGAAATAACAAATCTAAAAGAACATGATGAATTATTAAAACGTAGAACTAACTTATCTAACGCAAGAATTATGGGAGCTAATAACTTAGTTATTTTAGGAGAACATGTTAAACTAAAAGTAGAAGAAGCTGCTCAAGAAGCAGAACAAAATCAAAATTAAAAACAAAATAAAAATAAAAAAAGAGGTCGTATTAATAAATACGATCTCTTTTTGGTATATTAACTTTCGTAAACTTATTCTTGTTAGCCCAAGATAATTCATATCTAATATTAGTACCATCTTGTTCACTACCTACATATTTTAATTCAAATGTGTCATTATTACCTAATTCCATTAAATAATCATAATCGATATAAACTGTTTCAACTTTAGTCTTAGTAATAAAATTGTTTCTTTTACCTCTAGAACTTAATACATCGAATGATTCAACATGAGATTTAGTCTGTTCTGACGCTAATAATAATTTACCATTTTCATGTAATTTAGCTTCTTTAAATTCCATTTCTATAGTATCAATATTAGAAAATATAAGATTCATATAAAAAATATTAAAATAATCTTTTGTATCTTCTTTTAGTTTATTTTCATCTATTTCAATATTTAACATTGTAATTCCCCCTAAAGCGACGTGTTTAATTATATCATAAAACACTAAAAAAGTCAAAATAAAGATAGATTTTTAAAAACACATATACTATAATAACTAATACGGAAGGAAGAAAACAAATGTACAAAATAAATAGAAAAACTAGATATGAAATAATAAAAGAATTAATAAAAGAAGCAAACCCAGAAACATTAAATAAACTAGTAAATGATTTATGGGATAACGATAGTATTGATAATACAGAAGAAAGAAGAGAAGAACTATTAGAATATCTAGAAGATATGAATACTCTTTGGCATGAAAAAAACATAGATTTAACAGATAGACAATATATAAGAATAGAAACAAAAGAAGAATGTGAAGAAAGACTAAAAAAACAATTTGAAACATTCATAAAAAATAAAGAAAAACAATCTCTAAAAGAAAAATCACTATCAGATTATTATTGGGATGAAGAAGAACTACTAGTATCAACTGATATCACTAGAAGAAATATAGAAAACTTAAAAGTTCCAAGTGTAGATGGTACTTTTATACCAGATGTATGTAAAAAAAATAAAGAAACAATTTATCAAAAAATAAAAAATAGATTTACAAAGAATTAATCAGGAGGATTAACATGATATTTAAAACAAAAAAAATTAATAGTAAAATATTTGAAGAAAAAAATAATAATAATTTAGAAGCAAAATATAATGAATATATAAATAGTTTAAAAAGTGACTTTGAAAAAGAAACTGCAAAAAATCTAATAGAAAAAATGGCTATTTGGTATGAATTAAGATATCCAGATAATATAATAGAGGCATTTCTAAGTTCTGATTGTAGAAAAGCTATTAATACTATAGAAGAAGTAAATGATACAATGTTTGGGGAAAATCAATACTTTAATTATGAAGTACCAGATGATCTAAATTGGTATGATTTCTATAATGCTCATACATTTATTAGTTCACTACCTACACATGAACAAAAATTTTTTAAGCCAAAAAAACAAGCTAGATATATGCCTTATACACTTTATGTTAGTTTTACAGGTTGTGGATTTGGACAAAACTTTTATATAGATAAAAAAGGTTATGTACATTTTTATGGAAATATATCTGAATCTATTAATGAATTTAGTGATAGAAAAATTGATGTAGAAGATCTTGAGGGTATACATGCAAAAAAATTATTTAATTATATTGAAGAATTCAATAAAAATAATAAAGACATTTGTATAGATATATCTGATTGTGATGAAGAAGAAATAAAAGATACTATATATGAAATGGATAGAAAAGAAGGATTATTAGATTGTGTAATGTATAAAATATTAGATAGAAGATATAAAGGAGTTTCATATATTGGTGCTTATAGAGCCTTCTTATTTGCAAAAGAATTTAAAAGAGATATTAATATTCCAATGAAATATGCTTTTGATGATACATATACTAATTCAGAATTAATTAATTTTGTAAAAGAATTTATAAATTGTGGTGGAAGAGAAGATTTAAATTGTTATTATAGAAAAAGTAATAAAGAGTTTTCTATTTCAAAAATAGTAAATGGTATTAAAAAACACGAAGAAGAAAAACACCTAGAAGAATTAAGACAAAGACTTGCTGATGCATTAATAACTAAATTAGAAAATACTGCTACTATAGAAGAAAAGAAAGCTATTTCTAAAATAGAAAAACAAAAAGTAAAAACAAGATTTGAAAATAAATAAAATAGGAGAGATATTATGTACGTATTAAGTGATAAGATTATAATACCAAACGCATTATATGCTAAAGAAACAGATTTTTTAAAAAATGAAGAAATAGAAGAATATAAAGATCTACTACATAAAATGATGATTAAAAAACATAAATGTGCTATGTTTAAAAGTTTTGAATCTAGTACATTAAAAATTGGTAATCACACTTTTACCAAAGAAAATGGTGGAGTATCTTGTATGGACCCAATAGATGAAGAATTTATTAATGAATTAAATCAAAATTATCCTGAAGATATTAGAACTATTATTAAATCAACACATAGTAAAGAAAAACAAAATATAAAACAAGAAAAGAAACCAAACAAAAAATATCCACAATAATTGTGGATATTTTTATTTATTAATCATATTACTTTCATAAAATAGTGGATAACACTCATAACCATTTTCTCTTAAATAATCTATAACTCCAGGAAGTATCGCAGTAGTTATACCATTATAATCATGGAATAATATTACTTCTATATTATTATTAATAGTATTACGTAAATTACCCCAAGCTTGTTCCTGTGAAGAAAGACCTCCACCATCACCATCATTCGCAGTCCAATCAACCCAACCATATCCTCTTTCTTTTAATTTAGATATAATAGGCTCTTTCAAACTCTTAGCCGTACTACTACCACCTGGAAATCTCACAATATTAGTAGTATAACCAGTTAAATTCTTAATATGTTCTTCTTGTCTTACTATCGCATCCATAAAAGAATCAACACTATTATATAACCCACCACGAATCGCATGAGTATAAGTATGATTCGCAATAGTATGACCTCTTTTTACATATTCCTTATATAAATCAAAACATCTAGCACTCTTATTGTCATAACAATATTCACCATTCATAGAAATAGTAAAAAACGTAGCCTTAACATCTTTCTCATCTAATATATTTAATACATTATAAGTATTATAATAAGGTCCATCATCAAAAGTAATATAAGCAATCTTTCTATTACTCTTACCAGAAATAATATCATCCTCTAATTTCTTAATCTCCTCAAAATACTCTTTCTTAGTACTCTCAATCTTACCATCTAAATCCTTATAAGACTCTAATTCAGATTTAACCCCATCTAATTCTTTCTTCTTATCCTCTAAAGACTTATTAATATTCTTATAATCCTTATTATTCTTCTTAAGATCTATCTTAATACTATTTATCTCATTATAAAAATAATAACCCCCATATAAAGAAACACAAATTAATACTAAAAGAAATAATTCAATTACTAAGAATCCTTTTTTACTTTTCCTAACTCTTTTTCCCATACTTCTAATAAATCAACTTTCTCTTTATTATCTTCTTTTACCTTTTCAATTTCTTTTTTCTTCTTTTCTGTTTCTTTTTCAATACTCTTAATCTTTTCTTCTACCTTCTTAATATCCTTTTTACTATTATTACCATAATAGCTTCTATATTCCATAAAAAAGTACCCACATAAAGCTATAGAAAGACATAATATGATAGAAGTTATCCCTATAATAACCTTTCTCATATAATCACCAATTAAATTGTATCATAATAATTAAAAATATGTTAGAATAAAAATAGAGGTAATAATATGTTAGAAGATTTAAGTAAAAAACAAAAAATAACTTTAATATGTTTACTAATAGTAATATCAGGAATGATAGGTTGGGTATATGAATATTTCTTTTATTATATGAATAGTGGATTTAAACAATTCTATATGAGAGGAGCAAACTTCTTACCATGGATTAATATCTATGCATATGGAGCTTTCTTAATAATAGCTATGACATATAGAAAAAGAGAAAATCCCCTACAAGTATTCTTACTAAGTATGTTAGTAACAGGTATATTAGAATACTTTTCAGGATATATACTATATGGTAAATTAGGATGGACTAAATGTTGGGATTATAACCAAGAAATATTAAACTTTGGTAATATAGGTGGATATGTATGTTTAAGAAGTGTATTAGTATTTGGACTATCAGGACTAGCACTAATGTATTTAATATTACCAGTATTATCTAAACTAGTAAGAAGTAAATATATAAATATAATATTCATAATAAGTATAATTATATGTAGTATATTTATATTAGATGAAATATATAACTTAGTAATAGCTCATATATTCCATCTACCAAGAGCTAGAGATATATATAAAACATTTGGATTAAAATACTTATATTTCAAATAAGTATTTTTTTTATACCCAAATAACGAAAAAAGCATTTCTCAAAGATGTTAAGACATTGACAAATTAATAAAAATATTATATAATATAACGCGATTAAAGAGGTGGTATTATATGATCAAATGCTTACTTATTACATTTGCTTATATATATATTTATTATCTTTTTAAAACAGTAAAAAAAGATGTATTTTTGTTGTCTAAAGACGTTGAAAATCTCTAATTAGAGTTTTTGACGTCTTTTCTTTATATTTGAGGAAAATTCATGATAAAATATGTCTATGAATAGGGGGGATAATGATGATAGATTTACATATACATTCAAATTTTTCAGATGGTTTATACAGTGTAGATGAGATCTTAAAAATAGCTCAAAAAACTGGATGCACAACAATTTCAATTGTAGACCATAATACTTGTGATGCATATGAGTATTTAAAAAACATGACTAATAGAGTATTTGAAGGAAAAATTATTTGTGGTTGTGAGTTTAGTACTTTTTATAATCATATACCTATAGAATTATTAGGATATGATTATAATCCAGAATTACTAAAAATAGGATTAAAAGAAATGTATAAGTATTCACCAGAAGAGTTAAAACGCTTTGAGGAAGAAATGTTTATAAAACAATGTAATGAAAACGGGGTTAAACTCGCATTAAATATGTATCAAAAAGATAATAATGAGCATTTAAGTTCATATTTATATAAGTGCCTAAGATATTATCCAGAAAATGTTAAATACTTTGAAACAGCAGAGGATTATAATAATCCTTCAATATTTTATAGAAAATATATGTCAAATCCTAATAGTATATTCTTTTGTAACATGGGACAGTTTTTTCCAACTCCAGGAGAAGTAGAAGCATTAATAAAAGAATCAGGGGGAAAAATCTTTATCCCACACATATTTGAATATAAAGACCATGCTGAAGAAATACTAAACGGATTATTAAAAACTATTCACGTGGATGGAATAGAATGTTTTTATTCTAAATTTACAGCCGAACAAAGAAATGAAATGAGTAAATTTGCAAGAGAAAACAATTTACTGATATCAGGGGGGAGTGATTGTCATAGTGGCAAGCACATTAAAATAGGAATAGGAAGAGGAGATTTATTCATTCAACCTGATATGATAGGAGATTGGATTCAGACAGCAAAAGATTATAATGTAGAAGGTGAGCAAAATGGAAAACAAAATATTAAGGTTCGAAATTACAGATAGGTGTAATTTAAAATGTGACATGTGTTGGTCAAAAGAATGGAAGCACAATGATTTAAGCGATGAAAAAGTAGCACAAATAATTTATGATTTTAAGGCAATTGGTGGAAAAACTGTAGTACTAACTTCAAGAGAACCTTTGTTAAGTAAAAATTTCAAATTAGTAATTGATATTTGTAAAGAAGAAAATTTAGATCTTAAAATTCTTACAAATGCGACTTTAATGACGGATTCAATTGCAAAATATATAGTAGAGTCAAATGTTGTTAGTTTTATTGCAATATCTATTCATGGAACATATGAAGAACATGATAATATTACTGGAGTACAAGGAAGTTTAAAAAGAACAATAGAAGGAATACAAAAGTTGAATAAATATAAAAAAATAAATATGACTGATATGCCTGAAATAAGATTAACAACAGTAGTATCAAATGAGGTTATTAATTCCATAGATTTCATTATAAACACAGCAAAAGAAAATTTGACTCAATTAAGAATACAACATTATATGTGGCATCCAGAATCTGTCAAAAACAAACATAAAGAATGTTTAAAAGAATTTTATGGAATAGATGATTATATAATTGATGGATTTCCAAGCACATGCAATATAGATTATAAGAGTGTAATAAATATGTTAGACTATGCTAAATCAAAATGTAAAGAAGAAAAAATTGATTTACAAATTTATCCTAAAATGACAAATGATGAAATAAAGAAATGGTATAGTGATAATTGTGACCAGGTATTTCAAAATGGATACTGTCAACATGTATTTGATTCTATTAGATTAAGGGCAAACGGAGAAATATCACTTTGCCAATATATAGATTTAATAATTGGAAACATAGAAAATAAAACAATGAAAGATCTAGCGTCAGATAAACTATTAAATGATATAGGTGAGAATTTAAAAGAAGGAAAAATTTTCCCAATATGTAATAGATGCTGTCATATTGAAACTAGAGAGTTGCAAGAAGATAAAATAAGTAATTCGAAAATATAGGGGTGTGAATTATATGAAAAAAATAGCTGTATGTGTACCTACGTATAATGAATCAGATATTATTGAAACAACCGTAAAAAAAATAGATAAAGGATTACAATGTTATGATTCAACATATGAGACTTATATTGTTAATTGTGATAACAGTACAGATGATACAGGTAAAATATTTCAAAGTTTAAAAACCAAATCTAAAAAGATCTATATTAGATCTGATGAAATTGGTAAAGGAATAAATCTAATTAATTTTTTTAGATTTTGTAAAGAAAACAATATTGATTATGCAATTACATTAGATGCTGATGTAATATCAATGAATGCTAATTGGATACATGCATTTTTAGATAAACTAATAAATGAAAATTTCAATTATGTGGTACCTTCATACAAAAGAAGTAGGTTTGAAGGAAGTACAACAAATCAATTTGCTTATCCCATATTATATGCATTAACAGGTAAGACGATAAGACAACCTATAGGAGGAGATTTTGCATTTGATAAAAAATATATAGATTATATAATTAAGCAACCATATAATGATGCTATTAAAAAATATGGAATAGATATATATATGACACTTAATGCAGTTTATGGTAATTTTAATGTTACTTCAATAGAATTGGATAAGAAAATTCATAAACCTAGTTTTGGTAAAATGTATAATATGTTTGGACAAGTACTTAATGGAGCAGTTTATACAATAAGAAGTCAAAAAAATACTATTTTAACTGATAAAAAAGAGGAAAATAATTCTCAAAATATAAACTTAATAAGAAGTAGAAAATTTGTCCATAAGAAGAAAGCTAATGAATTATTAAAAACTTCATATGAAAAATTAAAAAGCAATAATAATCATTTTATAAATAGTCTTGGATATACTGGTGGTAAAACAGTAAATGATAAAGAATGGGAAAATATAATGTACAATCTAATAAATAGAATAATAGAAGATAAGAATATGAAGGATACTGATTTTGAAAGTTTTGTAGATATTTTCATAATAAGAGCAGTTTCATATTGGAATAGAGCACAAAAAATAAGTGCAATAGATGCTGAAAAAATAATAACTAATGTGTCTAAAAATTTAAGAAAACAGATATTGAAAAAGGAGCAAGTATAATATGTTAACAATTAATAAGCAATATGTTAATCCAGAAGAAAAAGAATTTGAAATAGTTGAAAGAAAAGGTGTAGGTCATCCAGATACTCTTGCTGATGCTTTAGCAGAAGAAATTTCAAGAGTATATTCAAAGTATTGTTTAGAAAAATTTGGAGCTGTATTACACCACAATATAGATAAACTATATATAGGAGCAGGATGGAATACTAATTCTTTCGGTAGTGTGACAAGAATTAAACCAATAAAAGTAGTTGTAAATGGTAGAATGAGTAATACATGTAATGGTGAAGAAATTAATATAAATCAAATAATGGAAGAAACAATTAAAGAATATGTGGGTACAGTATTACCACATCTTGATGTAGAACAAGATTTAGATATAGTAGTTAATACAACACAACATACTCGTGTTCCATATTGGTTTTCACCAAGAACTGTAGAAGATGTTCCAGATGCTAAAGAAGTATTTGCAAATGATACATCTGTAGTTGTATCATATTGTCCTTATACAACATGTGAAAGACTTGCAATTGGAATTGAAAACTTTTTTTGGGAACCAAATGAAAAGGGCTATCCAGTTCCTAAATATAATGAAATAGGACAAGACATAAAGGTAATGGTTTCTAGAATAAAAAAGGATATAGATATAATTGTCTGTATGCCTGTAATTTCTACAGAAATTAATTCTAGAGAAGAGTATTATGAAGTAGTAGAAAAATACGAAAAACTACTACAAGAAGAAGCTATTAAAATATGTAAGGACACTGATTATAATGTTAAAGTAAGTGTAAATGCTAAATATGATAATGATAAAAGAGGAACATTATATATGTTAGCACTAGGAACTAGTGCAGAATGTGGAGAAGAAGGATTAGTAGGAAGAGGAAATTCATCATTAGGAATTATATCCACTTTTAGACCTAATTCAATGGAAGCTCCTGCAGGAAAAAATCCAAGATACCATACAGGAAGAGTACTAGGATTTTTAAGCAATAGACTTTCAAAAGCAATATATAATGAATTAGGATTAAAAAATCAAATAGTAATGCTTACAAGAAACAAATACTCTTTAGTTCCACCATATTTAATTTATATAAGTGTAGATACAGATTATAATGAAGAAGAAATAAAGAATGTAATAGATAGAGAACTAAATGTTGATTACACTGTAGAAATATTAAAACATAGAAATCTATTTTAATGGAGGAATTTTATATGTATAAAATGCTAATGAAATCTTGTGGTTCATTTGTAGAAATAGATTCAGATATTGATTTATATGAAATGTTTAAAGATAAGATAGATTTTATAGATTTTCCTGAAATAACTATTGAAAGATGTAATAATAATGAAAAATCAAAATATATAGTAGAATATATGAATAGTGATGAAAGAATTCTACAATATAAAGAAAATAAAACTATAATTAAATATCCAATAAAAGAAATGTCAGATGGACTAACAATACTATTTATGGCATATCCATTACTTGAAGTAAATAGGAGAAAAAATAAAAGTTTAACTTGCCATTGTGCTGGTGTCAGTATTAATGGAAAAGGAATATTAATTTTAGGAAAAGAAGGTTCAGGAAAGACAACATTAGCAATAGAATTATGTAGAAAATATAATGCTAAATTAATTGGTAATGATCTTTGTGTAATAGATTATAATCAATTAAATAATTTAAAATTGCTAGGTGGAACCAAATACATATTTTTAAGATATGAATCTATAAAAAGAAATATTCCAGATCTTTTAAAAAAGTTTGATTTACAAGATAATGATAAGAAAATTGATACATGGACATTTAAAAAGAAAGTTTTTCCAAAAGATTTAGGAATACAAGTTCAAAAAGATGAAGTTGATATAGATAGTATTTATATAGTACATATAGATCAGGAAAAAGATTTCTTTTGTAAAGAGGCTAATTCTTTAGCAAATATATTATATTTAAATGAAAACTTTTCTAGATATATAAGAAATACATGTACGACAATGATTAAAGATAATAATATAATTAATTATATACCATCATTGGATACTAGAAAATTTTATGATGAAAGAGCTAAATTAATAAATTATTTATTTAATAATAAAAAGATAGAATATTTAAGTGGAAGTATAGAAGATGTCTCTAAATATATAATTAATGGAGGTGTGAGATGATTTATTCTGCGTTAATAGGAAACCCAGTTGAACATAGTGTCTCACCAAGCATGTTCAAATATATTAGTAAAAAGAAAAAAATTGAGTATGAACATTTAAAAATAAGAGTAGATAAAAAAGAACAATTAGAAGATGTATTAAATTCATTAAATTTGCTTGGATTTTGTGGTATTAATGTTACTATCCCATATAAAATAGATATTGCTAAATGCATGAATGAAATTGACGATTCGGCTAAAGCAATTAAATCCGTTAACACAATAAAATTTAGTAAAAATGGGTATATAGGATATAATACAGATGGAATTGCAGCCATAAAATCTATTGAAAATAAACTTTGTAAGATAAGTGAAAATACAAAAATTTTGATAATAGGAGCAGGTGGAGCAGCAAGACCAATTTGTTACGAAGCTTATAAAAAAACAAAAAACATTACAGTAATGAATAGGTACAAAGAAGAAGCTGAAAGTATGATAGAATGCATATCTAAAGATATACCTATCTATGAATTATCAAGACATAATTATATTGAACAAATAAATAAAGCAGATATCATAATAAATGCAACTCCTGTTGGAATGCATCCAAAGATAGATGAAGAGTTAATTGAAGAAGATATATTTAAAAATATAAAAAATGCATCTAGTAAATATTTCTTCGATGTGATTTTTAATCCATATAAAACAAAATTCTTAATTAATGCTGAAAAGTATGGTGCGAAAACTTGTTCTGGATTATATATGATGATTTATCAAATATTATTAGCTTTTGAAATATGGACAGATATAAAAACAGATGATATTGATATTGAAGATGCTAAAAAAGAAATATTAGAAAATGGATATAATGTGGGGGAATAATACATGGTTGAATTTGAACAAATAACAAAAGGAATAAATATAAAACCTGAAAAAGGTGCCTTTGGGTATGCATCTATTACTCTATTAAAAGATGGTGATGAAAATATACTATTCGATACTGGAAGCTATGGAGTAAGAAGTGTAATTAAAGATTTATTAAAAAAGAAAAAAATAGATAAAGTATTTATTTCACACTTACATTTTGATCATTGTAGTAATTTAGATTTGTTTAAAGATTCAAAAATTTATATAAATGAAAACGAATTAAAAAATTTAGTAGAAAACAATGAAGATAGTGATCTATATAAACCATTATTGAAAATTATAGATGAATATGATGTTTATACATTTAACGATGAAATGAACATAAGTAATAATATAAAGATAGTATTAACATACGGACATACCGTTGGTCATTCTTCTTTAGAATTTCAAGAAGGAGAAAGAAGAGTATTAGTTGCAGGAGATGCAATAAAATCATTAAATGACTATTTAAATAGTAATGAATATGGTAATGCACAAAATCCAGAGGAATATATAAAAACAAAAGAAAAAATAAAGAATAATTATGATGTTATTATTCCAGGACACTCAGATATTATAGATAAAAACAGTTTACATAATAGTCCATTACAAATTAGAATTTTTTAATAGAAAAGATATGATAGTGATGAAAACGATAGATAATAATAGTAATATATTTATAGAGGCCTTAGAAAAAAATGATATTAGTTTAATTAAAAAAATTTCTAAAGCTGAATTCCATAATCATTCTGCATTAGGATGTGACAGAAAATTACTAACAAAACAAGGAGTTATTATTCCTAATTTAGAAGAAATAAATAGTATTGAAGAAATGGATGCATTTTCTAAAAAATATGTTTCACAATTTACTAAAACAGAAGAAGGATTTAAATTTTTAATAGAAAATACTATTATTTCGGCAATAAATGATGGAATAGTAATTTTGGAAACTAGTATTGATTTTAGATTTTTTAAGTTTTTCAATAATCCAGAAGAGGGATTTATTTTTCTAGAAAATCTGATACAAAAGTATAAGGATAAAATATCTTTAAGATATGATATAGGTTTAAGTAGGAAAAGTTATAATAATCAGTTTGAAAAACTTACCATTGAATTAATAGATAGTGGAATTTTTTCTGGGATGGATATCTATGGAGATGAGTCATATAATGATTTGTCAAAATTTAAGGATATATATAAATATGGAAAAAATATGGGTATGAAATTGAAAGCCCATGTTGGAGAATTTGGCACTGCAGATGATGTTAAAGATACAATAAAATATTTAGATTTAGATGTAGTTCAACATGGTATAAATATTGTGTCTTCAAAAGAAAATATGAATTATGCCAAAGAAAAAGGTATAGTATTTAATGTATGTCCAACAAGTAATGTAGTATTAAAAAGAGCCAAAAACTTTAATGAACATCCTATTAGGATTATGTATGATATGGGATTAGATGTTACAATAAATACAGATGATTTATTAATATTTAATAGTACTCTTTCAGATGAATACTTAAAATTATATAACAACAAAGTTTTGAATGCTGAAGAACTAAATAAAATAAGAATTAAGTCTTTAAATTATTAGGTGATAATATGAAGAAAATTAGTAAAATTTTAATACTAGGAGGTCCAGGTTCAGGTAAGACAACTTTAGCAAATAAACTAGCTAAAATATTTGGATTACCAATTATCAACTTGGATAATATAAATTATAAAAAAGGATGGATTCAAAGAGATAAAAAAGAAAGAGATAGAATCATTCGAAAAAAAATGAATAATGATGAATGGATTATGGAAGGAATATATAAAACAACCTTACAGGAAAGAGCTGAGAATGCAGATTTAATTATATTCTTAGAATATCCTACATATTATTTGCTGTTTAGAGTAATAAAAAGATACTTAAGTAATTTCGGAAAAGAGAAAAAAGAATTAGATGGATGTAAAGAACAACTAACATGGGATTTTATGAAATATACTTTACGTTTTAATTCAAAGAAAAAAAGTATATATGAAATACTTAATAGAGTGAAAAATATAGATGATAAATTAATTATATTAAAAAAAGGTAGATTTGATAAATAGAGGAGGAAAGTAAAAATGGAAGCTAATAATATTAATGTAAAAGAGATTGAAAAAATTATAGGAGAACCAGTACAAAGTATAGAACAAAATACATATGGATATACAAACAGAATATATTCAATTAACGGAAAATATATTTTAAAGATTTGTGTTAATGAAAGAAATATAGAAAATTTTAAAAGAGCAAGTAAATTTTGTCAAAAGTATCAAGAAAGTATTAATTGCCCAAAAATTTTATATAGTTCTTTAGATACAGATAATATTTGGCAAATTGAGGAACAAGCACAAGGAGAAAACTTATTCTTTAAGTGGAATAAATTAAATCAAGAAGAAAAAAGAGATATAATAAGAAAAGTTTGTATAGAATTAAGAAAAGTTCATGAAATACCAGTTAAGGATGTATTTGAAAAAGAGTTCGAACCTGAAGATTGGAAGAGAAAATTTGAAAAAGATATATTGAAAAAAATAGATTCTTTAGAAAATAAAGGTATGAATTTTACTGATTTATATGAAAAAATAAAAGAATATGTAGCTCAAAATTTAGATTCTTTAGATGAAACTAATTATGGAGTATGTCATACTGATATGCATTTTGATAATATTATGATAGATGATGATAATAATATAACAATATTAGATTATGATAGATTAAGAATATCATCTATAGATTATGAATTAAATATTTTTAATATTATGTCTAAAACTCCAGAATTAGTTGTAAATAATGAATTAAAAGAAAAAGTAAAAAAAGAAGATTATAGCGATATATTAAGTATGATTCAAGAAAACTATCCAGAGTTATTCAAATTTAATCATCTTAATGAAAGATTAAATATATATGCATTAAAACATTATTTAGGATTATTAGGAATTGTAAAAGAAAAAGATAAAGTAATTAATTCATTAATGGAAATAGTAAATGGAAAAGATTTACCTAAAGAAAAAGTAAGATAATAAGAAAGAGACTTCATAAAGAAGCCTCTTTTTAATTTAAATAATAAAATTATTTTAAAATTTTACGTATGCTAGCATTTTCATTTCTTGTATAGTTAACACCTTTAACAAGAACTATAGGATTTTGTTCATTTGATTCTCCCATTAAAATAGCAGCTGCAGAAGCTAATTCATCAACTAATGCAACTTGAGATTTTGAAGGATTTCCAAAAAGATCTTGAGTTTCTTTTTCTTCTAATGCATCTATACCAGCAATACCGATTGACTCGCTGATTGAACCTCTTCTGTATGGTTTTCCCATAGTATCATTAATAATAACTGCAACGTCAACACCAAGCATTTCTCTTATTGCTATTCTTATTTTATTAGCACTTTCATCAGGATCTTTTGGAAGAAGAGTTACTAATCTGTCTTTCTTATCTGATACATTTGACTTATCAACACCTGCACTAGTACAAACATATCCATTTCTATGTCTAGTTACAACATGTCTTCCAGAAATTTCTATTATTTCAGAAGATTCATCTAGAAAAACTTGACATTCTTCTGGAGTTCTTCCAGTTAGTTTTGCAATTTCAATAGCTTTTTCGGAAGGTACGACATTATTTAAATTTACAATTGCATTTTCAGAGATGGATACTATTTTCTGTGCGATGACTATTATATCACCATCACAAATTTGAATATTATTTTCGTAGCAATTTTTAACTATTATTTTAGCAATATCATCTCCGATATTTACAATAGGGATATTAGGAATTGCTATGTATTCAATACTCATCATAGAGTTCCTCCTTTACACGATTTTTGCACTCTAAATAAATTTATTTAGAACTTGCTTTAAGCACCCATATTATACCACTTAATAGTAAAAAATTCAATAAAACCAATGTATTTTCTTATTGCTATAGTTTTCAAGAATATAAGAAATGTTAATAATTTTATGTTATATTCCTAATAAGAGGATTACCATGAATAAAACAATAATAATAGTAGCAGTTAATATAGGTGGAAATACGGATACAATACCTAGTAAGAAAAGATTACTTAATAGAACTATGTAATAAATACGAGAAAGTATTAATTAAATAAGTTTTTTTTTATACCCAAATAACGACATAATTCGACAAAAAAATAAAAAACAATGTTATAATAAAAATAATAAGGATAGGGTAGTGTATGATAAGTGATGAACTAAGAAATTATTTTCATAACATGTTCAAAGAAATTGATCCAAATATCATATTAGATGATGATCAAATTAATGCAGTAATCAATGATGATCCTGCAGTTTTAATATTGACTGGAGCAGGAACAGGTAAAACTACCACTATGGTTGCTAAAGTTAAATACCTAGTAGATATTAAACATGTAGACCCATCAAAAATAGTAGTAGTAAGCTATACGAGAAAAGCAGTAGAAGAACTAAGAAATCTAATTAATGATCAATTCAATATTAATACAGATGTTACTACTTTCCATTCACTAGCTTATAAATATATTAGAAGATTATTTCATAATAAAATGTGTGAAGTAGTAGATTATAATTTTAAAGAAAAAGTATTTTATGACTATATAGAAAAATTGTATAAAGAAGAAAGAATTAATCAATTAATTGATAACTTTAAAAAGAGTGAATTCGAAAAATTTCTAAATAATAAAGGTGATGAAAATGATATCATAGTATATTTTAAATATAGTAACTACTTTTTAACTAATTATAAAAAATATAATGACTATGAATCATTCTTTAAAGACTATAAAGAATACAGAATAGAAACTGCAGAGCAAAAAGACGGAATAACACAAGAAATTGAAAAATGGATATATAGACAATATAGTGCTGATGAAAAAGATAAAGGAATACTTACTATAAAAGGTGATTATGTAAAATCACGCGGTGAAGCAGTTATTGCCAATTTCTTATATAAACATGGTATAAATTATTCATATGAAAAAATATATGAAAGCCTAGTAGAAGATAGAAAAATATATAAACCAGACTTTACTCTAAATTTAGAAGGAGAAAATGTTTATCTTGAATATTTTGGTATGAATAGTATAAGTTATAATAGAATCAAAAATATGAAAATTAATTTTCATAATAGAAATAATAATAAGTTTATATATATAGATCGTATGAATATGAAAGAAATAGAAAGTACACTAGATTCAAAACTAAAAGAACAAGGGTTTGTATATAAAGATAGATCAGATGAAGAAATATATAATCATATACTAGAACATAATAAACTAGCACCAATAAATGATTTGAAAAAACTATTTTATAACATCTTAGAAAATATAAAAGGAAATGTTAATAGAAATAATTACCAAATAATAATAAAAAACTATATAAATACATTACCAAATTCACTACAACCATTAGCAATGAAACAATTTGAATTATTTAATGAATTCTATATATATTACACAGAAAGATTATATAAACCAGATATTTACACATTTGATTTTGCAGATTTACTATATTATGTTAATAAATATATATCTGATAGAAAATACTTAAATGATTTAACACAATATGAATATATAATAATTGATGAGTATCAAGATATATCAGATGGAGAATACCAATTAACTAAAAAAACAGCTGATAGATTTAATTCAAAAGTATATGCAGTAGGTGATGATTGGCAAAGTATTTATGCATTTAGAGGTTCTAATATAGGTTATAGTATTAACTTTAATAAATACTTTTATAATCCTACTACTTTCTTTATTAGAAATGTATATAGAAATTCACAAGAATTAGTAGATATTAGTAGTGAATTTATAATGCAAAATCCATATCAAATACATAAAGAATTAATTTCAAAAAAACACTTACGTGATCCAATTAGATTTATAGAATACAATGATAAAATAGACGATAACTTATATGATGATCGTATAGAATATCAAACATTAAAGAAATTAATATCTAAAATACATGAAAAAAATCCAGATCATTCAATTTTAATTCTAGCTAGAAATAATAATATGATCAATAAATGCTTTTACGATTCAGAGTTTATTAAAGCAGGAGATAATAGGATAAAAATTAGATCAATAGAAGATATAGAATTAGAAGGAATGACTATTCATAAATCAAAAGGATTAACATATGATGAAGTAATAATAATAGGTATGAATCAAGATTTTCCTAATGAAAATCATTATGAACATTGGATATTAAGTTTATTTAAAAATAAACCTATAGATAAAGACTACAAAGATTCAGAAGAAAGAAGATTATTCTATGTAGCTCTAACAAGAACAAAGAATTATGTATATATACTATATAATCGTAATAAGGAACATAGAAGTATATTTGTTGATCAAATAAAAGAAATATGTGAAGAGAATAATAGCTAGTATTATTCTTTTTTTATAAATAACGACATAATTCGACAAAATATGATAGTTGAGATTGCTCTTTTCCCCATAAGAACCGTAATTTAATGGTTCTTTTCTTAATTTTGTCCTTTATTTATAAGTGCTTACAAGGATTTGATTCCTTACAACAAATTAATAAAAATTACGAATCAGGTACGAATTTGGATAAGGTCTTGCGTACCTGAGAATTAGGCTTTTTTCTGTACCAGGAGGAAGAAAACAAAAATTGAATTTTTGTTACTAAAAATAAAAGAATTTTAAATTTTTATAATCAAAAATTACGGAATAACCATAATTATATGATATAATTTATTTAGGCAATAACTTTGGAGTGGTGAGAAGTATGGCAAAGAAAGATTTACAAAGAGCAAGAAACACAAAAAATGATGAATTTTATACGCAGTTTTCTGATATTCAGAGAGAGATAAATGCTTATTTGGAATATAATCCAAACGTATTCAGTGGAAAAACTATTTTTTTGCCATGTGATGATCCTGAATGGAGTAATTTTACAAAGTTTTTTGCACAGAATTTTGAAAAACTAGGTTTAAAAAAGTTGATATCTACAAGCTATGCAAATGAAAAAAAAGAGCATGTGATGGTGCAATTGTCATTATTTGAACAGAATTCGCCAAAATTTGATAAAACTAAAACACAATCCCATGGTAAACTATTTATTTTAGAAAGAGACACTGATAAATCAGGAAAGATAAACATTGAAGATATAGATTTTGAATATTTGAATGGTGATGGAGATTTTAGATCGGAAGAAGTAAAAAAAATTAGAGATGAAGCAGATGTGATAATTACAAATCCTCCATTTAGTTTATTTAGGGAGTTCCTAGCCTGGATTATGGAAGCTAAAAAGGAATTTTTAATAATCGGAAGTTTAACATCAGCAACATATTCCGAAGTATTTCCATACATAAAGAATAATAAAATGTGGCTTGGTAATGGATTTAATGCCGGCAATGCATATTTTTCGATTCCAGAGAATTGTCAAAATGATTATGTTGATGGTGTATATGATCCGGAAACAAAGCTTGTTAAATTCCGCAATTGTTGTTGGTATACAAATATAGAGTTAGGTAACAGGCATCAAATTATGCAATTAATGACTATGGAAGATAATATTAAATATAGTAAGCATAAAGAAGTTAAAAATATAGGTTATAAAAAATATGATAATTATGATGCGATTCATATACCATATACAGATTCAATCCCGCGTAATTATAAAGGAAAAATGGGCGTGCCAGTTAGTTTTTTATCAAAGTATAATCCAAATCAATTTCAAATATTGGGTGAGATGGCAACAACTAAGATTACGGAAGATAATTTTGGCTATCCATACGTAGATGGTAAAAAAGTTTTTGCACGAATTATAATAATATTTAAGGAGGATATTGATGAAAACAATATTGAAAACTGATTTAACTGTTAGAGATATAAATGAGGGTTTTGTTTACAATGAATATGAAGGAAAAGGATTATTTGGTTGGGGTGGAAAATTAACTATACAGCCTGAATATCAAAGAAATTATATTTATGCTGATGGAAAAAGAGATGTTGCAGTAATCGATTCACTACTTAAAGGTTACCCTTTAGGATTACTATATTTTGTTAAAGTTGGAGAAGATAAATATGAAATATTGGATGGTCAACAAAGAGTAACAAGTTTTGGAAGATATATAACAAGTAAATTTGCAATTAAAGATGAACATGGCATGGAGCAATATTTCGATGGACTTGCAAAAGATTTACAAGATAAGATACTTGATTCACAATTAACAATATATATTTGTGAAGGAGAAGAATCAGAAATAAAAGAATGGTTTAAGACAATTAATATAGTTGGAGTACCACTAAATAATCAAGAGTTATTAAATGCAATCTATTCTGGACCATTTGTAACATTAGCTCGTGAAGAATTCTCAAATTCAAATAATGCTAATATTCAAAAATGGGAAGCATATATAAAAGGAACTGTTAATAGACAAGATTTTCTTGCTACTGCATTAGATTGGGTTAGTAAAGGCAATATTGATAAATATATGAGTCAACATAGATTTGATACTAATATAAATGAGTTAAAAACATATTTTAATTCAGTTATTACGTGGGCATCCACTGTTTTTAAAGATGTTAAATCTGATATGAAAGGACTTGAATGGGGAAGATTATATGAAACATATCATAGTAACTCATATGATCCAAATAAAGTATCAGAAAAATTATGTGAATTATATGCTGATCCACAAGTACAAGATACAAAAGGAATTTGTGAATTTATTCTTGGTGGATGTAAGGACACTAAACTATTAAATATTAGAGTATTTGATGATAATACTAAAAGAGTTGTTTATGAAAAACAAACTAAGGATGCTAAATTAAAAGGGATAAGTAATTGTCCATTATGTGCTTTAGGACACGACAATACAAAAGATAAAATTTGGGAATTAAAAGAGATGGATGCTGATCACGTTACTGCTTGGAGTAAGGGTGGAGCAACAGATATGGATAATTGCCAAATGTTATGCCAAACACATAATAGAGCTAAAGGAAATAGATAAGACCATAGAAATATGGTTTTTTAATTAAATTACAATTAATAATTACCAAAAAATTGTAAAAAAACTACGGAAAAACCGTAATATGTGATATAATAGAAAACGTTGAAACGATTTATTGTTTCAACGGAAAGAAGGTGATACCGTGTTTAAAATATTAAAGGCGGTTTTACCTGAAGTGGTACACGCTTAATATTTAAATTTAATAGCTAAGCTTTAGTAATTTGATGTGGTTCTAGAACGCTGATTTTTGTTAAAGTAATTAAATTATTATTAAATCTATTACGCCACTTCAAATAATTATGTAAGCGAAAAGTAGTAGATAAGGGGGATGTTAACCTCTTGCAAGTGGAGTATTTTGATATATACGATGCATATTATATAATGAAATACGATGTTTACAGGTAAAAGTCAATCTAACAAATTGGCTTTTTCTTTTGCTCTTCTCGACAAGAAGAGAGCAAAACTTCTTTAAACCCTTATATTATCTTATTCGAAAAATACTCAGGTACGATTTTAGATACTAAGTACGAAAAAAATAACACTTTTTGTGGTACCTGAAAATAAAAAAGCGCCGTAAAATAAGGCTTTCCAAGGGTCAAATTTAACGCCTGGCGGGCCCCCTGAAGGGAACAATCCAAACTGTCATATTTTGTCGAAAAATGTCGAATAGTATATATTTATGTTATAATAAATCTAGGTGATAATATGAAACTAAAAGAAATAGATAAGAATATTACTATTTATTATGATATTGATTTTAATCAAAATATTTTTAACATGGATTTAGGTAAACATGCTGATAATTGGCCTGTAACATATATTTTATATAACAGATCAAAAGGTAAAGCATATGTTGGTGAAACAACTAGTTTTAAAACAAGAATGGGTAATCATTTAGAAGATCCATCAAAGAATGATTATACAAAAGCATTATTTATTGACTATAACCAAGCAACTAAATCTACAATACTACATCTTGAAGCATTTTTAATAAGAGGATTATCAATATCACATGAATTATTAAGTGACTTATCTAATATAAAAGCAAATTCAAATAAACACACATATTATAATGAACAAAAAGATGAAGAAATGTGTATTAAAGTATGGAACACATTAAAGGATGAAGTAGGTATTGTAAAAGAATACTATAATACAATACGTAATAAAAATGAATTTAAGTATTCTCCATACATTTTATTGAACGAAAACCAAAATGAAGTTTTAAATGAAATAATAGATGAACTTTGTTATAAAGAAAACAATATGATCGTTATAGAAGGTGCTTCTGGAACAGGTAAAAGTGCAGTAGCTATACAATTATTTAAACAGTTAACTAGTTATAATAATTTTAATGGCATTATTGATAATAGTATGGTTGGAGAAAATATTGATAGGCTATATGATATAAAAAATAAATTTAATAAGAATGGTAACTACTACAGTATAGCTTATGTTGCACCTATGAGTAATTTTTGTTCAATTATAAGAAAAAGTATAAATAAAATACAGGGATTAAAAAAGAAAGATTTAAAAGAAAACAAAACATATATTAATGATGATGATTTAAATATGATGAGATTATACTCTGGAAGTGATCTAAAAAAACTTGCTAAACATGTTTCAAAAGATAAAAAAATATTTGATTTAATTATTGTAGATGAAGCGCAAAGACTTAATAGAAGATATAATCAATCAAACGGAAATGGATATCTAGCATTTGATGAAATGAATAAAGCGTTAGGATTACCGGTAAATAAAAATAAGGATGATGGTAATCAATTAGATTGGATATTTGAATTAAGTAAAAATCAAGTTTTCTTCTATGATAAAAGACAAACAATTAGATCATCTGATGTACCAACAGAGTATTTTGAAAACAAATTTAAAAATGCAACATTTAGAAAAACTCTTTTGGCAGAAGAAAGATGTCTTGGTGGAACAGAATATATTGATTATGTAAATGCTATATTTAGTGATAACCCACCAAAAGAAAAGAAAACATTTGGTAATTATGAATTTGAAATATATGATAAATATGAAGACATGATAAAAGCACTTGAAACAAAAGAAGAAGACTTAGCAATTAAATCAGCTGGATATTTCTTTGAAAGTTCAGACAACAATCATGATGTAGAAGTAGATGGTATAAAACAACGTTGGAATCAAGTAGCTTATGATTGGATTAATAACAAAGGTAGAAAAGAAAACGAAATTGGCTGTATTCATGTTTTAGAAGGAGTAGACGCAGATTATGTTGGTGTAATTGTTGGAGACGAAATAAAATATGAAGACGGAAAAATAAAAGTTGAAGAAGACAATTATAAAGATAAACTAGGTAAGACATGTATAGATAGTGAAGATCAATTACTACAATATATAACTAATGTTTATTACATTTTATTAACAAGAGCAATGAAAGGTACATATCTATATGTTATAGATCCAACTATGAAAGAATATCTAGAAAAATATATAAACAAAAAAGAGAGTTAATTAATAACTCTTTTTTTACTTAGTAAACAACTTATTCCAATAGTTCTCTACATCTTCATTAATATCATTTAATTGTTCTAATAATCTAGTATTTTCATCTATTATTTTATTTATATCTCTAACTTTATTTTCTTTTTCTAATTGATATAAGTTAAATCCTATTCTTAAATTATTTTCTCTTAATTCTTCATAAGTAGTTTTAACTAATATATCTTTTTGTTTTCTATTAGTTTTAATAATATTATATAGTTTATCTAAACTATTAATCTTATCTTTATCATAATTAATAATACTTATTTCAGTACTTTCTGTATTATTAAATATCATAATAGCTTTAGTATTATTTAATATAATAGTTTTTATATATCTAGATATTATTCTACCATCACTAAAATTACTTATTTTAGAATAATTAGTATATAAAATTATATTTTTATTATTTCTTATAAGTTTATTAATATCATTATATATATTATCATATCTATTAAGTCTATATTTAGGTATATCATCAAATATATATACATAATCATAGTCTTTATAATCACTTATATCTTGTTTTTCTATATATGTATTATTAATACCTAATATTTCATCAAAAACTTTAAATGTTTGGTATAGTCTTATACTAGTTTTAGATATATAAGTACCATTACCATATCTATTATAATAATGAATTATATCATGTAATAAATCTATATATAATACTTTATCTTTATCATTATTAAACTCTATAGGTTTATCTATATAATCTAATAATTCTAATAATAATTTCTTTATATTTTTCTTTTTAATTTTTAATAATAAAGTATTTATAGGTAATTTAGATTTTAAATTATGATAACTTAATTTATTAGTATCTAAAGATATATCATATATTTCTTCTTTTTCTATTACATCTTCATATTTATATATATCTTTATCACATAAATATTTTAAATGTATTAAGTATTCTATAAGAAGAATTTTTATACTATCATTAAATTTATAATTATATCTATTTTCAAATTCTTCTATATCTTTTAATAAATCATTCATCTATATCACCTACAATACTATTAATTGCATATCTTATGATCTTATCATCATTTTCTAATATATTACTATATATAGCACTTCTTTTATTTATAGATTTTAATAGGGGAGATATAGTCATTTGTTTATCTTTAGAAATATCAGGTAATTCTATATTTTCAATTTCTCCTATAGATAAATTACCTTTTTTAGTATCATCATTTTTAAACTTATCCATAATTACTTTTTCTAAGTAATTAGCTACAAATATATAACTATATTTATCCATATCTATATTTCTTAATATTATAAAGTTATTAGGTATTACTAATTCTATATCATCATCATATGTATAAGTCCCAACTCTATATGGTCTTTTTACAAATATTAATATATCTCTAGGTTTCATAAAATATTTATCTTTTACTTCACTAGTAAAGTTTTTTTCTATAAGTTTATCTTTAATTATATTAGTATATTGAATACTATCTTTTTGTAGTGTTTTATATCTTTTAGCATAATCATTTTTAGTAGTGGAATTAGTAATGTTATATCCTACTATTATTTCTTTAAATACATCTTTTATTAACATAACTTCTCTCCTTTATTGGTGTTATTATAATGTATATTTATTTTTTAATCAAGTGAATTAAGAAATATCATTTTTTCTTAAACTTAAGAATGTAGAAGTATTCTTTCTAAATAATAAATCTATCTTAGTAGTAGGACCTTGTCTATTTTTACCTATAATTAATTCACTTATACTAGTATCATCACTTTCATTATTATTGTAGTAGTTTTCTCTATATAAAAACATTACTATATCTGCATCTTGTTCGATAGAACCTGAATCTCTTAAATCACTCATTCTTGGTCTTTTATCTTTACGTGATTTATCTTCTACACTTCTAGATAGTTGAGATAGGGCTATTATTGGTACTCCTAACTCTAAGGCTAGTGTTTTTAAACTTCTTGATATATCTGATACTTCTTGTTGTCTATTTGCTCCATAATTCTTACCACCTGAAAGTAATTGTAGATAATCTATTACTATTAATCCTAAACCTTTCTCTGCATTTGCTAGTCTTCTACATTTAGCTCTTAATTCTCCTATAGTAACACCTGGTGTATCATCTATTACTAAGTTAGTAGAAGCAAGTTGTGCAGATGCTTCGTTTATTTTTTTCCAATCTAGATTTAATAGTTTACCTGTACGTAGGCGATTACCTTCTACCTGTCCAAGTGAAGCTAACATTCTCATAACTAATTGTTCAGCACTCATTTCTAAATTGAATAAGGCAACACTTTTATTTTGACTCATAGCAACATGTGTAGCTAAGTTTAATGCAAAAGCAGTTTTACCCATGGCAGGACGTGCTGCAATAATAATTAATTCACTTGGATGAAGACCAGTAGTTACTTTATCTAAATCAGGCCATCCTGTAGATATACCTGTAACATCACTACCTTTATTACTTAACTTTTCTAAATCAGAATGTGCTTTACTTAATACTTCTCTTATATCTCTAAACTCACTTGATCTTTTATTCTTAACTACACTTAATATTCTTTTTTCAGAATTATCAAGTATTTCACCAGTAGTTAAATCAGTTCTATATCCATCTTCAGCTATAGCTTCAGCCTCATGTATTAAATTTCTTAAAAGAGAAGCTTCTTCTACAATCTGAATATAATAATCAATATTAGAAGCAGTAGGTACATAATCAACAATCTCTTCTAAATAACTAACCCCACCAATTTCTTTTAATTTATTATTAGCTTTTAAACTACTTGTCATAGTAATAATATCAATAGCTATCTTTTTATCTAATAAATCAATCATAGTAGAAAATATTATTCCATTATTTTCATCATAAAAGTCTTCTGGATTTAAAATCTCAACTGCTTTTTGTAATGCATACTTAGATAAGAAACAAGCACCTAATATAGATTTTTCTGCCTCTATGTTACTAGGTAATTTTCTATTTTTCATCTAATCACCCCTCACTTCATTAGGTTGATTAATTATATTTCTTATTTCATCTTGGAATAATATTTCTTTTTTATCTAATGTTAAAGCTAATTTATCTAGTATATTTCTATTCGTAGCTAATAATTCTTTTACTTCTTGGTAGTATTTTTCTAATAATCCAGATCTTTTCATATCTTTTCTATCTTTAGTATAATTACCAGCACATCCAAAAGGGTCTAATGAATCAAATCCAAACATACAATAATCATCTATTAAATCATTTACAATATCAGAAGCTCTTCTAAGATCACTCTTACTACCAATATCACATTTACCATATACTATTTCAGTAGCAGCTTTACCTCCAAGTAATGCTTTAATTCTATTAATTCTATGATTTACATCTTCAAAGTGAAATTTATTATTATGAAAACTAGTAAATCCTCTAGTTCTACTATCAGTATTTTTAATAGTAATAAAAGATACACTACCTGGATCTAATAATTCTCCAATTAAAGCATGTCCTGCTTCATGATAAGCAGTATTAAGACTATATTCATCTTTTATAGTATTATCTTCTATACTAGTATTATATTTAAGTTCTAAAGCCGCACGTAATAAGTCTTCCATTTCTATTTTATCTTTATTTTTATATCCAGCATATATACCTGCTTGATTACATACTTTTTCTAAATCAGCACACGAAGAAGAACTTAATATATGAGATATATTTTTAACATTAATATCATTACTTACTTGTTTAAAAGATAAATAATATTTAAATATCTTATAAGCATCTTCTTCATCAGGATAATCAATCTTTATTTTTATATCAAATCTTCCAGATCTTAATAATGATTCAGGTAATACATCCATATCATTCACAGTCGCAATAATAAATATATCTTCATTATGTACATCATCCATTAAAGTTTGTACCGCAACAAACTCTTCATCATTCTGCATCTTTTCTTCATGTTCTGCAAATTTATCTAAATCATCTAATAATATGATAGAAGGTTGATTATCTCTAGCTTGCATAAATATTTCATTTATATATTCAATAAAATCTCCATCTGATTTCATCTTTCTAATAGTATATTTTTTTCTATCTACATTATTTAAAAAATCACTAGCAAGAGAAGATTTACCAAGTCCAGGTTCTCCATATAATAATAATCCATGGGGTATAGTACTTCCTAATTTCTCATATTTTTCTTCATTATTTAATACATCAATAATTCTTTCTAATGTAATTTTAATATTATCGTATCCAATAATATTACTAAACATATCTTTATTCTTTTTCATAAACAAACTCCTTAAATATAATTTGCCTGCCAGGTGAGATTATAGTAACATAGTTTTTTCTTAATCAAATTGATTATTATTTAATCGAATTGATTAAATAATTAAAAATGTAAAATAAAGAAAAAGTAATAAGATGAAAAAAACATTTATTTTATTTAATTTTTATGTTATTATAAGGAACTAATAAAACTAAAAAGGGATTAAAATGTAGGTGGCAACTATCCAGTTCTACAAAATTTAATTAATAGTATTTATAATCTAATTAAACATGTCAACAAAATTCGACAAAAAGGAGGAAAAAATGAAATATCAATACATAATCAAATTTTTAAAAATATTAAAAAACATTATTATTAATATAAATAATAATATTTTTGAACCACTAAATATAGATACTAGAGTTAATGTATTTATTGGCATTATGAGTATACTAGTTGCAGTAGTTATATTTATTGCCGAAACAATTAATCAAAACAAATATGAAACACAAAAAAGATTTATATTAAAAGAAACAAAACTAAAATGTAATATCATTTTAGCAATAATAATATTAACATCTTGCTTTATAAAAAGTATCCTTCCATATCAAGAAAACAATGATAATAATAGTAATATAATTATACTATCGTTTTTTATCACAGAATTAGTACTTAATGTTGCAATAATAGTATCTATAATTCGTACAATTTTATTATTTTCTATATCAATAAAATTTAATACGGATAGCGATGTATATAATGAAAAATATGATGAATATATTAGAGAGAGATTAGATAAAATAAATGGAAAAAATGCTAAGTATTCTAATAGAAAACTTCCAAAAACATCAATGAAAGATATAATAAAAGAATTTCCAAAATACTTTAGTACAAATGATAAAAAAGTAGAAGGTTACTATAAAGTTCAAAGTTTGAAAAATGGGATATTAAAGAGCTATAATAAAGGCCCTATTCAAAATATAGTTGATAAGATAGAAGATGTGTTAAACGAAAAAGACAAATATGAGCCAATAACTAAACCAATTGTTATATTTCCACTAGAAGCTGGTTCAAAAATCAATAGAGGGGTAACAATTGCATATTATTTAAAGGAATACAAAGGACTAGAAGAACTAATAAGAAAAACTCTGATTTTAGATGATAACATCCCATATCAAGATAATGAAATTAATCTAATACTAAGAGATATATTTGATATGGCAGATAAAGATATTTATAACTATGACAATAATTTAAGACTATTTAATTTTTATGAATATTTATATAAAAATAATATGCAGTCTTTAATTAATATTTCCATGGAATACATTCGAACTATATATATCAAATATCGTAGGAAATATTTAAAAAATAAAGAATTTGCTAGATTTTTAAGTGGATTATCATCACTAGCATATAAATATGAAGATTATGAACATTATGAGATTATTATTAATTATATATACTATTTACATAGAGATCAATTATATCTCACTAAGGATACTAGACAAGTTGCATGTGATTTTGTAGAAAACACAATTACATATAAATACTATGTTACAAGAAAAAATGAAGATTCCATATATTATGATGAAATTATTTCAGTGTTACTAAGATTCATATTTGATTTATTAGAAAAAAGAAAATATGATGCCATTAATGATATTTTTGAAAATGCAATGTTTGATTTTACTAATTATAATGATGATGAGTTGAATGGTCATGATGTAGTAGATTTACAATTTTGTTTTGGATTTATAGAAGGATTAATTGTCTTAAATAATAAGAATCATTTCATAGAAAGTGACAAAGAACCTTTAAATAGATTAATAGAAAAAATAGAAACATTTTTTGTTTTTACATATGATTCAGTAAAAATAATAGAATTATTTCAAAAATATTATGATTACTATTCTAATGTTAGAAGTGTTTACGAAAATTTTGAATTTTATTTTATGAATAAAAAGTATAAAAAATCTTTCAGTATTATACATATTGATAAAATGATAATACTAAAAGAATATCTATATTTATTTGAGTTTACCCAAGGAAATATTGATAGTATCATAGAGGAAAATGTATCAAAAGATGATAAGTACTTTTTTATAAAATTCTTAGAGCATATAAATTCAAAAGAAGAATTAAGTGAATTAGACAGACTTTTGGATATTAAGTTTGATAACAAAAATTTAATAAAAATATTAGAAAAACTAATACGTATTTGCAAAAAACAAGAAGATGAATTTAATAGGAAAACAAAACTAAATGAAGAACAACAAAAAAATTTCCAAGCTAAAATGTTTGAAGAATTAGAAAAAGGAAATGAACTAATAAACTTTTTAAAAAGAGAGAATAAATATATAAAATCAGAAGAAAAAGGTTCAAATCCGTTTGGAATAAATCAATTAATTGGTAGAGAATTATTTTTTAAAAAATCTTATGGAATAGATTATTTAGTAAGGGACTTTGCTATTGTAATTAATTCTGCTATATCAAAAAAGTATATAAACAAACTAGATTCTATTTCAAAAAAATCAGACAAGTATCTAGAAAAGGCAATTAATAGTATTAATAATATAGAAGATTATGTTATTATTACTAGTCCATTAAATAGACAACTATTTCCAAAATATAGTTATTCTGAAAAGATGGTACAGGTAAAAGATAAAAAAATAGATATAATTGAATTACCAAAAGTTAAAGATATATATATTGTAGAAAAAGAAAGTATGCCTGTTATTAAAATGAAAGAAATTGGTGAAGAATTTTTATATAATGATACCTATATAATAAAGAATGATATAGCCTACCAACTAATCGACTGCTCAAAAAATGAAAAACTAAGAAAAGAAATAATTAGTAATTCAGATTGGATAAAAGAAAAAGGCACAGAAGAAGAACAAGATGAATATTTAAAAGGAATGTGTGCATTTAAACTACTAGTAGATCCGACTATAGTAAATGAGAATCATTTTAATGGTATAAAAATTATTATCGAAGAAGAAAAAGAAGAATTATCAAAAAAAATGAACTTATAACTAACTAATAACCATATACCAAAAAGTATATGGTTTCTTTATTTTTATATTAAAAAATACTCTCTAATATGATATAATATCTATCACTTTTAGGGAGTATTATTATGTCTAAGAATAAAGTTAAATTAAATATAAATAATTTATATTATCTTGATTTATATACTGTTAAATCTAAAGAAGGTT
>CACZQV010000038.1 GCA_902783435.1 uncultured Erysipelotrichaceae bacterium | reverse complement strand
GGGCATTAGCTCAGCTGGGAGAGCGCCACGTTTGCACCGTGGAGGTCAGCGGTTCGATCCCGCTATGCTCCACCATATTGATTATTAACTCAGGTTTCCTGAGTTTTTATTTTGTCAAATTGTATGTCAAATAAATAAAAAAGATTTTTATTAATTGACTCATATTTTTATTCACAATATACTTTAATAAAGTATGGTGATAATATGAGAAAAATAGATAAAGAAATTAAACATTATAAAAATGGAATAAAAATAGTTGTAGTTATAGCTTTAATACCAATTATTCTACTTATTATAAAAGGTATTACACTCATAGGTAATTATGAAAATTTATTTTGTTTTATGCCAGGATGCTTATCATCTGATACACCAGTGTCAATAAGTGATGCATTAATATATACAGTAATATATGGCATAGCTATGTTTTTTATGGGCTGGTGGGTATACTATTTAATTTTATTAATAATCATAATTATATATGCCAGAAAGATAACAAATTTAGAAAATAAAAAAATGAAAAAGAAATAACTCAGTTTTCTGAGTTTTTATTTTTTATAATATATGTAAAGTTATTTACAAAAAACACTATTAATTAATTGAATATGCTATAATTAATATAATAATGAGGTGTCTTATATGAGTAAAAAAAAGAAAAATAAAGGGATAAATCCAGAATTGTTTTTTATAATTGGATTAATAGTAACACTCATCATAGTTTTACTTATTAATTTCATTTATAAATCAACAAAGTTTAATGAAGAGTATTTTAAAAAAGAATCTTTAAAATATGTTGAAGAAACATATGGATTTAAAGCTAAAGTACTAAATTGTAAAATTACATATGAAGATGATGATGTTACAGGAATAAATTTATCTAGTACATCGTATAGAAATTATAAGAGTGTTTGTAAAATGAAAAAAGGTAATAAAACATTTAATGTAATAATAAAAGAATATACCGCAAAAAATAATTCTTTTGGTTTTTATGAAACTATAAATAACTCAAAAATAAGTGATACCTATAAGAAATAATAATATGTTATAATAATTTTAGGAGTGATAATAATGGAAGATAAAGTTGAAGATTATGTAGAATTCCTTATGAAACAATTAGTTTTATATCAATCAAGAATAGATGGGAATATAAAAAAACTAGAACAATTTGTAATATCTAGAATTGTAAAAGAAACAGTATATAGAGAAATAGGTAGTGATAAAGAATATCATCTTCCATTATCTTATATAATAGGAAATGAAATTGTAAATATGAAAATAGATAATAAATCTATTGTTGATCAAATAAAAACTACTGCAAATAAAAAAGTATTAAAAGCATTAAAAAACAGATTACTAATACCAAAAAGATTTGAACAAAGTGAATTCCTTAAAAATATAAAAAAGAGTGGAGATATTAATAATATAGAATTATTAAAAAATATCCCAGCTATAGATTGTTATATTAGTAATAATAGTTTAAGAGCTTTAGGATATACTGAAGATGGTTATGAAATAATATATGAAATAAATAAAAATGATGAAAAAGCAACATCAAGAGATATAAAATTAATATCAATGAAAGAAATAATGGAAAAAGAAACAACACAAACAACAAAATAGTATTGTCTATATAAAAAGATTGTGTTAAAATGTTCTAGGGTTAAAATATTTAGAAAAAGTTGTTTTTTCTATTATTAAAATTCTTATCATTATCACGCGTTTAGTTAAGAAGTTTTAAATGTTTTACCCCAAGAAGTAGAAATACTTCTTTTTTTTTTACTTTTTTTATAAAATCACATAAACTTTTATTTTTTTCGCTAATAATATAGTAGGAGGTGAAAGTAATTAAGTGAAAGTAGTCCTACAAGATGGAATTAAAGATTGTGGTATTTGTTGTTTATTATCAATTATTAAATATTATAAAGGATCTGTAACTAAAGAATATTTAAGAGAAATAACTAATACCACAAAAGAAGGAGTTTCACTATATAACCTACAAGAAGCTGCGAAAAAAATAGGTTTTGATGCTATGTGTTTAACAGGACAAATAGAAGATATAAACGTAAATAACTTACCCTGTATTGCGCATATAATTGTTAATAAAAACTATAAACATTTTGTGGTTATATACAAAATTAATAGAGAAAAACAAGAATTAATAATAATGGATCCTGCTAAAGGTAAAAAAATAATTTCTTTTAAAGAGTTTCATTTACTTAGTAGTTCTTATTATATGTTTCTAACTCCTGTTAAGAAACTACCTATAATAAACAATAAAAATATAATTTATAAGAATATTAAAAGTACTATCAAAAATAATAAGAAAATATTATGTCTAATTGTATTTCTGACATTCTCATACTTCATTATTAATACTATCACGTCATTTCATTTTAAATACCTCTTAGAATATTCTATAAATTATAGTATTTCTAATAATGTTTATTTAATAAGCTATGTAATGTTATACTTCTATTTGTTAAAAAACTTGAATATACTCTTAAAAAATATATTATTAGTTAAGTGGACTTCTATCTTTGATCAAGAAATAACTTCTCTAACTTATAAACAATTACTTTTACTTCCATATTTATATTATAAAAATAGGACTACTGGAGAAGTAATTTCAAGATTTAAAGATTTAAATACAATACGTATCTTTATAAGTAATTTTATATTATTTATATCTACAGATCTTATAAGTATTATTTTATTTCTATATATAATGTTTAATTATAGTTTTAAGATAACTATTTATATTTTAATACCACTAGTATTATTATTTATTATTAATTTACTTATTACTAAAAAGAAAAAGAAAAGTATAAAAAAAATTAATTTTAATCAAGATACAATTAATTCTTATATTATTCAAGGTATTAGTAATGTAGACACCGTAAAAGGATCTCACTTAGAAAAAAGATTAATAGATAAGTTTAGTATTCAATACAAGTCATTCCTAGATTCTACTTATAAATATAATTTATTTATTGAAATATATAATTATTTTAAAATTAATATATATGATTTAATTTATATTATTATTTATGGTATAGGAAGTATCTATGTAATTAAAGGCAAATTATCTTTAAGTAATCTAATTATATATCAAACTTTCTTCTCTTATTTTATTCATTGTTTTTATAATTTAACCTCACTATTAGAAGAATACTCATCATTTAAAATAGCCTTAGAAAGAGTAGAAGAAATATTTATGATTACTGAAGATAATTTTAAAAATAATTATTATTACTTATCTTATCAATTAGATGGAGATATTATATTTAATAATTTAAATTATAAAGTAGGTAGTAAGAAATTGTTTAATGATTTAAATTTAAAAATTAATAGAGGAGAAAAAGTATTAATAAGTGGAGAATCTGGTTCTGGTAAATCTACATTATTAAAGATGTTATTAAGATATATTGAAACTGATTTTAATCATATTAGTATATCTGGTATTGATATTAATCACTATCACTTAGAAAATATACGAAGTAATATAACTTATGTTACTAATAATGAATATCTTTTTAATGACACATTAAAGAATAATATTTTACTAAATAAGGAATTTAAGGAGGAGGAGTTTCTTAATATATGTAGAATATGTTTAGTAGATGAATTAATTAAAAATGATATTTCAAACTATAATGTAATGATAGAAGAAAATGGATTCAATTTTAGTAATGGAGAACGACAAAGAATAATACTAGCTAGAAGTATTATAAGACAAAGTAGTATCTATATCTTTGATGAAGCATTATCTGGAATAGATATTTCTAAAGAGAAAAAGATATTAGATAATATATTTAATTATTTAAAAGATAAAACAGTTATTGTAATTTCTCATCGTTTCAACAATAAAAAGTGTTTTGATAGATGTTTAAAACTGGAGAATGGAAAAATAATTGAAAACTAAAAATTATGAAAAAGAAGATTTGATTACTTTTATAACTATAGTTTTCGTTGTATTAGAAATAGTTGGAATATTTATTCTATCTAGAAGAAAAGGACCTAATTATTATAAACTATCAGGTATTGTTTCTAATAATAATGCAGTAACAATAATAGCAGATAAGAAGGAGGGAAAACTATTAGAAAGTAATCAAATAATTTATCTAAATGATAAAAAAGAAAAATACAAGATAAAAGAAAATAGAGGAGTACTTTTAAAAAAGAATAATAAAAAATACTATGAAATATTAATAGATATAAAACTACCTAAAAAAATTAAATCAACTGATATTGTGAATTTAAGTGTAAAGAAAAACAAAGAAAATGTTTTAGAAATATTAAAAAATGTATGGAAAGGTGGTTAAAATGAAAGTAGTAGAAAATAATGAATTAGATAAAGTAAAAGGTGGGGAAGTAATGACAGCAGTATGGATAGGATTAGCTGTTACTGCGATAGTGATATTCATTTCAGGCGTAATAGAAGG
>CACZQV010000037.1 GCA_902783435.1 uncultured Erysipelotrichaceae bacterium | reverse complement strand
TTCATAATTATTATAAAAATATAAACTAACTCTAACAGTATTCTTAATATTTAATTCATCTTTTAACATCTTAGCACAATGATTACCACTTCTAACAGATATATTATAATGATTTAAATAAATAGAAGAATCCTGTGAAAATACTCCATCAATATTAAATGCAACTATTCCACTATTAGTACTTTTATTATAAACAATTATATTAGAAATAGACTCTAATTTATCTATTAAATATTTCTTTAAATCCATCTCATATTTATGTATATTATCTATACCAATATTTTCTAAATATTTAATAGCTTCTCCAAGTCCAATAACTTCAGCTATTGGTGGAGTACCAGCTTCAAATCTAACAGGCACATCTTTTAATTCGTATGAATTATCTTCTTCAAAGAAACTATTCATTCCACCACCATACATTAATGGTTCCATTTCTTTTAACAAATCGTATCTACCAACAAGTATTCCTACACCTGTAGGTCCACACATTTTATGTCCTGAAAAACTTAAAAAGTCTATATTACTATCTTTAAAATCAACTCTCATATGAGGAACACTTTGAGCACCATCTACATTAAATAAAATATTATTATTATGACAATATTCACCAATAGACTTAACATCTCTAACGTCCCCTAATACATTACTAACTTGTGCAAGACTAATTACTTTAGTTTTAGAAGTAACGCATTTCTTAATATTATCCAAAGTTAATTCATAATTTTCATCTAATGGAACATATTTAATAACAGTTCCAATCTCTTCTGATAATTTAATCCATGGAAGTATATTAGAAGCATGTTCTGCTTTATTAAGAAGAATTTCATCTCCCTTATTTAAATGCTTCTTCATATATCCAAATACCACCATATTAATTGACATAGTAGCACCACTAGTATAAATAACTTCATTACTATCACAGTTAACAAAATGAGCTACTATATTTCTAACATTATCATATAAATTATTAGTAATAACAGCAGATTTATAATCACCCCTATGAATATTAGAAGTATGTTCTAAATAATATTTATCCATTGATTCAATTACACATTTTGGTTTTAAAGTAGTTGCACCATTATCAAAATAAACAACATTCTCATTTAACATTGGAAAATCTTCTCTATTCATAGATAGCCACCTCCTTATATATAATATTCAAAAAGAATATAACTACTAAGTAAAATCACCTATATTTTATCATAAAATATATATTTGTACACAAAAAAATCAACCTAATGGTTGATTTTATATCTTATTAAGCAGCTCTTCTATAATAATTATCATCTTCATAATCATATGAAGCATCATTATCTTCAAGCATTACTTTAGCATCTTGAAGTAATCTTGATAATTCTTCTTTACCTTCTAATTGTTTACGAAGATTATCTAATTCTCTTCTTTGAGATTCAATAACTCTTTCTTGATCATGAGTTTTACTTTCTAACATTTCATTTCTAGATTCTAATTTAATAATCTTACTATCTAAACTTTGATTTTTAGTATTAAGTATATCTACTTTTTCTTCTAACATTTTTGTCTTATCAACATAATTCTTTCTAGAAGCATTAACCCTTTCAAGTTTACCAACTAAATCATTATTAGAAGTTTTTAAATCTTTATTTTGTTTAATTAAACCTGCCATAGATTTAGCTACTTCCATCATAGTTGTATCTTTATTATTACTTTCTTCTACATAATCATTTTCTTCGTATGAATCATCAAATTCATCTTCAAAATTAATTGAATCAGTTTGTACTTCAGATTCACTAAAGATATCTTCTTTCATATCATCTTCTACATCTCTAGCATCTTTAACTTCACCAAACATATTATCTAATGTAGTATCTTCATATTCTTCATTTATATCTACATTTTCATCTTCAACAACATCTTCTACTTCTTCACCAGATTCTTCTACTGGATTCTCAATTGGAGCTACTTCTTCAACTGGACTAACTTCATTTACTACTTCACCAGATTCTTCTACTGGAGTTTCAATTGGAGCTACTTCTTCAACTGGACTAACTTCATTTACTACTTCACCAGTTTCTTCTACTGGAGTTTCAATTGGAGCCACTTCTTCAACTGGACTAACTTCATTTACTACTTCACCAGCTTCTTCTACTGGATTCTCAATTGGAGCTACTTCTTCAACTGGATTAACCTCATTTACTACTTCAGTATTTTCAACTGGTGTTTCTTCACTATCTATTACATTTTCATCATCTGCAGAAATTTGAGGTGGAACAAATCCATCTTCAACAACTTCTTGTACATTATCATTAATAGGAGCTACTTCTTCAACTGGAGTATTTTCTACTAATTGATTTTGTTCTAAAGATACTGGTGTTACATCAGTACTAGCAAATCCTTCATTAACATTAGGAGTTACAGTAGTATTATCAAAACCTACTGCAGTTTCTGTATTTGTTAATGCATTTTCAACTACTTCTGTAGGAACTTCTACATTAGTAACATCTATTTCATTAGTATCACTAGCTGGAGTTACATCGCTTTGTACTTCTGGTGGTAATATTGAATATTCTCCTACTACTGAATCAATTGTATTTTTACTAAAAAATACTTTTTCAGGATTCATAGCTATAAAACTATAATATTCATTATTAACAAGATTATTACCATTAACATCAACTAATGTAGCTTCAGAAAATTGATTATTAAATACATATCTTCCTGTATTACCCATTTTTGAATTAATTTTATCTTTAATAAGTGCTGGTGTTGATACTAATTTAGTGGCAGCTAAAGGATCTTTCTTTAACGCAACTGCATCAATAACACTTTGACTTATTGGATGAGCTGGTTCAACTAAAACAATATCATCATTTACTGGTTTAATTGATTTATTAGTACAAGGAATAACTTCTCTACCATAACTATCTAATAAACCTACATTTTCAGCAGCTTCAGATGCATATAGTGGATCAATAGCTTCTTTTAAATTAGTAGACGCAACTCTTGTATTATTATTTAAAACCTTATCATTTAAATAATAATATTGTTTATCACCCACAATACTATAATTACACTTAAAGTCATCACGTCCTTGATACTTTACATTTCCTTCTTTAATTTCTATACATTCCATAAAAACACCACCAATATTCTCATTCTACTATAATCTATTAATAAATATATCACAAAAAAATATTCTACACAATATATTTTATTAAAATTATCAAATTGCATTATTTCTATTATTAAGATAAAATAAATTTGGTGATTATATGAAAAAACAAAAACAATTATTATTCGCAAGAAGCATATTTTTATTTATTATTATAATTACTTTTGGAATAATAGTCTTTAGTGAAAAAGCTGGAGGACTATTAATACCTAAAGCACAAGAAAAAATAAATAATTATATAGATAATAAATATAAAAATGAAAAAGATAATTTCAAATTAGGTAAAATTAAATATAAAAATACAACTTATACTATGAAAGTAACTAATAAAGAAAATAAAAATCATTATTTTTATATAAAATATTATCATAAAAGAATAAAAGATACTTATAAAAAAGATTATATAGAAGGAAAAACACTATTAACTAATATAAAAAAGAATCTAAAAAAAGAAATAGAAAAAGAAACAAGTACTTCATGTGAAATAATAATATTAAATACACTAGATAAATATACTTCTACAGTTCAAAATAGAATAATAAAAGAAGATAATTTAAAAGAATTAAAGTTTTATAATTTAAAAAAAGAAATACTAATTAAAAACTGGAATTCTAAAGAGATAACTGATAAGATTAATAAAACAATTTCAATGTATAAAGAAAACAATATAACTCCAAAGAACTATATCATCACAATAACTAATAAAGAGGATATTACTGAATCTATTGAAATTAAATTAACTGAAGATTTTATAAGTATTTCTTCTAAAGAAAAAATAATAAGTGATATAATAAATGATAATAATACTAAATTATTAAAAGAAAATAAAATTACATATAAATATTTAAATTAGGAGGATTTATGGAAGATTGTATTTTTTGTAAAATTATAAAAGGAGAATTACCTTCAAAAACTATATATGAAGATGATTTAATTAAAATTATTATGAATATTAATCCATCTACTGATGGACATTTACTAGTATTACCAAAAGAACATATGGTTACTATTAATGATACTACTAATGAAGTAATAACTCATTCAATAGATATTATAAGAGATAAGATTTATCCTTTACTAAAAGAAAAATTAAACTGTGAAGGATTAACTATAGCACAAAATAATGATTTAGGACAAGAAGTAAAACATTATCATATACATCTAACTCCTAGATATCAAAATGATTTAGTAGAATTTAATTATAATCCAGATCAAATATCTGATTTAGATGAAATATTTAATAAATTAACAAAATAAAATACCTATAAAAAGGTATTTTTTTTAATGGAATGTTCCTGTTACTATAATTGTGATTAATATATATAAAACCACAACTAGTAAAAATCCATTATTAGTATTTTTATTAGAATTCATATAAACCTCCTAAATAGATGCCCCTAATATAATAATTAAAAGTATAAATAAAACAAGTATTATAGAGCCACTATTACCTGTACCAGAACAATTAGTCATAATTCTTCCTCCTTTTTAATGTATTCAAAGTATATTATGAATAAATTTAAAATATGTTCATATTATTGCAAGAAAATTATTTTTTTGTTATGATTTATTATGTACAGGAGGAAAATATGAAAAAGAAAAGAATAATTACTGCATTATCTCTTCTATTAGTAGTAACATTAATTACTGGTTGTGGAAAAGATATTGAAGTAAAAAATGGATCAAAGGTAGCTGTATCCGTAAAAAAAGATAAATATACTGCTACAGAATATTATGAAAGAATAAAAGAGGATAATATTTCTATATTAATAGACATGATCGATAAAGATCTATTATCAAAGAAATATAAAAGTGATAAGAAAGAAAAAGAAGAAATTGATAAACAACTAGAACAAATTAAATCATACTATGGTGGTAATGAAGCAACTTATAAAAGTATATTAAAACAATATTTTGGTACTGATGATGAAGATATACTAAGAGAAAAATTATCATTAGAATATAAAAGAAAAAAAGCTGTAGAAGATTACATTGAAAAAAATCTAAAAGATTCTGAAATCAAAAAATACTATGATGATGAAATAAGAGGAAAAGTAAGAGCTAGTCATATTCTTATTACTGTAGATGTAAAAGATGGTGCTTCTGAAGAAGAAATACAAGATGCAGAAAATAAAGCTAAAAAGAAAGCTGAAAAAATTATCAAAGAATTAAATGAAGGTAAAAAATTCTCATCTCTAGCTAAAAAGTATTCAAATGATAATTCTAATTCCTCTAAAGGTGGAGATTTAGGATACTTTGAACTTAATGATATGGTTGAAGAATTCTCTAATGCAGTAAAAGATTTAAATAAAAATGAATATACAAAAGAACCTGTAAAAACAGAATATGGATATCATATAATATTAAAAACAGGAGAAAAAGATAAACCTAAATTAAAAGAAGTAAAAAAAGAAATTAAAGAAAAATTAAGAGAACAAAAATTAAATGAAGATCAATCAATATATTATCAAACTTTAAAATCAATTCGTGAAGAAAATAAAATTAAATGGAATGATGATAAATTAAAGAAAGCTTATAATAAATACATAGATGATTTAATTGAAAGTTCTAAACCAAAACAACAAGAAGAACAAACACAAGAATAATAAAAATAGTTAACATTAGTTAACTATTTTTTTATATAACAAAATATCTTTATTCTTATAAAGAACATCATATTCATCACTATACTTTAAATATGTACTAATAGGATATTTACTACTTACTAAAAAATAATCAAAATCATATTTATCAATTACTTTAATATAATCTCCTTGTAAATTAGAAATATTTAAATAATCCTTATAATTATAATTAGTATATAAATCAGCCCTACCATCTATAAAGACATCTATATCATTATAAATTAATTCTCCCCCATAATCATACATATTATATAATCTTTTAGGATTTTCCTTCTTAATAAGATTAAGTATATCTTTATTTAAATTAATCTTATACTTAATTGTATTTATACCTTTAATATTACATATATAAATACTAAATAAAAATATAATTATAGTTCCTAAAACCATATAAGTACCTTTTTCTAATTTTCTATCATTAACATAATTAAATATAATATAATTCATAATAATTGGACTATATAACCAAAAACGTATACTTTTTAATCCTAAATAAGATACAAATCCAAATAAAATAAAATCTATAAAATTAATCTTCTTATCACTAAATAACATAGTAAACAATATAAACAACAAGAATATATAATAAATATAATGATATGGATCACTTAAACTAGTATTTCTCCATTCACTAATATTATTAAGCATAGTAGTATCTAACATATTACTATACGGATATAAAAACATCTTAAATCCATGAATATTTATACATATACTAATCATACATAAAAACATTACTAATAAATATTTTTTTAATTGAATCTTACTAACTCTATTAGATTCGATTTTTTTATATTTAAAAGAAAACAATCCACATATTAAAAATATAAAACAAAATATATAACTTAAATTACTACTTCCACCATGTATATTAGCCCAAAATATTGTAATTACAGGCAAAAAATATATTTTTTTAGAATCTTTATTATTATATAAATCATATAAAAAATAAATTGTTAAAGCTACAAATATATTACTAATCATATGAGGTCTAACTTGAATAAAACCTAAAGATAATATACTAAATAATAATAAGTATATTAATGTAAATGGAATATTCTTAACCATATTCTTTTTATTAGTAAAAAATAGTATTAATAATAAACTAACTAAAGTACTAAAACAATAAATAATAGTATGAATACTACCAAATATCTTTCTTAATCCATATATAATTATTTCAAATAACCATTCATGACTCATCCAATATTTATCTTTTAAATACCATGAAAATACATCATACTTTAAAACACCTTTATTAAACATATACTTTCCCGCACTTATATGCCAGAAATAATCATTATCCAAACTAAAAGCTAATAACAAAAAGAAACTAATTGAAATAATTAATAATACTAAAAATATATTTAATTTCTTATTATTCTTCATAACTTAATCCCTTCAAATACATTTTTTCCCTTATTTTTCTTTTTAATTCATCACCACTATATTTTCTACTATATTTACGATATAACTTTTCATATTCACGTTTAGCTATAGATTCATCCTCTTCAAATGTATAAGTTATAATAACTTCATTTATCAAAGAAATATCATATCCTAGTAACTTCAAGTCATTATAAATTTTTTGTTTTAAAACAATACCTCCCCTAGTATGATTTGTTTTAATACCTTTATCTATAATCTTTTTAATACGAGTAATTTGTTCTTCCCTATCAAATACTTCTATTTCTTCTTTTATTATATCTAAATCAATTTTCTTTTCTCTTAATTCCTTTTCTATCTTATATGGTCCACTATTAGTAGTTATCATTTTATTATTAATAAAACTCTTAGTAAAACTTCTATCATTTAAATATCCTTGTTTAATTAACTTATCTATAGCTTTATCTACTAAGTCTTCAGGATACTCTTTTTTTATTAAAGATACTCTTAAATCATATATACTTTTAAATCTATTCTTAATACTATTTAAACCAACATAATATACATCACATTCTTGATTATACTTATCTATCTCTATTAAAGTATCTTCATCTATTTCTTTTTTTAATAATAAATTATACTTCAAAATAACATCTTCATATAATAGTATTTCATGACCATTATCTAAAAACACTTTATATTTACCATTACTACTTTTCTTATATTTAATAATCTTAATATGAACCACCACCTATTTAAAGTATAACATAAAAAAAAGAGATTAAACTTCTCTTTTTTTTATCTCGATTAGTCCTTCTGAAACTTCCTCAAGAGCCCTTCCTATATTCTTCTTGCTTTTGTACTCGGATTCAGGCATTTGTAAATATCCGTCTCTGGCAATTTGTTTACTTCTTCTAGCAGCAATATGAACAAGTTCATACTTAGAGTCTACAATGTTAAGTAACTTATCGATAGATGGATAAATCATTAATATCACACTCCCTATTATTAGAATACAAGAGTGAATGTAAAATATCAAGTAAATTGACACAACTAGACAATATAATTTACAAGTCTATTTACTAATTAAAATTATTGCATGAACCACATTGTACATTACTACATACATTTTCTTCGCTACAAGTATATACTGGTCTATAAGTATGTTTATATACATGATGATTAATAATACGAGTGTGAATTGGACAAGTATGCCTTTGTCCCTTTATGGTAGACTAATTTTCATTTTTAAAACTGAATTTTATATTAATTCTTTTATCTTCATATATATCTATTCT
>CACZQV010000036.1 GCA_902783435.1 uncultured Erysipelotrichaceae bacterium | reverse complement strand
GAATTGGTCGCTAGTATCACACTAGCCAACCCCTTTTTATTCTTTTTGGAAGCAGGCCTCAGGGGGTCCTGCTTCTTAGATTAAAAAACTAAAAGAAGATGTGGCCGACATCTTCTTTTTGTGTGTATTTTAAATATTTCTATAATTTTGTAATATTGTTCTTTTTTCTTTTACTAATACTTTATTATCACTATCTGTATATAAAACATCTCTTACAGGTAATGGACATCTAATTTTTCTACTATCTTCAAAATAAATATTACTACATTTATAAAATGATCTTTCATTTTTATCATAAAACATAAAACATATATCATTAAGTCTAACACTTTCACTTGAATTATTTAAAGGTGTTATTAAACATCCTAAAAAATAAACATCTTTATCTGTTTTATTAAACTGTTCTTGTAAAAATGCATAAGTATATAAATCTTGATTTGAAGGAAAAGGAAAATAATGCTTTCTTTCAAACGGATGTGTATGTATATGAGCAATACAATCTACATCAGAATACTTTATAACATTTTCCATTTCCTTAGAAAGTTTTAAAGGTGTTTGTATTTCACCAGAAAAACTTTTCATTTGAACTACATTGTTTTCTTTAAAATAAATAGTATTTGGTGCAGTTTCTACACCATACATATATCCACCAAATTCAGTCATAGAATTATCTTTTTCATTACTCTTATTAGCATAATTTAATAAACGATTATATACTTCATTACTAAGAATTATTTTACCTCTAGGTATATCAGGTAATTCATATTGTCTTATATTACAATCATATAAAAATTTTTCTATTTCTCTAACTTGTCTTATATCTTCTTCTATTGCATCTTCATCTAATTCTAGTATTTTAGGATATCTAGCAATTAAAGAAATTTTTTCCATAATATTTTCAAAATTTTTCTTTGATAATCTTTTTGGATATAACATATTAACAACCCCCTAAAAAAGAATGATTATTCATCATTCATAACAACAAACTTATCTAAACAAAGCATAAATAAGTATCCAAAGAAATATGCTACTATCATACCTATTATAAATAAGAATGCTGACATAAAATCAGTCTTAACTATAAAGTATAATAATAATATAATTCCTACTACAATTCCTATTCTAATAAACCATTTAGATATTGTAGCTAATAATGGTAATATAGAATATTCTTTTTCTTCTTCATCTTCATATTCATCATCAATATCTTGATAAGTACTATATTTTCCCATATAATAACCCCTCCGTTTTTGAATTGCTCTATATTATAACATAAAACTATAAAAAAAGGAAGAAAAACTTACTTTTCTTCCTCTTTTTTGTTTTCTAAGTTTTTATAAAATTCATAAGTTGCTTCTGCATCTTCTTTATTTTTAGATAATAATTTATCTCCTTCTTTATTTAATTTCTTTAAAGATCTATATCTATCTTCTCCTAAAGTAAATTCTTCATATTTAGAGAAATCAGCATTACTATCCACCTTAAATTCAGAAGTTACTGGACTATAGTGGAATAATGGGAAATATCCTGATTCAGTTGCAGATTTTTCCTCATTAATTGAATTTTTCATTCCTTTAATTATTCCTTGAGCAATACATGGAGCATAAGCAATAATAATACTTGGTCCATTATAAGCTTCTGCTTCTTTCATAACTTTAATAGCCTGCATTGGATTAGCTCCAAGAGATATAGTTCCTACATATACATGTGGATAACTTAAAGCCATCTTAGCTAAATTCTTTTTAGCAGTTTCTTTACCACTAGATGCAAACTTAGCTACAGCACCCGGTCTAGTTGATTTAGAAGCTTGTCCACCAGTATTTGAATATACTTCTGTATCAAGCACTAATATATTAACATTTTCTTTATTAGCTAATACATGATCTATTCCATTATAACCAATATCATATGCCCAACCATCTCCACCTATCATCCATACACTCTTAGGTAGAATAAAATCTTTTAATTTCTTTAATCTATCAATCTTAGTATCATCTATAATTTCTAATAATTTATTAGCATTTTCTTCATTTATTTCTTCTGTATATGCTTTATAAACTTCTTTTTCACTCTTTTTAACTTTATCTAAGTTATTCTTAATTAATGTTATTATTTGATTTTTTAAAACATTGTCTGCATTTTTCATACCAAATCCAAATTCAGCATTATCTTCAAATAATGAATTAGCCCATGGAACAGAATATGGCATAGATGGAGTACTAGCTCCATATATAGAAGAACATCCAGTTGCATTAGCAATTATCATTCTATCCCCAAATAATTGTGTTAAAAGTTTTAAATAAGGAGTTTCTCCACAACCTGCACAAGCACCAGGAAATTCAAATTTAGGTTTAACAAACTGACTACCTTTAATTGTATTAGTAGGCATAACATTCTTTTTCTCTTTTACTTCATTAAATAAGTATTTATATTCTTCATCACGTTTGTCTTCTAATAATTCATTTTTCATTTTCATAACTAAAGCTTTAGCACCAGCTTTACCTGGACAAACTTCAGTACATAATCCACAACCAGTACAATCAGGTAAACTAACACCTACAGTAAATTTTAAATCTTGGTCTTTTATCTTAGCATCCACTAAATGTCTAGAAACTGATTCTGGTGCGTCTAATTCTTCTTTTTCATCTAATAAGAAAGGTCTAATTACACCATGTGGACATACTAAACTACATAAGTTACAGTTAATACAATTCTCACTGTTATAGCATGGAGCCATCTCACTACTATCTCTCTTATCAAGTTTTGATGTACCAGCTTCAAATTCACCATTAGGCATCTTAACAAAACTACTAACTGGTAAGCTATCACCTTCCATAGAATCAATAACTTCAAATAAACTCTTCTTTGGAGTAATTTCATTATCAAAATCAACATAAGGTACTTTTACAGGTATTAAACATTCTAATGAAGAATCAATTGCTTTAACATTCTTTTCTACAATATTTCCACCTTTATTACCAAACTTAGTTTCTAAGTTTTCTTTAATTTTACCAACTGCAAAATTAAAATCTACTATTTTACCTAATTTAAATATAATAGTTTCCATAATAGTACTAATCTTACCAGGTAATCCTGCTTCATTAGCAATCTTATTTGCATCTACTATAAACATCTTAATATGTTTACTTTGAAGTATCTTTTTATCATGATTAGTCATAGAAGCTAATACTTCATCAGCATTTTTATTAGTATTTAAAATAAATACTCCCTTATCAGATATTTTTTCTAACATCTTAATTCTTTTTAAATAACTATCTTTAGTACAAACAACTAAACTAGCTTTTTCTACATAATACGTACTAGTAATTGGTTTCTTACCAAAACGTAAATTAGCTATTGTTACTCCACCACTCTTTTTAGAATCATATTGGAAATAACCTTGTACATAAGCATTTGTATAAGTACCTGTAATCTTCATTAAATCTTTTGAAGCAGATACCATACCATCACTACCATATCCATATATTAAGAATTCAGCATTCTCACTAGGTAACATAAATTTATCATCATATGGAATACTTAAATTAGTAATATCATCTTCTATACCTACAGTAAAATTAGTATGAACATCTCTTGTATCTAAGAAATCAAATATTCCTTTAATCATAGCAGGAGTTGTATTTTTTGAAGATAATCCATATCTACCACCAACAACATTAACTCTTGCATCTGCATTCTTAATAGTTTGAACTACATCTAAATATAATGGTTCACCTGCACTACCTGGTTCTTTTGTTCTATCAAGTACTGCAATTTTCTTAACACTCTTAGGTAATTCATTTAAAAAATATTTTGCAGAAAATGGTCTATATAAATGTACTTCCATTAAACCTACATTTTGATTTTTTTCTTTTACTAAATAATCTATAACTTCACGAATAGTTTCACAAACAGATCCCATCGCTACTATTACTTTATTTGCAGTAGGACTTCCATAATAATTAAATGGTTTATAATCTTTTCCTGTAATTTTATTAATATCATTCATATAGTCAGCAACTATATCAGGTACTTTATCATAATAAGTATTTCTAACTTCAGTAGCTTGGAAATAAATATCTTCGTTTTGTGCAGTACCACGAATACTTGGTTTATTAGGATTCATCGCTCTACTTCTAAACTCATCTAAAGCTTTTTCATCTATTAATTTTTTCAACTTATCAGTATCTATTAATTCTACTTTTTGAAGTTCATGACTTGTTCTAAAACCATCAAAGAAATTAACAAAAGGAACACTACCTTTAATTGCAGAAAGATGAGCAACACCTGTTAAATCCATAACTTGTTGAACTGAACTTGATGCTAACATTGCAAAACCTGTACTTCTAGTAGCATAAATATCTTGATGATCCCCAAATATAGAAAGTGCATGTGTAGCTAAACTTCTTGCCGCTACATTAATTACACAAGGTAATAATTCTCCTGCAATTTTATACATATTAGGAATCATTAATAAAAGCCCTTGTGAAGCAGTATAAGTAGTAGTTAAAGCACCAGCTTGAAGTGAACCATGAACCATACCAGCAGCTCCTGCTTCAGACTCCATTTCAACTACTTTTACCGGTGTATCAAAATAATTAAGTTTTCCTTCACTACTCCATTTATCAGTTAATTCTGCCATAGGAGATGCAGGTGTAATTGGATATATTCCAGCTACTTCAGTAAAATTATAAGATACATAAGCAGCAGCTTCATTACCATCCATTATTTTCATCATTATATCAATCCTCCAACTATATATAAATTATATAACAAAAGAAAAAAAAACAAAAGAGTTAACCCTTAATCTTTTTAATTAACTCCCTTGTTTTTTCACCATTATCATCTAATTCATGATTTATATATATCTTCCTAGTCAATAAATCAACTAAATCCATTCTATATAATTCCCCATCAAAGAAATATCCATTAAAAATATCATTATTATGATTCCATATTAATAATTCTAAATGATCAGGAAACACTTCTACTACTGGCACATGATCTATATGAAAATATCCACGTGCATATGGATTACATCCACCATCTATATTTATATAATTTTCTTTCTTATTATAAATAAAACCATTATCTTCTAATACAGAAGTATGTCCTATTATAGTTAAATATCCTTTTTTACCTAATTTATGAGGTATATGATATTCATCCCTATCTCTAGTCCAAACAGCCTTATAAACATACAGATTATTATCTGCTATTTTCATATTACATTTTTTTAATACTCTCTTAGGAGCTTGTGCATGTACAAGTAATACAGGATTATTTTTAATACTTTCATCAAATAAATTATATATTTCTAAATTTCCCAAAAATTCAATATACTCATTTATCTTATCTTCTTCATTATCTAAAGAATCTAATTTAGATTCAATTATTCCACCACCATTATATATCCATTCATTAAGAAAAGTTAATGGTCTACCAGGTTTCTTCTTTTTAAGAGCATTATACATCATTAATTCATGATTACCACCCAAATAATGTATTTTAATAGAATCATTATTATTAATTCTATTAACAACATCTTCAAGCATCCTATAAGAATCTAATCCCCTATCAATTAGATCTCCATTAATATATAATTCCACTTCTTCAGACATACTTATATTTTCTAAATAAGCCATAATAGAATCATATATATCACCATTACCATGTAAATCACTAACAATAAACTTTCTCATATAATCCCCTCAAATTAGATACTATTATAATACAAAAATAGAAGTATTTCTACTTCTATTTATAATTACTTTTAACAGGAGCTTGTGCAGGTTTATTTTGTTTATTAGTAACTATCCAAGCATTAGATACAGTTCTACCACCATATTCTCCACCAGCACTAGGTCTATTCCAAAGTTTTCCTTCAATACTCATTGTAGATGATGCCCCACCATCTAAGTTAGCTGCATTGTAAGCTTTATATCTTAATAAAACATCTATTACATCATTCATAGTAGCTCCAGTAGAATATCCAGGTAATCTACCTTCTATTATTAATAGTAATACTACACCATCTTTTCTTTGTGCAATAACACTTCTTGGAGCAGTACCCCAACCACCATCACCATGAATTTTACTTGTTTTACCATTAACAATTAAGAAAGGCCCAAAATCAACAGCATCTTTCATACCATCTTTAATAGCTTCGTCTGGACTTTTAGCAGTAAGATACATTTTATGATCATTAGTAAATCCAATTAAACCTCCAGATCCACCAGCATGTGTCCAAATAAGTTTACCATCTTTAATAATAGCCCCATATGGAATAGAACCATTACCCCAACCATCTAGGTCTTCGAATCCTCCACCATTTATTCCAACTAATCCACCATTATTTTTAGTTAAAGTACTAACATTTTGACCAGCTTTACCCAACTTAGAAGATACCGCAAGTTCTATATCACTAGGATCATAAACTCCAATTAACCAACCCTTATACTTAGGTTCAATAATTCTAATAGTTTTATAAACATCATTACCTTCATCCTTAGTAAATAATTCCTTTTCATACTTATTAGTATAATGAGTTTTTCCTCCAGCTTTACCAATAACTATTTCATCTAAGTTAACATCTTCAGTAGCTTGCTCTATATAATTTTCACTCATAACTTTATTAACAGTTTCTTCATCATATAAAGTATATGCTAAATATTTATGAGACATAGTAGTCATAGCAGTAGGAATCCAAAAATTTTTAAATTCCTCATTATTAATTACAACTAGCCCACCAATAACCATTAAATCAAGTAAAAAGACAAGAACAGTAAACTTACTTACCTTCTTAAACTTAATACCCTTTAATCTTAGTTTTTTCTTAACAATTTTTGTCATTAATATCACTCCACTGTATAAGGATCGTCAGCCGTTCCTTTTCCATTCTTTATATTTTTCTTATCTATACATATAGTTGGTACTACATGTTTTACATCTCTAACATCAGATTCCTCTAATAAACCTGTTTTAAATCTATCATATTCCATACTACCAATTTCAGAAGTAGTATTAATAAAGAAATAATTTTCTAATTCACTATTAGATATAAAATCAAAAATATTTAAAAGACCTACTTTAGAAGTAACTGTTCTAGAATAAATATTATTAATACTATATCCACTATCATCACTTATTTCACCTATATTATAATTACAATCTAATAATACACCATTATAACTTAAACTATTTAAATAATCAGTATTTAAATAATAAGCTATATTATTTCTATCACCTAAATCAAATACACTATTAGTAAGACTATAATTACGAACTAATTCATTTTCACCTATTTTTATATATCCATTTAAATTTAATCTTAAAGTATCTCCATCTTGATATACTTTCCATGTATCATTACCTAATCTAACATAAGAATTAATATATGATTTATCATTACCAGTATATATAACATAAGGATCTTCTTTACTACCATTACCACCTGTTACCGCAGTATTCTTCTTTAAAGTAATTACTGGTCTAATACCAAATCCCTCTAAACTATCACAAGATTGAACACTTCCATCTTCTTCTATATATAAATTTTCTTTATCTTCATTAAACCCAACTAAATAAAATAATTTACCATTATTTAAATAACTCTCTTTACCATTAGCTTCTGTATAATCTTTAAGAGCCAATAAAGAACCATAATCTTTAAGAATTTTATCAGATGATTCTACTTTTCCTCCAATAAGTTTATCCTCACTATATTTTGTTTCTTTTAAATAATTCTTATAATTAGGAATAGTATCTAAATACATTCCTAAATTATTATCTTTATCTTTATTTAAAAATTTCCATACATTAGATCCTTTATAATGAGAATCTTCTCCCCACATAAATGAACCATCTATATCTTCAGTAATCATCTTTACAGAATTATCATCATTTATACGTATAACTCTATATATTTGATTATAAAAACTAACATAATTATTTTCAACTTTACCTTTAAAATAATAACCATCTGTATCTTGATGAAGTCCAACTTCATCTTTTTGTACTACTTTATTATTTTGTATAATTAATCCATTAAGTGTTTGAGCTTCAGCTTTTATTTTCATATTTTGTTTACTATAATAGTATAAACTTCTATATCCAAAATATATACCTACTCCTATTATTGCAACAAGGCTTAAAAAATTAAAAGCAAATTCACCTTTACTTAATACATGTTTTTCTTTTTTCTTCTTTTTTATATTTCTTGCCATAGTTCACACTTCACCTACTAAATTATAACAAGAAATAAAAAAAAGTACAACCTAAGTATGTACTTTTATATAATTATTTTTAACTATTTCACTACCCAGAAAGTAGACATATTTCTAAGTCCATTTTCTCCACCTGCTACAGGTGTATTTATTATTTTTCCTTTAATAACCAATTCAGAAGAACTACCTCCGTCTAAATTAGCAGCATTATAAGCACCATAATTTTCCATAATATCACATAAATCAGACATATCTGCTCCTATACTAGTCGCAAGTCTTCCATTAATAACTAAAAATAATACAATTCCATCTTTTCTTTGACCAATAGCACTTCTTGGGGCAACTCCCCATCCACCATTTCCTTTTATAAAACTTCGTTTACCATTAACAATTAAATACGGTCCAAATTCTATCGCATCTCTATACCCCATATTAATTGCTTCTTGTTTACTCATATTACCTAATATAAATTTATTGTCTTTAGTAAATCCAATAAATCCACCACCCATATTAGCATCTAAAAAATCACTAACAACTACACCATTAGAAATAACAGTACCATGTGGTAAAGCACCATTACCATTCCAATCTGGATCCCAAAATCCACCAGCATTCATCGCAATAACAGCATTTTCTCTTTCACTAACAGTAAGAATTGATTCCCCAGTAACACCTAATTTAGAAGTAGTCGCAATATGTATTCTAGAAGGATCATATATAGCTACTAAATATCCATTATAGCCCTTACCACTAACATTAATCACTTTATATAAATCATTTTCATTATCCTTTTGTAGTATCTCTTTTTCATACTGATTCCTATAAATAGTAGTAGTATACTTTCTAAAAACTATTTGATTAGGATCACTAACTTCATTTACTTCAATAATACTATTATTTCTTAATACCTTTTGAATATACTTATCACTATATAACCAAGTAGCTAAATACTTATGATCCTTAGTAGTCATCGCACTAGTAATCCAAAACTCTTTAAAACTAGTTATAGGTCCATAAAAAAGAAATAAAAAAGAGATAAATCCCATAATATAAAATAAACAAATAAAACGAACTAATTTTCTTTTTAAAGGCATTTTATATGTAATTTTACTCTTTCTTTTAAACATAATTATTCCTCTTTACCATCATATTTTTTATCATTATTATAATCTATATATTTCTTAGTAGTTTTATACTTACTAATTCTTAAAGAAGAACCATTTTCTTCTTGATATTTATTATACTTATTAACATTACTATTATATACTTTTATATCACTAACAAAATAATTAATAACTTGTTCATAAATACTTTTATAATTAACACATTTATTATTAGTATCTTTACTAGAATAATACATATTACTACATAATTTATCTAAATTATTAGTATTCTTAGTAAGTTCATCAACTAAGTTTTCATAATTAGATAACTTATTCTTAACATCTTTATCTTCATCATACATAGTATCATAATAAACATTACTTAATACAACATTATAAAGTTCATCTCTATTAGATTCAAACACACTAGTATTAGTACTAAATACCTCAAATTCATCATCTACTTTATACATACGATTATAAGTTTCCTCATGATCTTGTTTTAATCCAATAACAAAAGAAGACACACCACCAGAAATTATTAAAACAAAACTAAGTGTCATTAACATAATTGATAATTTTTTATAATTCATATGCCTCACCTATTATAATTCTAACAAAAACAAAAAAAAATGTATATAAAATAAAAGAAAGAAAGAGCTACTTTACTCTTTCTTTACTATTATTTTATAATTTTCTTAATTTCAGCAGCTGTAAGTTTTTTCAAAGTATAATTATCTTTATCACTAATCTTTACACCTTTAAATTCTGACATAGATTCAACAGAACTATTAGGTTCTAAGTTATGATATGAAACAAGAAAATCATGATTATCATAAACTATTTTTAAATATCCATTAGCAGTCTTAGAAGATTTATTAGTTATTCTATACTCTAATCTTCCACCTTCATCTGCATAATAAATTACTACATCTTCTATACAAATTTTATCTATACAATGAGCTTTTTTTATCATATCATTTGTATGTTTCTTAGTACCTGGTAATTCATATTCCTTATTAGAAATAATATATCTATTACCCTCAGAACTTTTATATTTACTTTTAGGTTTACCAAATATCATCAGAATAATAGAAAATAATATTAATAAAATCGCAATTATAACTAAAATTAAAATTCCTTTTTTTGTTTTCATAATATCCCCTTTCCATTAATCTGCTATTCTTACATAAGGTTCTGAAGCAGTATATTTATATTTATTTGGATATCTTTCATATACCGTATCACAAAGTTTTCCATTATGTTCAACACTTACAATACCTAAATGCTTACTATAAGTTACTTTATATAAATTATAATATCCCTTACATACATATTTTTCATGAGTAATATCATCTTCATGTGTATATTCAATTTCATTATATCTAGTGCCTATAGCATTAGTATCAACTGTACCATTAGATTTTTCAAAGCACTTATAGAAATCACATCTAGCCGTATAAGGTTTTACATCAGTATATTCATCATCTGCAATCAAATATTTTTGAGTACATTGCTTAGAAGAATCAAATCTATCCTTATAAGTAATCTTTTGGTTATAATATGAAACTATATTATTATATACAGTATTATCACCATCTTCATAAGAATAATAACATTTACCTTCACATCTACTCATTGATATTTCTGGTTCACCATTTTCTTCTGAATATATATATTCATACTCAACAGTATTATCATCCATATCAGCACATTCTTTATAAGCAACAAAATTAAACTTAGAATGAATTTCCTTACCAGTACTATCTTTCAAGAATAAATAATAATCTCTAGGTATAGCATTAGTTGAATCCTTAACTGAAAATACTTCCATATCAGTCATTTCATTCTTATAATCAATTCTATGAATACTAGTATCATCACCACTATATGTAATACTATTATAATTACTACAAGTTTCATCAGTAGATATACAATAAGAATAACTATCTAATGGATCCATAGCCTTAAATGTAATTTTAGCATTTTTATATTTTACAGAAAGAGAATCAATGTTAGTAGAATTTACATTAGTAACTAGATTTCCTTGACTATCATAATATTCAACATCATAAACAGCATAAACTGAATAAATTTCTGGAGCAGCATCAGTGTGTAATGTATAATCGATTTCTTCTGATTTTACAAACGAACTAGTAGGTATACCACTATTATTTATTTCTGCATAACTATCAGCAATATATGAATACAAAGTTATTTTTTGCCCTGCATAATCAGTTATACCAAAGAATGATTCATCTAAAACTTTTGCTGTATCAGTATATGGTTGGAATCCAGAACATTGTTCAGAACCATCATCAATCTTATAACAATAATTAATTCTTAAAGAACTATCTAAATCATCTATAACCCCTACTGAATACTTTATATTAGCAAGATTTTCTTCTGTATTATTATAATTTTTTTCTATTGAAGGACTTTTAATAATTACAGGATGATTATTCTTATATATTTCATATTCAACAGTAGTACTATCTGATACTTCAGTACTATTCTTTTCTCTAACGAATACATGTAATGTTTTTGTAGAACCATCATATGGTTTTAAAGAATTATTTGCACTAAAAGTAAATGTTCCTTTGCCATTTGTAAAACTAGTATAATTAGTACAATTATCAGTTTCTGAAACACACATTTCTACATTACTTAAATTACCATTTGGTAAAGCTTCAGTAATTGTATCAGGGCTAACAACTTCTACTGTATATTTAATTTCCAAACTATTATTAGCTGAATCAGAACATGCTGAATCTATTTCACATACTGTATTAACTGGTTCAACATTAACATTATCTATTTGAGGACCAGCTTTCTTATATACTGTATATGGTATTTCAGTACTAGCAGTTAAACCTTGTGAATCAATTATAACTGCTTTAAGATTTCTTTCTCTTCCATCATAACTACCTGAAAGAGTATGCTTATTATTTTCTTTTCCACTATAAGTAGAAAGTGGAGAACTTATAACTTCTACATCATCTTCATATAATTTAAAAGTAATATCAGACTTATCATCAAAATCATCTTCACCATTAATAGCAAACATAATATTTAAACTACCTTCATTTGTAAAATCTTCTTCCTCTGAAACTATATTAAAATCTGTAATAACTGGAGCTTGATTCTCATATAATTTATAATTAAAAGTTTTAGGCTCAGATAACTTATTAGAACTATCTTTAGCATAAGCATAAATAGTTACTTCTTGTCCATTATAACTAGCATCAAGTGTTATTGGCTTTTCAGTTTCAAAATAATTTTCATATGAAACAAATTTATTTGAATTAACATTATTACAATCACTTTGTTTATCAGATACACATACTTTTACATTTTTATAGTCATCTTTGTAATCAATATCATCTGATAAAGATAGAATTACATTAGCATTAACACTTCCACCTGCAAGTATAGAACAAATGTAATTAGGATTTGTACAAACAGTTTCTCTAGTAGTAACTAAGAATTCTGAAATAACAGGAGCCTTATTATTGTATAAAGTATAATTATTATACGTTTTAGAAACAGATTCTCCTTCACTATCAGTAACTGTAACAGTTATATTTCTAGTACTTCCATTATATGTAGTATCTGCAAAAGTAAAATCATAAGAAGTAAATGGATTACCAGTATGTTCCTCTACTTTTGACCCATCAGATATTTTTATTTTTAAATCCTCTATTTTATCTAAATCATCTTCTACATTAAATGAAACAACTACATCCTTACTACCAGTTGAAGTAAATGGTTCTATTCTTGATTCAACACTAACATCACCAATAAATACTGGTTTAGAATTTCGAGAGAAAGTGTATTCAAATTGCTTAGATGCTTCAGCATTTTGTTCATCTCTTACAAACACTGTTAAATAATGAGTAGTTCCATTACGAGTACAAGTTCCATTACATTTAAATTGATACTCTAATGTATTATTACTAGAGAACACCTCGTTATATGGCTTATAGTCACTACAACTAGTTGGTTTTACATTACTATCAGACTCTGCTAAACAAACTTTCATATTATCTAAAGAAGTCATATCGTCTTTAACAAATAACGATACTAAAGCTTTAGTTTTATTAACAGTATCAGAATTCATTTTAGAAATACTAGAATCTTCACCTATTTCTGGTGGTAAATTCTTTTGAATTGAATAATTAAGTAATTTCTTAGCAACATTATGTTCTGGATCCTCTACAGTAACATAAACAGTAGCTTCTCCACCTGAATCATAACTAAATCTACTCTTAAAATCTAAATCATAAGTAAATTCTTCATTATTGCCATATGGAACTTCAATAGCATTATTATCATCAAATCCATCATATGATATACGTACTTTTAATTTATTAACAGCATTATCACCATCAGTAGCAATTATATATAATTTAGCTGTTAATGCATTATAACTTGCAGTACTATCAATTGTAGCTTTTGTAATCTTAGGAGCAAAATTATCTCCAGATATAGCATTACCATTATAACTATTAGGATAATTATAAAAATTAGAAAATTCACTTTCTGTTTTTATATAATCATTACCTAAATAATCATTAATATATTTTCTAGCTTTTACTTTATCTAAATCTTTAAGTACTTTTACAATATTATCTAAATCATTCTTTTTAAAAACAGTAACACGTCTTATTGCATTTCTTGAATATAATTCATCACTAGTACTAAGTTTAACACCCTTGTATCCTCCACCTTTTACTTTTTCTACAATAGTAGCAGAATACTCTAGTTTACCACCATTATTTTTAACTATTACAAAAGATCCTTCTCTTTCATATTCACCTTTATTAGGAGGATTATCAAAAGAAGCATTATCTAGATATACTAAACTAATAACTATATAATTACCAGGATCAGGTACCTCAATTTCATTACTACTACTTCTCATTTGATACTCTGCCTGAGAAATCATTTTTTTAGCATCATCTACATAGATTTTATCTTTACTTCTATCTAACATTCCAACTATTATAGGAACAGAAAAAATCATTAAAATTCCCAATATAACAATAGCCGCTAAAAGTTCAACTAAAGTAAACCCTTTTCTATTCTTATCCATAAAGTACCTCCTATTTAAACATTAAAAACATTATGATACCTAAACAAAGAAGCAAACAAAGAATAAATATACCATATTTATTTACCCATGAAATATGATTTGTATCTTCTATATAATTCTCTACTAATTTTATCATATTATCAGTATTACTTACAAACTTTTTTGGTTTAAATTTTTTAGATTCTTTTATTACCTCATCTAATTTATCAAAATCTTTAAGTTCTAAAATATATCCTTGTTTAACAAACTCTCCGATTATTTGTTTTTGATGATCATTATGATGTTCTTTATACTTTGCAAGTCTAGCTGCTGCTATAACTTTCTTATTTTTCTTTATCGCATTCAAAATACTACCTGCACCACCATGAGTAATAATCAAACTAGCATCATCCATTAATTTATTAAACTCAGGAGCTGGTAATAAATCAAACATTTCCATACAATCAGATTCATATTTAGTTTGTCCTGCTTGTACAACAACTTTATCCTTAATACTTCCATTCTTTATACATTTTTCAACAGCTTCAAGGAGTCTAGGAAATTCCTTATCTTGAGTACCTAATATAACAAGTATCATTAGAAAATCCACCCCCCAAATTCTGCCTTAGGATAAATATCTTTCATACTTTCCCATTGAACAATAAACTTATCACTTATTGGATATAAAAGTCTACCAGTTGCAGTCTTAGTAACCATATTAGCAAATGTTTCAATATAAATAATTTTACTTCCAAATATCTTACCTATACAACACATTGGTCCTGCAGTATGTACACCTGTTGTTATTATATAATTAGGTCTATATTTAAAATAATAAAATAAACTAATAAAACAATTACAAAGTAATTTAAATGGATAAGTAATAAAATGATGCTTAGTACCATAAATTAAATAATGAACTTTATTCTTATATATATCTTTTAAATACATATTAGACTTAGTCTTCTCAGTAATTAAACTATATTCATATTTAGAAAACATTTCCTTTAATTGTAATAATTCTTCTAAATGTCCTCCAGTAGACGCAATAAACATAACTCTTTTTTTATTCATAAATATCACTCTCTTCTATTAAAGTAATCCATTCTTCAGAAACAATCTTACTATCATATTTTTTTACACTTTCACGAGCCTGTTTACCTACTCTTATTCTTTCATCTTCATTTTTAATTAAATCCTCTAATTTCATTAACATCGCATCAATATTTCTATTTTTTATTAAATAACCATTTTCTCCACTATTAATTATTTCACGAGCTCCTTCAGCAGAATCATATGCAATACATGGTACACCATGACTCATAGCTTCTATTAAAACTATTCCAAATGATTCAGTAAAAGAAGTCATTAAATATATAGAAGATTCATCTAACATCTTATCTATTACTTCCCTACTTTGAAAGCCATGTAGAGTAATCTTTTCTTCTAAATTATTTTTTGAAATATACTTTTCTAATTTTTCTCTTTCTACTCCATCTCCTACTATATCTAAAGTCCAATCTGGATAATCAACATATAATTTATGATATAAACGAAGTAAATCAAGATATCCCTTTTCAGGAGATAATCTTCCTACAGAAATTAATTTTTTATTTTTTAATTTAGCTATTTTTTCTGGTAATTTTTCTATCGAATTAGGAATATATATACACATACATTTACTATTTCTTAATTCATTTGCATAAAACTTTTGTAATTCAGAAGATACTAATACTAAATAATCTAACCCCTTAGCACTTCTACTAACATTATTTGCATACTTATAATTATCATGAAAATGATTATGTTCCCAACCTATTTTTAATACATTATCTTTAGCATAGCCACATACCCAATAATTAAATATATCTCGAGTAGAAACAATAACATCTGCATCTGTATTAGAAATATAAGAAGTCATTGATTTTTTTCTATGATATAAAACTTTCATAGCATAAAAAGATTCTTTTATTATTTTAAAAATATTTTTACACTTTAAAGCATTTTTAAATCTATCACGATTAGGTTTTAAATCTTTATTCAAATATTTTACTTTAACTCTCTTATCTATAGGAAAAGCTGGCTTTTCATATAATCTATAACAAACAGCTATTTCTACATCATATTTACTACATAAAGAATTAGCTAAAGTAACAACACATTTTTCAATACCACCATAACCTAAATGTAATGATAATATGGATACTTTTTTCATAATACCACCCTAAATTAATTATATCATTTTAAGGTACAAAAAAAAAGCATTTATAATGCTTTTATTGTTGAATTTGAACTACTGGTTGAGCTTCTGAAACCACTGGAGTAACATCTGCAACAGGTGCTACTGTTGGAACCTCAGGAGTAGTCATAACAGGATCTACTGTTGGAACTTCTACAACTGGAGTTGGTGCTACGACAGTAGGTATTGTTTGTGTATTTTGAAGTGGATCAGCTCCACCATAAATTTGATGACTTGTTTCTTGATTAACATTAATATCCCCTACAACTGGACTAGCCCCACCATAAATAACTGGTTCAGTTGCTAAAGAAGGTATACCTGGAGTAGTTTCGATTGGAGCAACTTCTGCAACTGGAGCAACTGCTACTGGATCAACCATTGGAGTTGGTTCTGCAATTGGTGCTACTTCAACTGGAGCAACCGCTACTGGATCAACTACTGGAGTTGGTTCTGCAATTGGTGCTACTTCAACTGGAGCAACTGCTACTGGATCAACCATTGGAGTTGGTTCCGCAATTGGTGCTACTTCAACTGGAGCAACTGCTACTGGATCAACCATTGGAGTTGGTTCTGCAACTGGTGCTACTTCAACTG
>CACZQV010000035.1 GCA_902783435.1 uncultured Erysipelotrichaceae bacterium | reverse complement strand
TGGTGAAAAACCAACTGCTGTATTTATAGTTATTCAAGATGAAAAGAAAACATATCACTCATTAGTTACAATTTTATTAAAACAAATATATGAAACTTTAATTAGTGTTGCACAAAGACATGGTGGTAAACTTCCTGTTAGAACTAATTTCTTACTTGATGAGTTTGCTAATATGCCACCTTTAAAAGATGTTACTACAATGATTACTGCAGCACGTTCTCGTGCAATTCGTTTTACAATGATTATTCAAAACTTTGCACAATTAGATGATGTTTATGGTAAAGAAGAAGCTGAAACTATTCGTGGTAACTGTGGTAATATTATTTACTTGATTACTACTGAGTTAAAGGCTTTGGAAGAAATATCTAAGATGTGTGGTGAAGAAAAGTCTAAGAAAGATGATAAGACTGCTTCAACTCCACTTGTTACTGTTTCTGATTTACAAAGAATGAAACAATTTGAAGTTATTATTCTTCGTATGAGAAAACAACCATTTAAAACTAAGTTTACTCCATATTTTAAATTAAATTGGGGAGTTAAATATCCACCTGCTAAGTATCCTGAAAGAACAAAGAGAGAAGTTCATACTTTTGATATTAAGGAATATGTTAAGAATCAAAAGAAAAAGAAACTTCTTGAAATGATGAATGCAGCAGATGATAGAGATCGTGAAATATCAGCAATGCCTAATCCTATGGGTATGCATAATGAATTTGCATCAGCATTACCTAGAGAATTACAAGAGGCTAGGGAAAGACAAGCTCCTGCGATACCTGATTTCTTAAGAAGAGTAGCTAATGAAGGTAGAGAAGTAAATGAACAAAAAGCCAGTTCACAACCTGCAATACCTGATTTTGAAACATTTAAGAAGCAAATGGATGGGGGAGATATATTCCAACCATTCCCACAACCTAGTCGTTCTCCTATTAATAGTGCTCCAACTAGAGTAGAAGATGATGATGACGATGATGATTTAGGTTTTGATGTAGATGAATTAGTTAAAAAGATTGATGCTAAAATTGCAGAACTTGAAGAAGAAGAAAAAAGAGCTAAAGAAGAACAAGCTAAAGAGGAAAAGAAAGAGGAAGTTAAACCTCTTCCAGTTGAAAATAAAGAACCAGTTAATCTTAAATTAGAGGATTCTGAAGAAGATGATTTCTTTGATGATTTCTTTGATGAGTAGAAAGGATGAAGTTTATGGGTATGAATTTTAATATAGTACAAAAACCTAAGAAAACTGATGATGATGAAGAAAAAGATGAATTATTAGATGAAGATGAATTAGAAGTAGAAGAAACTAAAACTAAGACTATGTCATCTGATAAGAGAAAGTTATATCGTTTAATGGGAATAGCAGTAGCTATATTTGTAGGTTTTATTTTATTAATATTAATTTTAAGTTCAATTACTAATAGTAATAGAAAATATAGTTATTCTGAAATTGAAAAGATAATGAAGAATGCAGCTATTTCTTATTTTAAAGATAATAAAAATAGTTTACCAGTTGAGGATGGAGATATTACTGAAATAGATGCAGCTAATTTAACTGCTGCTGGTAAAATGAAAGATTTATCAGAATATCTAAAAGAAGGTGATGCTTGTACAGGTAGTGTACAAGTAGAAAAAACTTCTTCAGGTTATTTATATACACCATATTTAAATTGTGGAGATAATTATTCTACTGTTGAACTTGCTAATAAGGTATTAGAAAATGAAGAAATTGTTACTTCTGGATATGGTTTATATTCAACTAAATATGGTCATATATTTAGAGGGGAAAATGTAAATAATTATGTTCAATTAGATAATAATCTTTGGAGAATTGTTAAGATTACTTCTAATAATAATGTAGTATTAATTAGTGAAGAAGGTGCTGGTTATACTAAACCTTGGGACAATAGATATAATCCTGAAAGATTATATGAATCTGGTGTTAATACTTATTCTAATAGTAGAATAAAAGATTATTTAGATAAGTTATATAATAATCCTTCAGAAAAAGAAGGAGAAAATATTTTATCTAGTAAAGATAAGAAGAGAATTGTTCCATTTAATGTATGTATTTCTAAGAGACTTACTACTAGTGAATCTAAAGATAATAGTGTAGAGTGTTCTGAAGTATTAAAAGATCAAAAATTAGGATTACTTACTTTATCTGATTATATGTTTGCTAGTATAGATGAGAATTGTAAGAATTCTACTACTAAATCATGTAAGAATTATAATTATTTAACAATTAAAAAAGATTGGTGGTTAGTTACTGGTAATAAAGAAGATACTTCTACAGTATTTCAAGTTGCATCTAATGGATCAGCTAAAGCTGTTAATGCTAGTAATTATGCTGAAGTTAGACCAGTTATTTACTTAAATGAAAAAACATTATATAAGAGTGGAAATGGTACTTTAGAAAAACCTTATAAAGTTAGATAGGAATCTATTATATATAGATTCTTTTTTTTTACATTTAATATTTTAGGAGGTGTTTTATGAATATAATAGATATTAGAAGTAGGAAAGATTATTTATTGGGACATGTAGATGATTCTATAAATATTCCTTATTTAGAGTTATTTAATAATTATTCTAAGTATTTGAATAAGTCTGATACTTATTATATTTATTGTAAAAATGGTATTACAAGTAAAAGGATTGTAGATTATTTAAATTTAGTTGGATATCATACTGTAAATATAGATGGTGGTTATAATAAATTAAGTTCAAGTAAGTAGAATTATGTTATAATATTTTTAGAAGGTGATTACATGGTAATGGATATTATAATTATTGTATTACTTGTTATATTAATTATTATTGGAATTATTTCTTTAATGAAGAATATTAATGAATCTAATATTACTGAAAGACTTGGTAAATTAGAGGTTAATATGATTAAAGAAATGGGTGAATTTAAATCTGATTTAAATCGTAATATGAATGAGGATTTTACTAAGTTAAATGAACAAGTAGAAAAAAGATTAATTATGATTAATGAGAAAGTTAATGAAAGATTAGATCAAAATTTTGAAAAGACTAATAAAACATTTACTAGTGTTATTGAAAGACTTAGTAAGATAGATGAAGCTCAAAAGAAAATAGAAAATTTATCTACTGATATAGTTAGTCTACAAGGAATACTTACTGATAAGAAGACTAGAGGTATATTTGGTGAAGTTAATCTTAAACATATATTAGTTAATGTGTTTGGTGAAAATAATGATAGTATATATCGTCTTCAATATACTTTAAGTACTGGAGTTATTGCAGATTCAGTTTTATTTGCACCTGAACCTCTTGGTACTATTTGTATTGATTCTAAGTTTCCTTTAGAACACTATGAATTAATGGTAGATAAGAAGTTAAGTCAAGTAGAAAGAGATAATGCTGAAAAGTTATTTAAACAAGATATGAAGAAGCATATTGATGCGATTAGTAGTAAGTATATAATACCTGGTGAAACTACTGATCAAGCTATTCTTTTCTTACCTGCAGAAGCAATATTTGCTGAAGTTAATGCATATCATCCTGATATTATTAATTATGCATATAAACGTCATGTATGGATTACTAGCCCAACTACATTGATTTCTACTCTTACTGTTATTGAAATGATTATTAAGAATATGGAAAGGGATAAATATACTTCTATTATTCATGAAGAGTTAAATAAACTTGGAATAGAGTTTTCTCGTTATAAAGAACGTTGGGATAAATTAGCTCGTAGTATTCAAACTGTTAATAAGGATGTAGAAAGTATTTCAGTTACTAGTGATAAGATTACTAAGAAATTTGAAAATATTAATAAAGTAGATGTAGCTAAATTAGAAAATAAAGAACTTGAATAGTTCTTTATTTTTTTTCATATTAATTAGTATGATGAAAATATTTCTTTATACTATTAGTTTTATTATGATGGTTATAGGATTAACATATATATTTTTATACATAAATTTATTTTCATTTGGATATACTATTTTTGAATATTTAGAATTTATATTTACTAATTATGAATGTTTTATATTTTTTATTGGTTTATTGATAATGATTATTTTAATATGGAGGAAATAATATGAATTATATATATGATGTATTATTAAATTTTAATGATTATAGGGATGTATATGATTTTTATGAATGGGATAAGAATGATAATTTTATTTATATAGATAAAATTCCTATATTTGTAGTTAATACTTTTCAAATGGAAGAGATATTATTTTCTAGGATAAAGATAAGTAATGAATTATTAAGTAAAATTAAAGATAAAACTATATTAGAAAATGGTATAATTCAATATTCTTTTTTAGTTACTAATAGAGAAAAGGTTATTGGTTTAAAGTTTAATAATAGTGGAGAATTAATTGAAGTTAGTAATTTATTATTAGATGAGGAAGAAGCTGTATTAGAAGAGATATGTGAATTTGATATGGATTATTTAGAATATGAAATATTAGGTAAGTGTAATAATAATTTGTTTTTTACTAGAAAAGATAGATATATTAGAAAATGTTTATTAGAAGAGATTAATAATTTATATAAAAATAAATATTATGATGAGATTAGTTATTTATATTATGAGATATTTAATGATAATTGTAGTATTAATAGTAAATATAAATTATTGATTGATAATATTACTAATAATTATAAAGATACTTATAGTAAATTATATGATATTATTTTATTATCTAAGCAAGGAATATTAAGTAATTAATATTTTTTATAGCTTTAGGTTTATTAGTTGATAGGGAAGAAAATATAGATATTGATAAAACTATAAAAAGAGAGTTAAATGATTTGAAAAAGAAAAAGACTAGTAATTAGTCTTTTTTTAATAATCTATCCTCATAGCTTTTTTAACTTCTTTCATTGTTTCTTCTGCTTTTGCTTTAGCTTCAAGTGTTCCTTTTTCAAGAATTTTATTTACTTCTTCAGGATTATCTTCATAGAATTTTCTCTTTTCTTGAATTGGTTTTAAGAAGTTATTCATTGCTTCTATAAGTTCTTTTTTACATTGTACACAACCACGACTTCCTTTTTTACATTCAGAACAGATTGTATTTAAGTTTTCTTCGTTATTTACTAATTTATGATAATAGTAAACCATACAGATATCTGGGTTAGCTGGATCATCTTTTTTAATTTTATTTGGATCAGTTACAGCTCCCATAACTTTTTTCTTTATAGTTTCAGGATCATCTACTAAGTAAATTGCATTACCTAAGCTTTTACCCATTTTTTCATTACCATCTAATCCTTTAATACGAGGTGTAGTAGAAAGCAATTGTTCTGGTTCTATTAGTACTTCACCATATATTGAATTAAACTTTCTAACTATTTCTCTACATTGCTCTAGAAGAGGTAATTGGTCATCTCCTACAGGAACAACTTGTCCTTTAAATGCAGTAATATCTGCAGCTTGAGAAACTGGATATCCTAAGAATCCATAAGTAATAGATTCTCCGTTATTACCAAATAATTCTTTCTTTTGAGCTATTTCTGTTTTAACAGTTGGATTTCTTTGTAATCTAGATACTGTTACTAAGTTAGAATAGAATACTGTTAGTTCAGCTATTTCTGGTATTTTTGATTGAATAAAGATATGTACTTTTTCAGGATCTATTCCAATAGCTAATAAGTCTTTAGTAATTTCATAAACATTACGTCTCACTTTTTCAGGATTATCAAAGTTATCTGTTAATGCTTGAACATCTGCAACTTCTAAGTAAAAATCGTAATTATCTTGAATATCACGCCATGTCTTACCAGCTCCAAAATAATGTCCTAAATGTAAGTTACCAGTTGGTCTTAAACCAGTAAGAATTGTTTTCTTCATAATAATCACTCCTTCAATGTATTTATTTTATCATATTATTGTATAAATGGAAAAGATTTAAAGTATAAAAAGTAAAATCCAAATGCTATTCCACATAATGCTCCTAATAAATGTCCTCCATGATATACTCCTTTATTCGCACCTGTAACACTATCTCTTATTTCACTTATTACATAGAATATTAATATTAGTATTAAAGTTAAAGGTATTTTTCCTTCAGTAATATTAGAGAAAGATGATAATACTATTAACATATATACATTACCAGAAGCACCAGTTATTATATAATTAGATATTATTGTATTAAATAATCCTATTATTAAGGATGTTATTAAAAACATTACTATTAGATTAATACTTCCATATTTTTCTTCTATCATTGGTCCTACTAAAAGTATAAATAAAAAGTTATGTATTAAATGATTAAGGTCTTGATGACCAATAGAATGAGTAAATAGTCTTACATAAGTTAGTGAATTAAATATAGATGATCTATAACTTGTAAATAGTAATTTATTAGTAAAACCTTGAGTTATAAAATTAAGAAAACATGCTCCTAAAGATATAAATAAATAAGTTAAAATAACTACAGAATTGTAATCAAATTTAATATTCATATAATCACCTTCTATTTTTAATTATACTAGATAAAAAATAATTGTAAATAAAATTGTTTTGTGTTAAAATAATTTTTACTTATTTGAAAGAGACGTGAAAAAATTATATGAAAAATAAAAATAGTTATAGGGAATTTAGAGGTATTTTAGATTACTTAAAAAGCGGAGAAAGTACTATTAGGTCTAATGAAAAAGATTTAGTATTTGCATTAGAAGATATTGTTCAAATGGATAGAAGTAATACTATGATAAAGGATTTACTTAGTAAAGATAATAAATTTGAAACACTTCTATATATAATTGAAGGTGATATTAGAAATGCTGATATGGTAATAAATAATAAATGTGTTAATAATATTCAAAAGTATATTGATAGAAAAGAAATGTTAGTAAAACTAAAAGCAGATATTTTGGTATTTTTAAATGGACAAGATATTGATTATAAGGATACTAAATTAGATTTAATAGAAAAATGTTTACCTTCATTAAATTTAGATCATTTTAATCAACAAGCTTTTTTTGGTAAATCAATGATTAATGCAGATTTTAGTCTTAATAAAGATATTATTACTAAAGTATATAATATCTTAGCAGATGAAAAATTAATGGAAGAATTAGTTATTGGAATAGAAAAGCTTGATGAAGAAGAAAAATATAATAGAATAATAAAAGCTTGTAGTGAAGCTAAAAGATATAAGAGTAAAGTGTATGATAATGCAAGTTTAATTATTGAATATAATGCTACTAGTGTTGCTCTTTCCGATTTGAGACAATATATTAAGAGAGAATCAGATAAAGATTACGATATTAAGTATTATGCTGTTACTGAAGAAATAAATTATATATTGAGTAATAAATTTAGATCTTATTTTAATAAGAAAAAACTAAAAGAATTAACAAATCAACAAAGTGTATTACATGAATTGATTAATAAGTATGAGTTTAATAAAAATTTATATGAAAAAACAAAAGAAAAGATTAAATTGTTAGAAGAAAAATTAAAAGAAGTTGGATTATTAGATTTTGTTAATAGAAAAAAAGATTCATTAGGTAAAAGTCTTAGACATAATTTATCTAGAAGAATTGGTTATTTCTATAATAAAAAGTCAATAGATGAATATTATGATTATATAGATACTGAATTTAAAGCAAGCCGAGAAAAAATAGGTGAAGTTATAAAGAGTAATAGTGATTATTTAGAAAAGATTAGTTCTAAAGCTAGAAAATTATTAACTAATAATATTGATACTTGTAGAATTATAAGTGAATTTGCTAATTATTCGTTAGATGATTCTAAAGTATGTCCTGCTGTTACTTTGTTTATATTATATGGGTTAGTTACTATTGAAGATAGTAGTTACGATGAAAAAGATTTTTCAGTTGAAGAGATTAATAGTATAAATTTATATTATAAAGATGTAATTGAAAAGAACTATAAATCTTTCTTATCTGAGTATATTGATATTAAAAGTAAAACAGGTAGAAATTATAAGAAAAAAGTTAAAGAGTAAGATTTGACAAAAATGTTATTTTATAATATAATTATGCAAGAAAAGCGATGAAGAAGAGAAGTAAATTAAAAATACTTTTATAGAGAGTTAGGGTATGGTGGAACCTAATAAAGAGTTTAATTGAATAACACTTCTGAGTACTTAAAGAATAAAGTAGACTAAGTCGGTGGCATACCGTTATTTATGCTAAAGAGATTGTAGTAATAC
>CACZQV010000034.1 GCA_902783435.1 uncultured Erysipelotrichaceae bacterium | reverse complement strand
TTAAATGATCCATGTATAGGAGACAAGTATACATCACATGAAAAAGATTTAATGCTAATGAGCTTACTTGTTCATGATGGATTAAAACTAGGATTACCAAAAGAAAAATATACACGTTTTGATCATCCTATACTTATGGGTAAATTTATACTAGATAATTATAAAGAAATAGGTATTACTAAAGACGATGCAGAATTCATGAATGACGTTATTAAAACACATATGGGTCCATGGACTACAGATTATGATGGGAATGAAGTATTAGAAAAACCTAAAAATAAATATCAAAACTTTGTTCATATGTGTGATTATTTAGCTAGTAGAAAATGCATTTTAGTACCATTTGATGAAGAAAACAATATAAGTGTCTAATAGACACTTATTTTTATTTGTTTTATAGATTAATATTTAAATATTTGTTAATATTAATATAGAAGAGGTAATAGGATGAAAAATACAAAGAAAAAGAAAATATATTTTAAGAAAATATTTATATGTAGTATCTTAGGAATACTAGTATTTCTTTTAACATACTTTATATTTGAAACTAATGTCCTAGAACCTAAAGTAAATGAATTAACTACTAGTTATATTTCTTTTAGTAATAATAAAACAGATAAATTAAGAATTAATAATATAAAAAAATTATCTAATAAAATAGGAAAGTCTAGTTTTAATAATTCTAATTTAGTATTAGATATTACAGGAGATAAAGAAGATTTATATAATATAGTTATATATAAAATAAATAGTAATATAGATGATAAGTATATTAAATGTTATATTGATAAAGAAATAACATTAAGTGAAGGAAAAATAACTTCAAATAATGGGATAATAATATATAGTGGTAAAATTAATAATAAAAATAAAATATTAAGAATGTGGATAGATAAAAAGTATAAAGGTAAAGTAGAAAATAATTCATATGAAATAAAAATAGAAAAAAGATAGGTGAAGATATGTCTGGAAAAATAATAGTACTTGAAGGAACTGATACATCAGGTAAAGAAACACAATCTAAATTATTAGAAAAAAGATTGAAAGAAGAACAAATTAAATGCATTCGATTTGAATTTCCAATGTATGATACTCCTACAGGGAAAATAGTAGGTGGTGCATATTTAGGTAAAAAAGAAATAGGAGAATCTGTGTTTGAAGAGGGTGCAGTTAATGTAAATCCATATGTGGTATCTATGTATTATGCCGCTGATAGAAAATATAATATACCTAAAATATTAGAATACTTAGATAAAGATTATTATGTAATACTAGATAGATATACTACATCTAATTTAGCTTTTCAAGGTAGCAAAATAAAAGATAAAGATGAAAGATTTAATATGTATCAATGGATAGATAAATTAGAATATTGGTTATTAAAACTACCTAAACCAGATAAAACTATCTTTTTACATGTACCATATGAATATACTAAAGTTTTAAGTGAAAAAAGAGACTTAGATGAACATGAAAAAGATGAAGAATACTTAAAACAAACAGAAGAAGCTTATATAGAATTATCTGAATTATATAATTGGGAAAAAATAGAATGTGTAAAAAATAATGAATTAAGAACTATCGAAGATATAAATAATGAAATAATAGAGTTAATAAAAAAAGAACCATAGGTTCTTTTTAATTTGTATTGTTAACAATTGGAGTTTGTTCTAGTTTTGTTATTGGTGCAACAGGTTGACTAATTTGAGTTTGTACAGGTTGTACATTAGGTACTTGATTAACAACTGTTGGGATAGGAACAGCACTAGTTTGAGCAACAGGACTAGTAGTAGGAACAACACTAGTTTGAACAACAGGACTAGTAGTAGGAGCCGCAGTAGTAACTGGTGCCTCATCGTTGAAATCTGCTGCAGTAAATGCTGGTGGAGTAATTACACTAGATATATCATTTTCAGTATTTTTCTTAACAGGAGAATCTAATAAATCATTACTCTCTGGAACATACTCTTCTTTAGGAACAGAATCTCTTATTTCTGTAGCCATTTCATTCTCATAGTTATCATCATCTTCATTTTCTATTTCAATATTTCTATATACTTCCTCAAATGAAGTTTTTCCTTCTAAACACTTAATCAATGCATCTTGTAACATTGTAATAGTATTACCAGAATAAACCATCTTAGCTAATTCTTTCTTTTCTAATTTATCGTTATTTAAAGCACTTCTAATATTATCATCTAGTTCTAATACTTCGTGAAAAGCTAAACGTCCATGATAACCTTTACGACAATGATCACAACCCTTTGGATTAGCATCCCATACATGTGATACATCCATGTTCATATATTTTTTAAATACTTTTTTCTCATACTTAGTAGTTTCTCTTTGATATCTACAATCAGGACATAACATTTTCGCAAGTCTTTGAGAAATAATTCCAGTTAATGCAGTAGATAATAAATAACGTTCAACATCCATATCAAGTAAACGTTCAACAGTAGCCAAAGCATTATTAGTATGGATTGTTGATAAAACTAAGTGCCCAGTAATAGAAGCACGTACTGCTATTTGAGCTGTTTCTGAGTCACGAATTTCTCCGATAAGTATAATATTTGGATCTTGTCTTAAGATAGATCTAAGCGCAGCTGCAAATGTCATACCAATTTCAGAATTAACTTGAACTTGGTTGATACCCTCAATGTTCATTTCTATTGGGTCTTCTACAGTTATTATATTAGTTTCAGGTTTATTTAAACCTTGTATAATCGAATAGTTTGTAGTAGATTTACCAGAACCAGTAGCTCCAGTAGTTAAAATAATTCCATTTGGAATACTCATCATTCTTTTTACTTTTTCTAAATTTTTAGGATGGAAGCCTAATGTATCAATACCTTCCAAACTACGTGAATAATCTAAAATACGAATAACTATTTTTTCACCTTCATTAAGTGGTAGGGAAGAAACACGCATATCAAGATATTCATCTCCATACATACCTTTAATCGCACCATCTTGTGGAAGACGAGATTCAGTAATATTCATATTCGCAAGTAATTTAAGTCTTGTCGTTAAATTTTTTTCATAAGCTTTCGGAACAAAAGTATAATCTTGTAGATCTCCATCTATTCTAAATCTAACCATCATTCCGTCTTCTCTAGGATCGAAATGAATATCTGAAGATTTATATTTAGATGCAGAAATAATGATATAATCAGCGATTTGAGTAACAGGTGTTTTAGTAAAATCAAAAGACACCATGAAACTCTCGGTTCCCTTTTGTACACGCTTGACATCAAATTGAACCATCATTTCAACCCCTTTGTCTACTTTCTATGGTATTTTATCAATAATTATTATATAATAAAATTACAAGAATATCAAGGAGAGAAAGTGAAATATGAAAAAAATTAATCAAAAAGGATTTGTCTTAGCTGAAACCCTTGTAGTAGCAGTATTTTTAATGGCTATCTTTACACTTATTTTTACAAATTTTTATCCATTAATGGGTGAATATGAAAAGAGAGAATCATATGATGATGTAGATGGAAAATACTCTGTATATTGGTTAAAAAGAATGATTGAAGATTCATCATATAATTTAACTACAAAAGAAGAAGAATTCTTTAATAGTAATAGTTTTGTAAGATTTGAATGTAAAGATATATCTGATACAGAAAAAAGAGAAATGTGTGTAAGTTTAGTAAAAGCATTAGAAGTAAAAGGTTGTAATAGTAGTGGTAATCATTGTGAAATATATATTACTAAGTATCAAATAGGTAAAAAAGTAGATAATGATACCAAAATATATTTTAAAGATAAAGTTTCTGAATCTATTTTAAAAAATCAAGTAAATAAAGAAAATAGAGATAATTATATAAATGAATGTAAAGGATCAAGTGCTGATGGAATAGTAATACAATCTTGTACAAGAGAAGCTGATAAAAAAGAATTTAGAAGTGGATTTAAGGACTATATAGAATCACTTCCAGATTATACAGCTGATTCTCTAACAGGCGCAAGATATCGTGTAATTGCTGCCTTCCAACATAAAAAAGATAATAATAATTATTATTCATATGCAACAATCGAGGTGAGTAGATAATGATGAAATTAAATAATAAAGGAATTACTACCATCGAAGTTATAATTTGCTTTGTATTAGTAGTTATAGTAACAATATCAATGTATTCTACAATATCTTATTTTAATGAAAAAAGATTATTAGAAGATTATAAAGAACAAGTATATAGTTATAAAGATATATTAACAAAAAATATTCAAGATGATTTAATAAAAATAGGTTTAACTCATGCAGAATATAAAAAAGAAGTAAAAAATCAAATAACAGTTCATACAGTTACTTGTTATTTAAAAGATGGTTCTAAAAGAACTCTAATCATAGAACAACGCTTAGCTAAATCATCATATCACTTAGCGGGTTTAAATAATGTAGATGATTACTTTATGATTAAATATGGAAAAGATGATGAAATGGTAGAGTATCCTCTTCCTGAATTAGGTTTTTCAGAACAAGGAAATTCTGTAGATGATTCTAATTGTAAACCATCAGAAAAAATAAAAACATCATGTCATAAAGTACAAGATTTAAGTATAAATAACGTATTAATAAAAATAACAGATGATCATGTTCTTTCTATATATATAGGATTCTATCATCCAGAACTTTCTACTCGTTATGGAATAAACATAGTTGCCCCAATAGATTATGTATCCGATGGAGGAGCAGAATCAGGTTTATGGAATTATGGTTATTAAATTCTAGTATTAACTAGAATTTTTTTATTATAAAAAATATAAAAAAAGAAATAATAGTACTAATAATTCTACCTATAAAAAAGTACTTATAACTTAATTTGTTGCCTATAATACTTTTAACCTGCATATGTATAGAAATACTTCCAAAACTAATAAAAAATAATATAAATAAGTATTTTGTATTACCATTAATTAAACTAGTAGTAAAAATACCTTTTAGTAAATCAAATAAACCACTAATAAAAACATAACTATAAGTATTAAAAGAAATATATCTAAAAATGATACAACTAATTAAATAAAAAAATATACTAATTCCATATATCGATATAATATTCTTAAAAGTTTTATTAATATTTTTACTAAGTATATTAGAAAAACTATTATTATTAATTATCTTACTATTATACATACTCTTATTAGAAAATATATATAATATAAAATTACTTATAAATATAGATATAAATATCTTAAAACAAATAAATATATCATTTATTATTAAATTAATAGTACCAAACATAAATAATAGATTAGGAAAATGACTATAAGTAAGAATATTATTAGAAGTATTATTATCAATTAAATCCTTCTCAAACATCTCTTTTGTATAAATAGCCCCAGAAGGAAAACCACTGAGTAGACTAAGAAAAAATACATATAAACCACTATTCTTAATAGGTAATAAGTCTAGTAAATTATAATCTAATAGTATTGATACTAATAAAATATTTATAAAAGTAAATGGTGCCAACTTAGTAATAAAAATATTAGTATAATCTAAAAAAGAATTAATAATAAATTTAGAATTAATTAAATATAAAACAAATAATAATAAAGTGACAAGTACTACCATAGTATTTAAAATTTTTTTCATATTTTTCCTTTTTGTTTGTTATAATTAGAATAGGTGATAACATGAAGAAAATACTAGAATTTATTAAAGAAGAATACAAATTTATTATATTTTTAATTCTTCTATACATTATATTACAATACCCACTAAATTATTATATAGTTACAGGTGGAGGAACAAGTGATGTATCAACTCGTATAGAAGTAGCTAATAAATATAAAGAAAAAGGTAGTTTTAATATAAGTTATGTAACTGAATTACAAGGAACAATTCTTACATATGGATTAAGTTATATTATTCCTACATGGGAAAGAGAAGATGCTAATTTATATAAATATAATGAAAAAGAGAGTATAGAAGACATTGAATTTAGAAGTAATTTAGATTTACTTACTTCTAATGGAACTGCTACATATTGGGCTTATAAATTAGCGAATAAAGAAATAAAAGAAAAATCATCTAAATTATATATAATAACTATATTTGAAGGATATAAAACACCACTTAAAGTAGGTGATGAAGTATTAAGTATTAATGGTAATACTTATAATACAGTTGATGAATATCGAGAATATATTCAAACTTTAAAAGAAAATGATGAAGCAATAATAAAAATAAAAAGAAAAAACAAAGAAAAAGAAATTAAAACAAAAATATATAAGTACAAAGATAGATTAATACTAGGAGTAGGATTACAATTTGTAAGAGAATATAATACTAATCCAGAAGCAAAAATTAAATTTAGAAGTAGTGAATCAGGACCTTCAGGAGGGTTAATCACAACGTTAGAATTATATAACCAACTAACTAAGAAAGACATAACTAAAGGATTAAAAATAACAGGAACTGGTACTATAGAAGAAGATGGAACTATAGGAGAAATAGGTGGAGTAGAACATAAACTTTTAGGAGCATATGACGCTAAATCTGATATATTTTTAGTACCAGATGGACAAAATTATAAAGATGCGATAAAATACAAGAAAGATAAGAAACTAAAAATAAAAATAATAAAAGTAAGAACTATAGAAGAAGCTTTAGAAGAATTAAATAAACTATAAGGAGAATATTATGAAAAGAATAAAAGTATTACTAATTTTAATATTATTATTAATCACAACTCCAGTAAATGCTGCTAATTATGAAATAAAAGAATTAATACCTATAGATACAAAAACAACTATAGTAACTAAGAAATTTAGTTATAAAAAATTTTATTATAAAGATAATAAAATAATATTTGAAGGTATTAAAAATTTAAGTGATGAATCTACTCCTATAACTATAAGTATTGGATTATTTAATAATAATAAGAAAAATATAGGTACTATTAATCATTGTGATTATACCATTAATGGTAAAGAAGAAATAACTTATGAAATAGACGTAACTAAAGATTATATAGGTAAAGATTATAAATTAGAAGATATTAAATATATTGCAGTACTAAGTGATAATAAAGATTGCAGAACTTCGGGATTTGATGAATATATAGGTCAAACAATAAAAGAAATAGGTCAATATAAAAACAATACATTAGATTCTAAAACAGAGTTTTTAATAAAAATATTTAGTGTATTAGGAGGAGCATTATTATTAATATTCCTATATAATTTATTATTTACAAGAAAATATCAAAACTTTGATGGCAATGATGTAAGACAAGGATATAAAAGAGTAAATGAAGATTTAAGAAAAGAAAGAGAAGAAGAATTACGAATAAATCCCCCAAAACCAAAAGAAGTAAAACAAATAAAACCAATAGAAGTTTTAGAACAAGAAGAAGCTGCTTCAAAAGAAGAAAAAGATTCATCTGATTTACATAATATGTACAAATAATTAAAAAGAAAGAATAGTCTTTCTTTTTGTTTTATTATATAATATTAATGAATGGTAGGTGATAGAATGTCAATGATCAAAAATAAAGCAACTAGAAATATAGTTAATTTTATTATGTTAACTATAGGTACTATTATAGCAGCATTCGCATTAGAACAATTCTTAATACCTAATACTATCTTAGATGGAGGTATTACAGGTATATCTATTATCATCTATAAATTAACTAATATTCCATTAAGCATATTAGTAGTAGCATTAAATATACCATTTTTATATGCAGGATATAGAAACTTAGGAAAAAAATTTCTAGTAAGAGCAATATACTCAATGCTAACTTTTTCACTATTCTTATCATTCTTTGAAGTATTTAAACCTTTCACAGAAGAAATACTTTTAGCTACAGTATTTGGAGGGGCACTTCTAGGATTAGGAGTAGGTTTAATTATTAAATGTGGTGGATGTAATGATGGTACTGAAAGTGTAGCTATTGTTATAAGTAAAAAGACAAACTTAAGTGTAGGACAAATTGTCTTAGTATTTAATTTAATAATTTATGGAGTAGCTGGATTCATCTTTGGATTTGATAGAGCAATGTATTCTCTACTTACTTATGTAATTACATTTAAAGTAATAGACTTTGTATCAGAAGGTTTAGAACAAGCAAAAGCAGCTATGATAATTACAGATAAAGGAAGTTCTATCTCAAAAGAAATATATAAGAAACTAGGAAGAACTACAACTACATTAAAAGCTAAAGGATTAATAAGTGGAGAAAAAGAAGTAATGTACTGTGTACTTACTAGAATAGAAATATTTGAATTAAGACATATTGTAGAAGAAATGGATGAATCAGCTTTTGTAACTATCACAGATGTTTCAGATATAATAGGTAATCATATAAAGAGTACTAATAAAATAAAGAAAATCTAATCTAATTAGATTTTTTTAAGTGGGAGGAAATATGGTAAATAAAAAATTAAAAATATTAGTAATGCCTAATTGTATGGAATTAGGAGAAAAAATTGATAAGGAATTAAAAAGATTAAATAAGACAACTAATAGTTATAAACTAGACTTTATACCAGATAGATTTAGTAATGGAGAAGGTAAAGTAAGAATTACTGATAGTCTAAGTAATACTGATTTATATATTATTAGTGATGTGGGTAATTATGATATTACTTATAATTATCATGGTAGAAGTCATCATATGTCTCCCGATGAACATTTTGAAGATATAAAACGTGCAATCTCAGCTACAAGTGGTCATGCATCTAAGTTAAATATAATAATGCCACTTTTATACCAATCAAGACAAGATAAAAGAAAAGGTAATGAGTCCCTTGATTGTGCTATAGCCCTACAAGAATTAGAAAACTTAGGAATAAACGCAATTATCACATTTGATGCACATAACCCTAGTGTAGCTAATGCTATTCCAAGACTACAATTTGAAAATTTTTATCCAACGCATACTATTCTTAATGAATTAACTGAAAGAGAAGAAATAAGAGATATGTTAGTAATATCACCTGATATGGGAGCTATGGAAAGAGCTAGGTACTATGCTGAAATGTTAGGTTGTGACGTTGGTGTATTCTATAAAAGAAGAGATTTATCAAAAGTAGTAAATGGTAAAAATCCAATAGTAGAACACATGTATATGGGAGCTAATCCTGAAGGTAAAGATGTAATAATAGTTGATGATATGATCGCAACAGGAGGATCTATCCTAGAAGTTGCAGAAAACTTAAGACAAAGAGGAGTAGATAAAATATACTTAATCGCCACATTCTCATTATTCACTGAAGGAACAGATAAGTTCATTGATGCCTATAAAAACAATGTGTTTGATAAAATCTATTCAACTAACTTAAGCTATGTCCCAGAAGATATAAAAAAAGAACCATGGTATCATGAAGTAGATATGTCAAAATACATGGCTCTAATTATTAACACAATGAATAAAAAAGAAGATATAGAAGTACTATATAATGGTAAAAAGAAAATAATAAATAAAATAAATAAGAAAAAAGAATTAGAAGAAAAACAAATAAAACTAGATATATGATACAATTAATTACAAGGAGTGATTACATGAATAAGAAAACATTAATGGAGATATATAATATAATCTATGAATATGCAAAACAAAAACAAGAACACCCAGAATTTATAGATTTATATAAATTATATAATATAGATCCTAATAAAATGGCATCTGAATTAAAAACAGATATAAGAAAAGTAAGAAGATTAATTCACATAGATCAAAAAAGATATATAGAATCTTCATATTATGATTTTTTTGATGAAATAGTACAAGAAAATTCAAAATTATATGATATGGAAGGTAATTCAAGAAAAAAAGCAGAGTATGATGAAAAATTAAAAAAGAACTATGAAATGTATAAAACAAAACCAAAGCAAGAAAAGAAAACTACAAAGGAAGAAAAACAACAAGAAAGTACTATGTCAAAAGAAGAAAGAACAAGAATAATAAATGAAATAAAATCAGTAATAGAATATATGATTTTAGATAAAGGGTTTGCTAAAGCATTCAATGCATTTAGATCAGTTGATAGTTCTTTAAAAGATATAACAGTACATAATAATTGTAGAAAAAGATTAGAGAATATAGGACAAGAAAAAATAAAAAAAGTAATGGAATTAGAAATGATGCAAAATGGTAATGACTATATATTAAGTACTTTTACAGAAATGATGGAAAAACCAGCTATCAAAGAAAGAGCAAATGATTTTTATATGTCAACTTTTATGACTACAATTACTAGTAAATTAGTTTTTCAAGATATGATAAATGATGATGAATATGAAGATTTTCTTGGCTTTTATGATAGAAAAGTAGATAAGCAAGAAAGAGATATAGATGAATCATTTTTTAAAAAGGATAGAATATTATTACTTGCGCTTAAAGTACATAAAATTAAAAAATATGAAGATGGATTTGTTGCTAAAGCAATGTTTAGTGATGATAATCAAAAAGAATTAAGTCAAATAGTAAATGATTATTTTAACATAAAAGAAAAAACTACCAATAATAGAAAATAAAAAAATATATCTCAAAAATAAATATCTATGTTATACTCAAATAGTATGATAGAGAGGTATATTTATGAAAAAGAAATTTATATTTTTACTAGCAGTATTTATGCTTATTCCTTTTAGTGTAAATGCCCAAACTTTAGCAGATTATGTAACAGGATTAGTAGACACAGATGATAGTGTAGTTGCAGATGATCCAGATCATAATCCAAGATATATAGGAGCTAATCCAAATAACTATGTATTATTCAATAATGAATTATGGAGAATAGTTGGAGTATTTGATGGTAAAGTTAAATTAGTAAGAAAAGAGTCACTTCTAGATTTAGCATTATTTGATAGAACTTCAAATTATAGAATTAATAACGGATGGGGAACTAACTATTGGCCAGAAAGTGCTTTAAAGAAGCAATTAAATGGTGACTATTTAAATGCTGATTTAGCAGCAGATACTAATTGGTCTGGACATACATTTGATCATACAAGAGTTTTAACTACAGAAGCTCAAAGTATGATTGCAGACTCTGTTTGGCATTTAGGTGCTGCAAATTATGATGGAACAACAAGATATGATAATTTATCAGCAACTTTAGCATATACAAACGAAAGAGGAAATTATAGAGCAGTATATGATACTACTTCTAGTATGGCCAATGATGGATTTGTAAGAGAACCAACATGGACAGGTAAAGTAGGATTATTATATGCATCTGATTATACATATTCAACAGCAGGATATGACAATGGGACAAGAGAAGAATGTTTAGCTACATCTAGTTGGGGTGCTTCTCCTGTAAATACGTGTTATAAGAATTCATGGCTTTCTTCTAGAAATTCAATCGCTATAACACCATATTATCAAGCTAATAGAGCAATATATATTTATATCACAACTATCCATGGTTCATCTACTTGTTTAGTTAACTCAATTTCTGATTCTCATCTTTTCCCAGTAGTATACTTAAAGAAAAGTGTATCATTTAATGATGGTACAGGTACTGCAGATGATCCATTTAGAATGACAAACCCAAGACAAGTAACATTCAATACAAATGGTGGAGAAACTATTAATGATCAATATATAGAACCAAATCAAAAAGCAACTAAACCAGCTAATCCTACTAAAGAAGATAATACTTTCCAAGGATGGTATACAGATCCTGAATTAACAAATGAATTTAATTTTGATACAACAATAACAGCTGATTTAACATTATATGCAAAATGGCAATTTGAATATAAAATTATTGAAGGTAAAGATCAAACATTTGAAGATAAAGATATAGTAATTAAATGTAATGGAAATATTAATGATCTACAAAGTATTAAAATTGGTGAAAATGAAGTAGATCCAAGTAATTATACATTGGTAGAAGGAAGTACAATTCTAACATTAAAGAAAGAATACTTATCTACATTATCTGCTGGAGTACATAATATTACATTTGTATATCCAGATGGTTCCGCAACTACAACTTTAACAGTAAAAGAAAAAGTAAGTACACAAAAACTAGTAAATCCAAAAACTGGAGATAATATAACACTATATATTGTATTACTAGGAATAAGTATTATAGGTTTATCAAAAACATTAATATATACTAAAAAACTAGAAAATTAATCTAGTTTTTTTATGTCAAAAAATATTGATTTGTTCGATTGACAATAAAACAAATGTTTGCTAATATGAAATTGTAAGTTATTTACATAAAAAGGAGGTTCGTATGGAAGAAAAATTACAATTATTAAGCAAGACGTTTGAAAACAAGAAGGTTAGAACAGTATGGGATTCTAACGAAGAAAAATACTACATTAGCGTGGTTGATATCATTGAAGTATTAACTGAAAGTGAAGAACCACGAAAGTACTGGAATTGGTTAAAAACAAAACTATCTAATGAAGAAAATTTTGAAGTGTCTAGAATTACTAGACAGTTGAAATTAATTGCAAAAGATGGTAAGAAAAGAGAAACTGATGTAGTTGATATTGAGGGAATGTTCAGAATTATTGAATCTATTCCTAGTAAAAAAGCCGAACCAATAAAACAATGGTTAGCTCACTTAGGTAAAGAAAGAATTGATGAGGAATATGATCCAGAAATTACTATTAATAGGGCATTAGAAGCTTATCGAAGAAAAGGTTATTCTGATGATTGGATAAATCAAAGATTAAAAGCAATTGATGCTAGAAAAGAATTTACTGATGAATTAAAGAATAAAGGTATAAAGAGTACTAAAGACTTTGCAACACTAACTAATTTATTAACTAAGATATGGAGTGGATATTCTGTAAAAGAATATAAAGAGTATAAAAATCTAACAAAAGAAAATTTACGAGATAATATGACAAATATGGAATTAGTACTTAATATGTTAGCTGAAGTATCATCTACTGAAATATCTAAATCAAAAGAAGAAAAAGGATATGACTCTACAGAAACATCAGTAATTGAAGGTAGTACAATAGCAAAGAATGCAAGAGAACAAATAGAATCAAAAACTGGTAGAAAAATAGTAACAAATAAAAATAATAAAAATATAAAACAGTTAAAAAATAATTAAAAATAGTTTATAATTATATTAGGTGATGACTATGAAATATTTAAGAGATACAAAAGAATATAAAGAAAAACAAAAAAAGTTTATAGAATTACTAGTAGAAGAAGCAGCTACAGGTGTAACTAAGATGGATAACATAAATGGTACTGGTCGATGCTTATTTTGTCCTGAAGCTGAAGCAATGTATTTTACTGAAATAAGAAACTTTTTTGAAAATAGTATTTCACATAAAATAATGACAAAAAATCATGACACTTCAGAATTTAAAGTTTTATCAAAAACAAAAAAAGTAAACAGACAAATAAGAAATAGATAGGAAATATTAAATTATATAAATCCTACATTTTATACAATAACTATTAAAGATGTAAAGAATTAGATTAAAAATCTAATTTTTTTAATTTATATATTGACAAGTATGCTTTGCAGTGATATATTGTATTTACCAAGTGAACTTGTCAAAGTAAAATCACTTGTATGGAGGATAAAATGAAAAAAGAAGAAATATTAGAAAAAAGTAAAAAAGAAAATAAAAACAAAGATATGTATGCTGTAGAAGTAGAAGCTAAAGGTGCTAATTATGCAGGTATAACAATGTTATTATTAGCATTTATATATTTCACTTTTGAAATATTTTCAGGAAGAGGATCTAATCCAGCTTTCTATTCAATAATTACAGTTTATAATGCAGTATTATTTGGATATAAGGCAATTAAAATAAAAAATCATAGAAAACTAAATGCATTTACTTCAGTAGTATGGGGATTATTAACAATGATGCTTATATTAGATTACTTTAAGGTAATATAGAATGAAAGATAAATTAATATTAAAGAATAAATTAAAAGAAATAAGAAAAGAAAAGAATCTATCACAACAAGATTTAGCAGATATGGTAGGGGTATCTAGAAATACAATTAGTTCTCTAGAAACAGGTCAATATGAACCAACTGCAAAACTAGCATATATTCTATGTATTGCTTTAGATATGAAATTTGAAGATTTATTTTACTTTTAAAACAGTCTAAGACTGTTTTTTATGTTATAATTGAAAAGGTGATAATATGAATTTAGGATTTTCTTATGTGGGTTTAATATACTTATTAATGTTATTTATTCCAAATATTATATGGAGTAAAAATCAACCTAAAGACTATGATAAATATGTAAAAAAAGAAAATAAAGTATTAGTAATATTAGAAAGAATTGGAGAAGTATTACTATCAGTATTACCATTAATATTTACTGATTTTAATATTAATAAAATATCTAATTGGTCTATTATATTATTAATATCTTTCTTATCAATGATACTTTATGAAATAGCTTGGATAAGATATTTTAAAAGTAATAAAACAATGAAAGATATGTATAAACCAATTATAGGCATTCCAGTACCAATCGCATCACTTCCAGTATTTTCATTCTTCTTACTAGGAATATATGGTAAAAATATATTTGTAATAATATCTAGTATTATTATGGGTATAGGTCATATTGGAATACATTTAAATCACTACAAGGAGGTAAAATAATGAAAGGTATAATTATATATAAAACAAAATATGGGACAACAAAAAAATATGTAGATTGGTTAGTTGAAGAAACAAAATTTGATAGTATTGAAGTAGATAAAGCAGACATTAATAATATTAAAGAATATGATACTATTATTTTATGTGGACCAGTATATACTTCAAGTATAAAAGGATTAAAATTTATTAGAAAAAATTATAATGAATTAAAAGATAAAAAACTAGCTATATTTGGAGTAGGGGCTTCTCCATTAGAAGACGCAACTATCAAAAGTTTAATGACATTTAGTATAAAGAAAGATTTAAAAGATGTTCCACTATTCTATGGTAGAGGGGCTATGGATGAAGATAATTTATCTTTTAAAGATAAAATTTTATGTAAATTATTAAGAAAAGCATTAAAAAAACAAGATCCAAGTACATATGATCCTATTATGAAAACAATAATGGAAGTTAATGGTAAAACTGATTGGACTGATAAAAAATATTTAAAACCATTATTAGACTATATAAAGTAAATCATAATCTTATCACACATATCATATAATATGATATGAAAGATAATATTATAGAAATATATATGAATTATCTACATGCTATAAGAATGCATGAAGAATATGGTGATAAATATGGCGATACTGATGATATCATTAAATACTACGAAGAAAAAATAGAAAAGTATTTATTAAACAATGATGATAATAAGAAAAAAGTATACAATAAAAAGTAAGAGACTAGAAATTATAGTCTTTTTTTATGTTATAATAAATTTATGTGAAAAACTAGGTGCAGAATTAACTGATACCAATGACACTGTCATTATTGGATAAGAAGTATTAAAAAAGTAAAATAATCAGAAGATTAAGATATAGGAGGAAACTATATGAATAAAAAATTAGGTATGATAGGATCAATTGTTAATTTTATAACAGTTTTGTTATTCGCAATCTTTTTACTAATTAATTTTAAATTTGGATACTTTTTTGTATGCATATTATTGTCATTAAGTTTTATAATGATGATTACGTCATTTGAAAACGAATGTACAAAAGATAATAAAGTAGCTGGTAAAATTGCACTCATACTTGCGGGTGTTTATTCAACATTAATTATGATAGTATATTTTACTCAATGTACAAGTGTATTAAATGATAACTTAAGTAAAGAAACATTAAAAGTACTTGATTATAGTAATATGGGATTAATGTTTAATTTAGATTTATTAGGTTATGCTATTATGGCACTTTCTACATTCTTTATAGGATTAACATTAAATGTAAAAAATAAGAAAGATAAAGTACTAAAATATTTATTATTAATACATGGTATATTCTTTATAAGTTGTTTAATTATGCCAATGACAGGTGTATTTGCTAATAGTGGTGGTTCTAATTCAATAGGTGGAGTACTTGCTCTAGAAATATGGTGTTTATATTTCTTACCAATAGGAATACTATCATATTTCCATTTTAAAAATAATAAATAAAAGTAGAGGAATGTTTATAAAAAAAGTAAAATAATTAAAATAGAGGAGAATTTATGAAAAAGAAAATTTTATTAATTTTATTAGTCATAATTGGAATGTTTTCAATAACTGGATGTGGTAAGAAAGAAAATAATTTGAAGTTAGTTTCAAATATTGAAATTGGTAAGAAACAATACATTAAACAATTGAAAAAAATACCAATAAAAGGTTACAGAAAAAAGAAAATGGAAAGTACCAGAACATGAAGATGGAACAACCGTTAGTTTTACAATAGCAATACCATATACATTACATGTTGATGGTAAAGACTATAGTTCAAAATATTATTTAGGAGATTATCAACAACAAACTAAAGATGATAATCCAAAATATGATTTAACAATTACTAATTTAACAAGTAATTATGAAACAGAAGTATTGATTAAAAAGAAATAAAGTAATCAAAAGATTATGCTATAATTAATTAGGTGATATTATGAAAAAACTAGTCGAGAAAAATGATGAGAAATTTGAAAATGTTATGTCTATTATAGTTGATATATATTTTTACTTTTATTTTGTTACATCTATATTATCATTAATATTTTATTTTACAGGTTCTATTAAACTATTTGAAATAATGTCTATTATAATAATAATAGGAGTTATAATAGATTTCTTATTAGGATATACAAGAAGTTTATTTGGAACACTTGGAATAATTATATCTTCAGTAATTTGTACATTTATACTTAAAGACATAAAGATAGGTATATTTTTAGGAACAACTATATGTATGTTTATTTCAAGTACAATTAATGTAATAATTAATAAAATAATAAATATCTTAATAAGAAAATTTGGTTAAAATCAGATTATTAATCTGATTTTTTATTTACAGAAATATAGATTCCTACAATAAGACTGGCTATGGTGTTCGCCCAGTAATTGAAGTTCCAAAATAAAAGATATCATATTAAGAAGAGTAAATACTCTTCTTTTTATGTTATAATGAAATAGGTGATTATATGGATATAAAGAAAATAGAAAAATTTATTGATAAACAAAAAGTAAGTTTTATTTGTTCTATTGATAAAGATAATTATCCAAATGTAAAAGCAATGTTAAAACCTAGAAAAAGAAATGGTTTAAAAGAATTTTATTTTTCTACTAATACATCATCTATAAGAGTAAAACAATATAAAGATAATCCTAATGCTAGTATTTATTTTTATCATAAAGGATTAATTAAATATATTGGTGTTATGTTAAAAGGTAAAATGGAAGTTCTAACAGATCAAGAAACTAAAAATATGATTTGGAGAAAAGGAGATACATTATTCTATAAAAAAGGTGTTACTGATCCAGATTATTGTGTTTTAAAATTTACTGCGACAAGTGGTAGATATTATTGTGATTTAAAAACAGAAAATTTTGATATATAAAATAGAGGTATTTTATGAAAGAAATAAATAGTAAAACAATTAAAGATTATTATTTTTTAAAAGAAGAATTAATTGATTTTTGTAAAAAGAATAATCTTCAATCTACTGGATCTAAAGAAGAATTAACTAATAGAATATCAAAATTTTTAGATACAGGAGAAAAAACTACAATAAAACATGATAAAAGAAGAACTAAAATAATAGATGAAATTACAAAAGACTCTATTATAGAAGATAACTTTATATGTTCAGAAAAACATAGATCTTTTTATAAAAAAGAAATAGGTAATAATTTTTCATTTAATGTATTATTTCAAAAATGGTTAAAATCTAATTCAGGTAAAACATATAAAGATTCAATAGATGCATATTATAAAATATTAGAAGATAAGAAAAATAATAAACAAAGTATAGATAAACAATTTGAATATAATACTTATATTAGAGATTTCTTTAATGATAATAAAGATAAGACTTTAAAAGACGCAATTAAATGTTGGAAATATAAAAAGAGTATTAAAGGTCATAATAAATATGAAAGAGATGATCTTAAAGTTTTAAAATAAATATAAAAGGATGTGACAATATGATTTTAAATATTAGTGGTCGTACAGATATTGTCGCATTCTATTCTGATTGGTTAATGAATAGATTAAATGAAGGTTTTATAGACGTTAGAAATCCATTTAATCCTAAATTAGTAAGTAGAATAATGTTAGAAGATGTAGATTTATTATTCTTTTGTACAAAGAATCCTATACCTATATTAGATAAAATAAAAGATATAAAAAAGAAAGTATATTTTCATATTACTTTAACTTCATATAAAAAAGATATAGAACCAAATGTACCAGATAAAAAAGATATTATTGAAGCTATAAAAAAACTATCTAATATAATAGGAAAAGAAAATATTGTAATTAGATATGATCCTATCCTTATAAATGATAAATATACAGTAGATTATCATATAAAAGCATTTGATAAATTATGTGAATTACTAGATGGTTATACAAATAAAATATTAATATCTTTTATAGATGATTATAAAAATGTTAGAAATAATTATAAAATATTAAAATATAAAAAATTAACTGAAGAAGATTATAAACTAATAGGTATATCTTTTAGTGAAAGTGCTAAAAAACATAATATAGTAGTTCATACATGTGCAGAAGATAAAAACTTAGTAGAATATGGTTTTATTAAAGATGAATGTATGTCTCGTGAATTAGCATTTAAATTAACTGGTAATATATATAAGAAATGGTATGCAAGAAAAAATGTTCCATGTAAATGTGTAGAAATGGTTGATATAGGAGTATATAATTCTTGTAAACATTTTTGTAAATACTGTTATGCTAACTTTAGTGAAAAAGAAGTTAATGATAATTATAATAAACATAATCCTAATTCATCTCTATTAATAGGTGAATTAGAAAAAGATGATGAAATAAAAATTAGAAAATAAATAATATATGTTATAATAAATCTACGGAGAGATAATATGAATTTAAAAAGAAAAACAATAGAAAACGATGAAGAGTATTTAAGACAAATATCAGAAGAAGTATCATTTGAAGATGATTCTTATAAAGAAAAAATAAAACTATTAGAAGAATTTTGTAATCAAACAGAATGCTTTGCCTTAGCGGCAATACAAATAGGTATACCTAAAAGAATAGTATATTTAAAAAATACAAAATTAGATGTACCATTAGATGATATAAATTATAATGAATCAAAGGTATTAATAAATCCTAAAATAATTTCAAGGAAAGGAAAAACAAAATTTTGGGAAGCCTGCCTAAGTTGTTTAGATAATACAGGATTAGTAGTTAGACCATATGAAATAATTGTAAATTATTATGATATTAATGGCCTTGAACATGAAGAAAAATTTGAAGGATTTGAATCAACTGTATTATCACATGAATTAGATCATTTAGATGGGATTTTACATATGGATGTAGCAGAAGAAGTACTACAAATGAATGCAGAAGAAAGAAAAATATTTAGAGAAACTCATCCATATGAAATAATATCTAAAGATTGTGAATATGAAAAAACTAAAAGTAAGTAGATTTTAATTGTTATTAAAAAATAATATGTTATAATAAATTTCGTGATGCAAATGAAAGAAGTTAATTTAGAATTAAAAAAATATATTGAAGAAAATATCTTTCCAAAATATGAAAGATTTTATTCTCATGGAATGATTCATATTAATAATGTAATTAAAAATATGTTGATGCTTTCAGAATATTATAACTTAGATCCAAATATGGCATATGCAATCGCAAGTTATCATGATTCTGGTTTAAACATCGATAGAGAAAATCATGAATATGAGTCTGGAAGAATATTAGAAAATGATCAAGAATTGAGAAGATTTTTTATAGAAGAACAAATAAAAATAATGAAAGAAGCAGTAGAAGATCATAGAGGTTCTAGAAAAGAAAGACCTAGAAATTTTTATGGGGAATGTGTATCTGATTCTGATAGAGATTTTGATATAGAATTATTAGCTAAAAGACAGACTGCTACATCATTAAAAAACTATCCAGAATTAGTTACATTTGAAGAACACTTTGAAAGATGTTATGAGTATATTTTAAGAAGAATAAATGATGGTGGTAAATTTAATCTATGGACTGATAATCCTACTTTAATAGAACAAAGAGATAACTTTCAAAAAGAATATTTAGATAAAGTTTATACTAAATCTATTTATAAAAAAGAATGGGATAGAATATCTAGTGATGGTACCAAAGAAAAAATTATTAATTATTATGAAGATTATTAAAAAAATAAAAGAGTAATAATACTCTTTTTTTATGTTATAATTTATATGGTGATGATATGAAATTATTTAAAAAATATAGTCTTTATTTATTAAGATGGCAATTAAGTACTCCAATTCTTGCTATTGTATTAAAATTATTATCTAATATGAATACTTTAACTGCTACTATAATAGCTAATTTAATTGGAGGTTTAATATTCTTTTGGATAGATAAAATTATCTTTAAAAAGAAATCAGATGTTCCACTATGGGAAATAAAAGATGAGGTAAAATGTTTTGATTGTCATAAAAAAACTAAAGGATATCGAATAGTTGAATGGGGTAAATATGATAGAAGTGAAGATAAACATCCAAAATACAGATGTAAAGAATGTAGTATTAAAAAAATGCAAACTATAAAAAATTAAAATATAAATAAACTCAACCACCAGTATGTGTAATTTCTTAATGATTTAAAATATAATTAAGTCATGAAAGGAGAGAAAAGTTCATGGATTTAATTAAAATTGGAAAATTTATCTCTACTAAGAGAAAAGAAAAAAAACTAACTCAAGAAGAGTTAGCAGAAAAACTTTATATTACAGATCGTGCTGTATCTAAATGGGAAAGAGGATTATCTCTACCTGATGCTGATAAAATGCTAGATTTATGTAATATATTAGATATTAACGTCAATGAACTTTTAATTGGTGAAGAGAATATGAAAGATGAAAAGAAAAAAACAGATGAATTACTATTAGAACTTGCTAAACAAGAAGAAATTAAGAATAAGAAGTTAATGACTAGTATGTGGGTTATTCTAGTAACTTCAGTATTATTTTATGCAGGTATTATTACACTAGCTTGCTTAACATTAGAAGAAGGAACAGTTTTAGGTATTGTAATATCTGTATCTACAGCCTTTTTAGTAGTTGTATTATTCTATGCATTAAAATTAGAAGTAGATGCTGGATACTATGAATGTAAGGCTTGTCATCATAGACATGTACCATCATATGCAAAAGTTTTATATGCACCACATATGTCTACAACAAGATATCTAAAATGCCCTAAATGTGGTAAGAGAACATGGTCTAAAAAAGTAATGACTAAAGAAGAT
>CACZQV010000033.1 GCA_902783435.1 uncultured Erysipelotrichaceae bacterium | reverse complement strand
CGTAGCTCAGCTGGATAGAGCAATCGCCTTCTAAGCGATCGGTCAGGCGTTCGAGTCGCCTCGCGGACACCATTTATGTAAAGAAAAGAACTCAAATGAGTTCTTTTTTTGTAAAATATAATAAAATGTAAAATTTTACATTTTTTTATTTTCTAATAAATTTTAATATTAAAAATCATGATATACTATTAGTGGTAAGGAGTGATACTATGAGTAATACTAGTTTATTGTTATTTTTTTCTTTATTACCAATAGTATTAATATTAGTCACAATATATAATATTGATAGAAGTAAAGAACCCCTTATTTTATTATTAATATTTTTTGTATTAGGCATATTATCATGCTTCGCAGTAGTGAAAATATCACAATTCTTAGGAAATATATTGCCTCTTATGAATAAACAAACATCAGAATTAAGCTTCATAGAAACCATTATCTATGCATTTATAGGAGTGGCTTTAGTAGAAGAACTCTGTAAATGGATAGTAGTTTTAGTAATAGGCTATAAAAATAAAGAATTTGATGAATTATATGATATTATTGTATATTCAGTATTTATGTCATTAGGATTTGCTTTCTTTGAAAATATTTTATATATATTTAATATTAGAGAAGTGACAGTAGCTGTATACAGGGCAATACTCGCAATACCTGCCCATGCATGTTATGCTATATTTATGGGTTACTATTTAAGTTTAGCTAAACAATCAAACGAAAAAAAGAATAAATTTAAATATATATCTTTAAGTTTATTAATACCAGTAATACTACATGGTATATATGATTATTGTTTAATGTCAAAGATAAAATTACTAATAATAATATTTGTAGTATTTATAATATTATTAGATATAATATCTATAAAAAAAGTAAAAGACATGATATCTACTAATAGAAAAGTAGAATAGTATATATTGTCTTTTTTTTTTACCATGATATAATTAATTAAGGAGATGACATATGAAAGTACTTTTATATACAGAAAACGCAAAATTAAATTCTAAAAGTGGTTTAGGTAGAGCTTTTGAACATCAAATAACTGCACTTAAAAATGAAAATATTGAATATACTTTAAATAAACATGATGACTATGATATTTTACATATTAATACATGGTGGTTAAATTCATATTTATTAGCAAAAAAAGCAAAAAGAAAAGGTAAAAAAATAGTATATCATGCTCATTCAACAGAAGAAGATTATAGAAACGGTTTTATACTTGCTAAACAAACTGCTAAATTTGTTAAATGGTGGTTAATAAAATGTTATTCATTAGGAGATGTAATAGTAACTCCTACAATATATTCAAAAAGATTATTAGAAAACTATAAAGGTTTAGAAAATAAAAAAATATATGCAATATCTAATGGTATTGATTTAGAATTTTTTAAATCAAATAAAGATTATGGAAAAGATTTTAGAGAAAAATATGGTTATACAAAAGATGATAAAGTAATTGTAGGAATTGGTTTATATATAGAAAGAAAAGGAATTGTAGATTTTGTAGAACTTGCAAAAAGATTACCTGAATATAAATTTATTTGGTTCGGATATTCACCATTAGCAGCAGCTACTGCACCAGTAAAAAAGGCAGTTAATACAAAGCTAGATAATCTTATATTTGCAGGATATGTAGAACGTGACATGATAAGAGCTGCCCTTAATGGTTGCGATTTATATATATTCCCAACTCTAGAAGAAACAGAAGGAATTCCAATAATTGAAGCTATGGCATGTAAAACTAAAGCTATCGTAAGAGATATACCAATCTTTAATGAATGGTTAGAAGATGGTGTTAATATGTATAAAGCAAAAGATGTAGATGAATTCGAAATAAAAATAAAAAAGATTCTAAATAATGAATTAAAAGATGTTACAAATAATTATCAAAAAGTAGTAGAAGAAAGAGATTTAAAAAATATTGGAAAACAACTAAAAAAAGTATATTTAGAAGTATTAAAAAAATAGAACTTATTTATATTTATAAGTTCTATTTTTTTTATCAGATATATTAAGAAGTATTCCAATTAACAACATATATGAAAGTAGACTACTTCCTCCATAAGATATAAATGGTAGAGTTATTCCAGTAATTGGAAATAAACCAATAGTCATACCTATATTTTGTATTTGTTGAAAGATTAACATACCTAAAATACCAGCTATTATATACTTATTAGTATCTTCAATTTTCTTTCTTGTTAATAGAAGTATAGATATATCAAAATAAATAATTATACTTATTAAAATAAATACTCCTATAAGCCCAAAATTAGATGCATATACTGCAAATATAAAATCTGTTGATGATTCTGGAAAATATATTGGAGTATGATTATATCCATGTCCAAAAAGTCCCGCAGATCCAATTGCTGCTAAAGAATTTTCTAACTGTAATCCTGATCCACTAGTCCAATTAAACAATCTTTCAAGTCTATAGTAAATTGATGTTCCAAATACTTTAATAAATATTTCCTCTTTAAAAAAGTATAAAGATAAAACACCCCCAACAATTAAAACTAAAACTAAAAAAGCACTAATAAACCATCTCAATCTAATTCCACTTGTAAACATCATAGAAAAATAAATAATCAAATAAATTAAAACTGCTCCAGTATCAGGTTGTAAAAAAGTAAGAATAGATGGAATAAGTACTATACCAAATGATTTTAAAAGAAATATAAATTCATCTCTACAATCAGGATTCTTATATTCATTTCTAAAATTATGTATCATAGTAGCCAGTGATAACATAATAAATATTTTCATAAATTCACTAGGTTGAATAGAACCAATTCCTGGTAATATAAACCAACATCTACTATTATTAATAGGAGTACCTATAAATAATAATAAAAGTAATAATATATTTCCAAATATATATAAATACCATGTATGTTGATACAAATATTCATTTTTTAATTTAATTAATATAACTACAAGTATCCATCCTACAATGTACCACATAGCTTGTTTTAAAGCTAAATTACCCAAACTAGGTGAGGTATAAGTCATACTACTATATATAGTAATAATACTAATAATAGATAATAAAATAATTGGAATTAATATTTTATAATTAATTTTATACTTACTCATATATACCTCCTAAAAATATTATATCAAAAAGATAGTATTTTTATTAATAAAATTCATAAAATATATAAAGGAGATATTATGAATAATTTACCAAATATTTATAAAAATAATAATATAAATCCCAAAGATAATAATAAAATAAAAAGTATTATAAAAGATGATATATTAGAAAATATTTTTAATATGAATAAACCATATAATATAAAAGTAATAATTAAAACAAAAGATAAAGTAATAGAAGATTATTTAATAGAAAAAAATGAAAAATATATAATTCCATTAAATAATGAAAAAATTAATATAAAAGATATAGAATATATAAAGAAAAAAGACTAATGACTAGTCTTTTTATAATTCTACAAAAGTATCAGCTAAACATCTTATTGCTCCACAACTATTTAAATCTATTGTAACAAATTGACCTGTATTACCATAACCATTATCAGTAGGATATAGTATTCTACATGTACAACAACATTCATCTAAGTATTCAACTCTTAAAACATTACTACTAGCTGTAGTACCATCTATTGTATAATCAAAACTCCAATCATTACCATCATTAGTATATAAAATAATAGGTCTAGTATTATATATAACAGTAGGTATAGTAGGACCTAAAAAAGGTTTATCACAACCAATATGATTATCACAATCAAAATCTTTTTTTTGTAATATTAATATTTTCTTTATAATATCAGAAATACATGATGAACAATTATTATCGCAATTCATTTAATCCCTCCCTTTATAAATAAAATATGTATTATTAAATATATTGTGTTTATACATACCTAATAATTAATATGATAATTAAATAAAAATATTTACTAATATTTAGATTTAGCTTATAATTAATAATAGAATAATAGGAGGTATAATATGGCTAAGGTAGATTGGATAACATGGAAAACTGATCCAAATGAAATAATTAATCCTAATAAAGAAATAGAAAAAATATCAGAAAGAATTAGTGACAGTAATAATTATATGAATGATATTATCTGTGAAAGTATAAATCATGAGATGAAAAGTGGTGGATTGGATCATGATTCATTAAATATAGTCGGTGTATCTCCAGCGTATGAAAAAGCAAATGACATAGTAAAAATTACAAATAATATTAAATATTTATTATCAAAACTAAATACTGAAATTTATACATCTATACAATCACAAAAGAGAATAGAAAAATCCCAATTAATAGAAGCAATAGAAAAGAAAATAGAAGAAGAACAAAAAATACTAGAAACTACTAATATTTTAAAAGATAAAATAAGTTTAGGTTCTAATGTTGTTGATATACAAGAAGTATTAAATATAATCTCTATAACAGAAGAAAAAATAAAAAGATTAAATGAAAGATTAGAAAGAGCTAATGCTTTATAGGGGGTAATTATATGTCAGGTAAATATCAATGTTGTATAGATAAAGAAAGATTAAATGGAAGTGTAAAGACTCTAAATGAGTTAGAAGACTACTTAAATAATAAATATTTATTAAATAATATATTAGAAATAGAAGATTTAATAAGAAATACAAATATTAATCATAATAATTGTATAGAAAACTATAAAGAAAAAATAAACACCATATTAGATGAATTACAAAAACTAAAAAAATCAATTAATAAATTAAATGACTCAGTAACTATAACACTAAAAGAGTTTTCTGAAGCCGATCAATTTAAAACAAAAGATGTAGAAGATATATTTGGAAAATTTAATAATAGTACTGATGTAGCTTCTTTATCAGTTAATAATAATCTTAATGTAGCAAATAATGTAAAATTATTTAAAGAGAATATGGCAACAAATGTAATAAGTGTTGCAGATGTAGAAACAAATACAGTACCAGTAGGCTTAGGTATAGCAGCTGCAGGTATAACTGGTGCAGTAGGGGCAGTAGTAGTAGATTCTATGATGGACAAATCTAAAAAAGAAACATCTGAAAGTTTTAATGAATTAGAAACATATGAAGAAGAACCAAAAGAAATAAAAGAAGAGAAAAAAATAGAAGAAACACCAACACCATATTTTGCTAGTAGAGATAAAGTGAAAAATGATAAGTTTTATGATGATATAAAGTAAAACTTGAAAAAATAAAAATAATGAGTTATAATTACCGATATAGATGCAAGGAATCTGAGGAGTAATTATAACTTTTTTTATAGAGAGTTTATGGTAGGTGGAAATAAACATAAAAGTATAATGAAGGTAGCAGAGGAGCATAATTATTGAAATTAAGTAAATAATTCCGGGTAATTCCGTTAAAGATATTAAGAAGAAATTAAGGTGGTACCACGATATATTCGTCCTTTAGGTACTACTTTTTTTATTTCTGGAAAGGAGTTTATTATGATAGAAAAAGCCATAGAAGAATTTAAAAAATATACAAATAATTATTTAGAGTATGGAGATATGATTACATTAAAAATAAATCATACACTACGAGTCATGGATTTGTGTGAAGAAATAGCTAAAAGCCTAAATTTAAGTGAAGAAGAAATTTATATAGCTAAAATAATTGGTTTACTACATGATATAGGTCGTTTTGAACAATACAAAGAATATAAAACTTTTGTAGATAGAAAAAGTATAGACCATGCAGAATTAGGAATAGAAATATTAAAGAAAGATAATTATTTAAGAAAATATATAGAAGATGATTCTTATGATGATATTATACTAGATAGTATTAAATATCATAATAAATTTACTATTCCAGATAATTTAGATAAGAAAAAGGAAACTTTTATGAAACTAATAAGAGATGCTGATAAAATAGATATCTTATATTTATATACAACTAAAGAAATAGATTTAGATATAGATAAAGAAGAATTTTCTGATAAAACTTATAATAGTTTAATAAATAAAAAAAATATTGCTAGAGTAGATATAACTAATAAGACGGATAGATTAGCAGTATCTTTAGGATTTATATATGATATTAATTATAATTATAGTTTTAAATATTTAAATGATGTTGATTACTATAATAAAATAATAAATATTTTTAAAGAAAAAACAAAAGATTCTAAATTAAATGAACAATTAGAAGAAATAAGAAAAGTAATAAATAATTATATAGAGGAGAATGTATATGTTAGACAAGAAATATAATCACATAGAAGTTGAAAAAGATAAATATAATACATGGAAAGAAAAAGGATATTTTAAAGCAGATCCTAAGAGTGCTAAAACTCATTATAGTATGGTAATTCCACCTCCAAATGTTACAGGTAAATTACATATAGGACATGCTTATGACACAGCTATTCAAGATGTTATTATAAGATATAAAAGAATGCAAGGTTTTGATACTTTATGGTTACCAGGAACAGATCATGCTGCTATCGCAACAGAAGCTAAAGTAGTTAAAAAACTAAAAGATGAAGGTATCGATAAATATGAATATGGTAGAGAAAACTTCTTAAAAGCTTGTTGGGATTGGACTCATGAATATAGTGATAATATTAGAAATCAATGGGGTGGTTTAGGATTATCTCTAGATTATTCAAGAGAAAGATTTACATTAGATGAAGGATTAAATAAAGCAGTTACTAAAGTATTCGTAGATTATTATAATAAAGGATTGATCTATAGAGGAGAAAGAATAATTAACTGGGATCCACAAGCTAAAACAGCACTTTCTAATGAAGAGGTTATTTACTCTGAAGAAAAGAGTGCTTTCTATCATTTAAAATATAAATTAGAAGATTCTGATGAATATTTAGATGTAGCTACTACAAGACCTGAAACTCTATTTGGAGATACAGCAGTAGCTGTTAATGAAAAAGATAAAAGATATAAGAAATTTGTAGGCAAAAATGTTATTTTACCACTTGTTAATAAACCAATACCAGTAATTACTGATGACCATGCTGATATGGAAAAAGGAACAGGTTGTGTTAAAATTACTCCAGCTCATGACCCTAACGACTTTGAAGTAGGTAACAGACATAACTTAGAAAGAATCGTTATCATGAATGATGATGCTACTATGAATGAAAACGTTCCTGAAAAATATCAAGGTATGACAAGAGAACAATGTAGAGAAGCTTGTCTTGAAGATTTAAAAGCACAAGATTTATTATTAGAAGTAGAACCATTAGTACATGAAGTTGGTCACTCTGAAAGAACTGGTGTAATGGTAGAACCAATGATTAAAGAACAATGGTTTGTTAAAATGAGACCACTTGCTGAAAAAGTTTTAAAATTCCAAGATGATAAAGATAAGAAAGTTAACTTCGTACCAAAAAGATTTGAAAAAACATTAAGACACTGGATGGAAATATCTTATGACTGGTGTATATCTCGTCAATTATGGTGGGGTCATAGAATACCAGCTTGGTATAAAGATGGAGAAATCTATGTTGGTATGGAAGCCCCAAAAGAAAAAGGTTGGGTACAAGATGAAGATGTACTTGATACATGGTTTAGTTCTGCATTATGGCCATTCTCAACATTAGGTTGGCCAGAAGAAACAGTAGATTTAAAAACATACTTCCCAACTGACTGTTTAATCTCAGGATTTGATATTATCTTCTTCTGGGTAGCTAGAATGATGTTCCAATCAGAATATATCAATGATGTAAGACCATTTAAAGATATTGTTGTTCATGGTCTTATTAGAGATAAAGATGGTAGAAAAATGTCTAAATCATTAGGTAATGGAGTAGATCCATTTGATATGATTGAAAAGTATGGTGCAGATTCTCTAAGATTCTATTTAACTACTGATGGTACTATGGGACCAGATGTACGTTTTGATGAAGTTAAATTAGCTTCTACATGGAACTTTATTAATAAAGTTTGGAATGCATCTAGATTTGCATTAATGAATATAGAAGACTTAAAAGAAATTAAATTAAAAGATTTAAAACCAGAAGATAAATGGATTTTAACTAAATATGAACATACAGTAAAAGCAGTTACTAAACATATGGAAAAATATGAATTTAACTTAGCTGGTTCAGAAATATATGATTTTGCATGGAATGTATTCTGTGACTATTATATTGAAATGGCTAAATATTCATTAGATAAAGAATCAACAAAGAGTACTTTATGTTTTGTACTTACAGGTATTCTTAAAATGCTTCATCCATTTATGCCATTTGTAACTGAAGAAATATACCAAATGTTACCAGTAAAAGATAATGAATCTATTATGATTTCAGATTATCCAGTATATGATAAAAAATTAATATTTGCAGAAGAAGAAAAGGCAGTAGATGATCAAATAGAATTTATTAAAAACTTTAGAAATGTAAAAGCAGAAAATAATATTACTAAAGATATGAAAGTAATGTTTGATACTACTGATGATAATGATTTAATAGT
>CACZQV010000032.1 GCA_902783435.1 uncultured Erysipelotrichaceae bacterium | reverse complement strand
TATTAATTGAAGAGTAGTATTTATGGCAGCAAAACCTAGAGTCATACCTATTATGACTAAAAAGAATATCTTATAAGTATTTTTTCTCTTACGGTTAAATTTTCTTTTTCTAAAGTTACCCTTTTTCATACCTATTCTCCTACTATTATTTAGTATAACAAAAAATAAGACTTTTGATAAGTCTTATTTTGGTAATTTATCTTTAAATTCTTCTTCAGTCCAAATAGGTATATTTAAGCTTTGCGCTTTTGTGTATTTACTACCTGGGTTGGAGCCGACTATTACAACACTAGTTTTCTTTGATACAGAGTCTACTGTTTTACCACCTAAAGATTCGATTTGTTCTTTAGCTTCATCTCTTGTGAATAGTTCTAATGATCCTGTTAGGACAAATGTTTTTCCATAGAAGTTATCATCTTTTTCTATTGCTTTACCTAAATATTTCATATTAAGTCCTAGGTCTTTTAATTCTTCTACTATAGACATATTATGATTATCTTGGAAGTAATTAATTATACTTTTAGCTATTATTCCACCTATATCATCTATATTAGTTAATTCTTCTTCTGATGCATTAATTAAGTTATCCATAGTCTCAAAGTTTTGAGCTAGAATCTTAGCTGTTTTTGCACCTACATGAGGAATACCTAAAGCAAATATTAATCTTTCTAGTGAATTTTCTTTTGATTTTTCTATTGCTTCTAATAGTTTTGATACTGATTTATCTCCAAATCCTTCTAATCTTATTAAGTCTTGTTGATGGTCTTTTAGAGAATAGATATCAGCTATATTACCTATAAAATGGAAATTATAGAAGTCTTCCATTATTCTATCTCCTAGACCATCTATGTTCATAGCATCTCTACTTGCGAAATGTATTAGTCCTTCAATGTGTCTTGCGGGACATTTATTATTTGGACAATAGTAATCTACTTGGCCTTCTTTTTTAACAAGTGGTGTATTACACATTGGACAATTTGTAATCATTACAAAATCTTTTTCTTTTCCAGTTCTTCTTTCTAGTTTTCTCTCTACTACTTCTGGGATTACATCTCCTGCTTTTCTAATAGATACAATATCACCTATTTTTAAATCTTTTTCTTTAACATAATCTTCATTATGAAGAGTAGCTCTTGATATAGTACTTCCTGCTACTATTACTGGATCAAGTACTGCATTAGGTGTTATTTGACCAGTTCTTCCTACTGTAAAGATAATATCATTTAATTTAGTTAATACTTCTTCAGCTGGGAATTTGTATGCAGTAGCCCATTTAGGATACTTAGCAGTATAACCTAATTTTTGTTGTTGTCTTAAATCATTTACTTTCACTACTACTCCATCTATATCATATGGAAGTGATGGTCTAAGTTCTCCTTTTTCATTAATAAACTCTATTACTTCATTTATGTTATTTACTAGTCTATTATTTGGATTAATTTTAAATCCTAATTTTCTCATATATTCAATAGCTTCAGCGTGAGTAGTTAATCCATAATCTTCTGGATCTGGTAAATGATAAATAAAGTTATCTAGTTTTCTTTCTGCAGCTATTTTAGAATCTAATTGTCTAATAGAACCAGCTGCTGCATTACGACAGTTTTGTAGTAGAGGTTCTCCTTTAGCTTTTCTTTTTTCATTTAATTCTGCTAAAGTTTTTTTATTCATGAAGATTTCTCCACGAACTTCTATATCTACTGGTTCTTTTAGTTTTAATGGGATTACTTTTATTGTTTTAACATTATGAGTAATATCTTCACCAGTAGTTCCATCACCTCTAGTTGCGGCACGTACTAAGCGTCCTTTTTCATATAAAAGTGATACTGATAATCCATCTATTTTTAACTCACACATATACTCTGGATTAATTCCTTCTTTTTTGATTTTTTCATCAAAATTAATTAATTCTGCTTCTGAGAATACATCAGATAGACTCATCATTGGAATTTTATGTTGTACTTTTTCAAATCCTTCAATAATTTTTCCACCAGCATGCTGTGTCGGAGAATCTTCTCTTATCCATTCTGGATGTGCTTCTTCTATTTCTATTAATTCTCTTAAATATTTATCATACTCTTGATCTGTAATAGTTGGATTATCTAAAGTATGATAATTATAATCAGCTTCATTAATAATATCTATAAGTTCATTCATTCTATCTTGCATATTATCACCTATTAATATTATATCAAAAAAAAGTAGATTTTCATCTACTCATTTATTTATTTTTTCTTTATATTTCTATATTTTTTTACTTCTATCTATATAAAGTTTTTGGTTTATATCTTTCTTGTATTTCTTCAGTAGTTATAGGTTTAATATAATCTACTAATTTAATTCCATTAAATGGAGTGAAATCATCTCTTGGCAAATCAAACCAAAATTTATTTATTGTTTTTTCATTTTCATCAACAAATTGTATAAATGGTCTATCTCTATGACCTTTTGTTGTTTTGATAGTATAAGTATCAGCATTAGGATATAGTTTTAATGCTATTTTCCAAATATCACCATCTTCTAAATCGCGTTCTTCTTCTATTACTAATACTTTATTATCTATAACACAATAAATATAATCATATGTAGCTCTACCATTATATTTCCATCCATCATTGCCATTTGGTACTTCATTAGCAGAAGTTCGTATACGTTCACCATCATTTATAAACCTAGGATTACATATGATATTTCTACCTGGCTGATAGAATATTTTAAATACTGGTTCTTTTATTTCTTTTTTACTATTTATAAATTTTACTATTTCTTCTTCTAAGTCTATTTTTGCCATAATATCCTCCTTGAATAGGTATTATTATATTTCTTTTTTTATATATAATCAATAAAAAAGAGAGAAATATTATTCTCCCCATAAATGAAGTGGATAATCTCCTTCTTCATTATCTTTTGTTTTAACAAGTTTTTTAATAGATTCTCTAACTTGTGGAGCATCTTCTTTATAAGTTACTCCATACCATGTAGCTGTAGTTGGAAGTACTTTAATTCTTACTTTATTATTCTTAATCATTTCATCTAAAACATCTGGTAATAAGAATTCACAAGTATCCATATTATCTTTGTTATTTTCAAAGAATGTTACTATTTCTGTTTCTAATTCATCAAATAACATTGGTGTAAATCCAAACATTAACATTGAAACTGGTTGATCTTTTGGTACATCAAATGGTTCAGCTCCACTTAATGGTTCACAATGTACATGATCATCTTCTTTTTCTACTTTAGATTCAATTACACCTGTTAAATAACCATCTTTTTCAATACATACTCCTCTTTTTACAGATCCTTTATCTGAAAGTGTTTCACCTATTTTGTATCCTACTACACAAAAATCAGTATTATTTTTTAAGAAGTCTGCAGCTTGTTTGAATGCATCATATCCAAAGAAATCATCTGCTGAAATGATTGCAAAATTTTCATGTACTTTTTCTTTAGCACATAAAATTGCATGCCCTGTACCATATGGCTTTTTTCTATCTTTTGGATAATCAAATCCAACTGGTAAGTGATCACTATTTTGAAATGCATATTCTACTTTAATTTTATCATCTACACGTGATCCTATTGTATCTTTAAATACATCATAGTTTTCTTCTTTTATTATGAAAACTACTTTTGTAAAACCTGCTTTAATAGCATCATAAATTGAATAATCAATTATAAATTCTCCATTTGGACCCATTGGTTCAATTTGTTTTAATCCACCAAAACGACTTCCCATTCCAGCCGCTAAAACTACTAATGTTATATCTTTTTCCATCGTATTCCTCCTATTTAATAAATTATAACATATTAGTATGTGTACTTTATATAAAAATTAGTTATAACAAAAAAAGGTAATTATCTTTTACCTTTTTCTTTTTTCTGATTTTTGTAATGAATACTCTAATTTTTCAATAGATTCTTCAAAACTATATCCTTGTACTTCTGATATTACTTTTAAGTATTCTTCTTTTGTTAATTCACTTTTAGTTTCTACTATACCTATAATTGATTTAATAATATCTTTTTCTCTAGTTGATTTTATAATATTTCCATTTCTTAAAAATTCCATTATACGTGGATATTTTTTTATAAAACTATATGATTCACTTTTTAATTCTTTTGGACCTACAGCTTTATATTGTTCTCCTATTAATATAGGCCTTATTTTATCTTTATTTAATGATACAAATAGTTTCTCATTGATGTATAAATCTTTTACCATTATATTCCCTCTACTTTCGATAATTTTTTGTGATTTTTCATTAATTTTTTAATACCATGAGGATGTTTAAACGCAACACTTACTAATGTATTAGTTACTTCTACTACTTTACCTGTTCCAAATGTTTCATGATATACGAAGTCTCCTACTTGATAGTCAACATCTTCTTCTCTAAACATTTCTCCTACTTCTATTTTTTCTTCTTTTTTAGGTGATTCTTCTTCTTTATTTGTTTCTAATAGACTTTGCGGTATTTCACTTATAAATCTACTTATTGGATTTATTTGTTCTTTACCGAAAAGTGTTCTACGTCTTGCATTTACTAAATGTAGATCATCTTTTGCACGAGTAATAGCTACATACATTAATCTTCTTTCTTCTTCTACTTCTGAAGACTCCATTAATGAATTCATGTGTGGGAATATTCCTTCTTCCATACCTATTACAAATACATGATCAAACTCTAATCCTTTTACTGAATGAACTGTCATTAAACTAATTCTATTAGGATCATCTTTATATTCTTCTACATCACTTACTAAGCTAATTTCAAGTAAGAATTCTTCTAGTGATACTAATCCTTCTTGTTCTTCAAAAGCTTTAGTAATAGATTTAAATTCTTCTAAGTTTTCTAATCTTACTTCTGATTCTAGTGAACCTTCAGATTCTAATTCTTGTTTCATTCCAGAAGAATCTAATACTTTATCTATTAATTCTGTTAGAGTTAAATCATTAGACACTTCTTTTAATCTTTCTATTAGATTTTTAAATTCTAATTCTTTACCTGAATCTATTGCTTCATAAAGACTTATTCCTTGTTCATCTGATTTTTGTGTTAACTTTTCTATGGCTTTTAATCCTATACCTCTTTTAGGTGTATTAATAACTCTAAGTAAGCTTACATTATCTTTAGAATTATGTATTAATCTTAAGTAAGCTATAAGATCTTTAATCTCTTTTCTTGAATAGAAATAGAAACTACCTACTACTCTATATGGTAGATTTTCTTTTAACATTTCTTCTTCCATTACACGTGATTGAGCATTAGTTCTATATAGAATAGCTATATCTTTATAATCTACATTTTTATTTATTAATTCTTTTATTTTTCTAATTACATACTGAGCTTCATCTCTTTCATTATATGCTCTATAGTATTTTATTTTTTCTCCTACACCACGTGATGTCCATAGATTTTTATCTTTTCTTTGTTTATTATTTTTAATAACATTATTCGCAGCATCCAAGATATTACTAGTAGATCTATAGTTTTCTTCTAGTAATACTATTTTGGCATCTTTATAGTCTTTTTCAAAATTTAAAATATTTTTGTAGTTTGCTCCTCTAAAGCTATAAATACTTTGAGAATCATCTCCTACACAAGTAATATTTCTATGTCTTTCACTTAATAATTTAGTTAAAATATATTGAGCTTCATTAGTATCTTGATACTCATCTATTAATATGTATTTATATATATCTTGATATTCTAATAATAAATCTGGATTTTTTCTAAATAATTCTATAGGTAATAATAATAAATCATCAAAGTCTACTGAATTATTTCTTTGTAGTTTTGTTTCATATTTTTCATATATTTCTTTTACTACTTTTTCATAATCACTTACTGCATATCTTTCATATTGAGCTGGTGACATCATTTCATTTTTACAACTACTTATTTTATTTCTAATAGCTCTTGGATTATATATTTTAGGATCATAATTCATATCTTTAATAATCTTTTTAACTACAGTTAGAGAGTCATCTGAATCCATTATTACAAAGTTTTTATCATAACCTAATCTCTCATAATTTTCTCTTAATAGTTTTAATCCAAAACTATGGAATGTAGAAACAGTTAGTTTTTTTACATCGTTACCTACTATTTTGAAAAGTCTATCTTTCATTTCTTTAGCAGCTTTATTAGTAAATGTAATAGCTAAGATATTATAAGGACTAACTTTTTTTTCTTCTATTAAATAAGCTATTTTAGTAGTTAGTGTTTTAGTTTTACCAGCACCTGCTCCTGCGATAATTAGAAGTGGTCCTTCGTTATATAAAACAGCTTCTTTTTGTTTATCATTTAATTCATCTAACATATATTTCACATCCAGTCTTTTTATATTATAACTTAAATTTTATATAAAAAAAAGAAGTATTATCTAATACTTCTATATAAATTATCTAATTCTGTAAATCTAGAATCTTCTATTTCTTTTTCTTGTTGTTTTAATAATTCTATTTTTAATTTTTCTAGTTTTAAATCATTAGTTTTTTCTTTTTCTTCTATAACTTTTTTAGTTTTAGATTTTCTTTTTTTATTTTTTAATATTTCTAGTATTTGTTTATAATCTTCTAATGTCAACATATCTTCATATACTTGTTTTAGTTTTTCTTCTTTAGGATCTGGTTCTACTTTTACTTTAGTAGGAATATTACCATATACATAAGAAGGTATTTCTATATTATTAAAGTTTTCTGGTAGTTTTTTTATTTCTTTTTTAACAAGTACTTTTTTAACTTTAGGTTTATAATCTTTTTTCAAATATATTAATATTATTTTATATATTATTAAGAATATAATCCATAATACAAATATAATACTAGATAATTCTATTAATGCAGTAGCATTTCTATTTTTATAAATAGATTCTTGACTAAAGATATCTAATTTATTTTTATTTATAACATTAAATATTAATACTAATAAATAATTCATAATTAAGTATATTACTATATTTAATCTTTTTATATTTTCAGATGTTTTATAATTGAATAAACTTATCCATAGAATAATGTTTGTTATTATTATTGCCGCTAGATATATGGCTAAGTTAGGGAAGTATATTACTATAAATAAGTTATTCATCATATAATCAAATAAATTATTTAAAGGGGCATGATATGTAATTATCATTAAAGCTAGTACTATTAAAGCAAATACTCTATATACTATCTTACTTAATTCTTCATTTTTCTTATTATTTTTAAGAAAGATAAATCCAATTACTAATAATATTATAATTACAGCAAAAATCCCTGAAGTACTTTTAGATACTTCAAAAAAGATTTTAAATTTATCTAGTAAAGATAATTTACTCAATCTAACTCCCCCTTTAAATTTTATTATTCAACCGTTATTAATTCCGCAATATATATTGTTTGTGTTGTGGAATCATTATTTGTACACGTAACTAGTGTTAGTGTTGTTTTACTATAATCTCTATAAATAGCTACTTTACCAACTTTTGGTTGGGTATATATATTAGTTATAGAATATATATATTTTTTACCTTTATAGGTAACTTGAGCTGTATCACCAACTTGTAATTTATATAGGTCATTGAAGAATGCTTTCCATCCTGTTCCTGAATGACCGGCTAGAATTAAATTTCCTTTCTCTGTATCTGGATAATTTGATCCATCTACAACTAAAATGTTTTTTTCAACATCATTCTCTGTTGATCTCTTATCAACAAATCCCTTTGTTAAATTTATTTTTGGTATTGTTAAGTAACCAATATAATCATTAGTTACTGGAGTATCTTCTTCTTTATCTTCTACTTTCTTATTAGTAGCTTCTTCTTCAGTAATTTCTACTATTTCACTTCCATTATAGAAAGCATTAGACATATAGTCATATGCAACTATTTTCTTTGATTCAATATAGTTGTATGAGATAAAGAAACCTCCTACTAAGGTTAGAATTGCCCCAATAAAGGCTGTCTTAGTAGGAGTGTTTTTATTAAGCGTTTGCATTCTTTTTAATATAAGTAATTCCTAGACCGGTAATTAATACACCAATAACTAGTAATATAATTGAAGTTGTACTATCAGTATCTGGTACTGGTACTTCTTTAGTATTTTTAAATATAATTTGATGTGATAAATGACTATCATCAACAGTAAATGTAATTACATCTGTACTTCTTATATATCCTGATGGAGCACTTACTTCTTCTACTGTGTAAGTTCCATTTGCTAAATCTTTTAATACATAAGATGATGTAGTAGTTGTGAATTTAGCTATTTCTTTTCCAGTACTATCTTTTACTAATAATACTGCACCTGCGATTGATTCATTTGTTTCACTATCAACTTTTGTAATATTAACAACTACATTTTTAGGAGCATTTTCAAATGTTACTTTGATATCTCTATTTGTATCTGTAATTGTTATTGTAGTTTTATTTGTATTTTTTAAATATCCACTTGGAGCTTCAGTTTCTTCAACTGTATAAGTTCCATTTGCTAAGTTTCTAATAACATGAGCATTAATTGTTGAAGTCCAACTAGCTATTACAGTTCCATTAGAATTCTTTAATACTAATTTTGCTCCTGAAATTGGTTTCTTAGTAGTTGAATCTACTTTAGTAATTGATACTCTAGAAGAATCTACTGTTAAGCTCATATTAGCAGAAGCTTTTGAAGTTACTTTTTCAAGTAATGCTACATTTTGCATATTACTATCAGTTGGTTGATATTCATATGCCATATATTGATCATATCCATTAGCAGTTGCTTCAATTTTAATTGTTGATTTTATATCTGTTATTGATGATGTTGGTACTTTTACTCTAAATGCTTCATTAGCTTTTACTTTAAATGCACCTGTATATTCTTTTTCATTTGCATTATTAATTATTTTTGTTCCTTTTGGAGCATTCTTTAATGTTACTGTATATTCTCCAATATTATCTGCAGTTACTGCCTTAATTGGATGAGATACATAACTTCCATCTTTTAATACTAAAGAACTATCTCCTGTTGTTACATTAAGTGCTAATTTAGTAGTAGTAATTCCGATTTTATCATTTCTATGTTTATATCCTTCATCTACTAATCCTTTAACAAAATGTCTCATACCATATGAATCAGAACCATTTTCTTTAAATTGTTCTCCTAAATTTGTACTTCCTTTAACAATATCTAAATACCACCATACAGCAGTTTGTGTTATATAGTAGTCTTTATCTTTATCTCCAGTAATAGATTTATTTGGATAACCATTTTTTAAGATATAAACGATTCCTCCATCAATATAACTACTGTTTTTTACTAATGTAGCTTTAACATTAGTAGCTGTATTCTTATGCATATTTAAACAATATAAATATCTACCATCTGTAGTTACTTTGTATGAGAAAGAAACTCCAGCGATATAAGAATTTGTCTTAGTTGCTGTACCTAGTTGAATAGTATCTGATGCTGCATTTGCTTGTAGCACAGATGTAACTATGATTAAGAATGCAGTAATCATAGTTAATAATGTTTTTGTGATTTTTTTCATTAATATTCTAACTCCCCTCACTAAATGGCTTTATTATACCACTTAGTCTTTAATTTTTCAAGTAAAAACATTATAAAATAAGGTTTCTAATGTTTTCCCTTAAAATCTATAATAACATATTTTCTTATCTTTCATATAGTATTTTGAAGGAGATTTATATGAAAAAGAAAATATTTGTTTATATTTTATGTATTATTACTATTTTTTTAATAGGATGTAGTGTTTTATTTAATACTAATAATGAAGAAAAAAAATCTAAGAAATTAGAAAAAGTTACATTGGCAGAAGTTGCCCATACTGTGTTTTATGCACCAATGTATGTGGCAATAGAAAAAGGTTATTTTAAAGATTATGGAATTGATATTAATTTAATCTTAACAAGTGGAGCTGATAAAGTCACTGCGGCATTATTATCAAATGATGCAGATATTGGTTTTTGTGGAAGTGAAGCTACAATTTATGTTTATAATGGAGGAGAAAAAGATTATTTAAAAACATTTTCTCAATTAACTCAAAAAGATGGTACTTTTATAGTATCTAGAGAAAAGATTAATAATTTTACTTTAGATGATTTACGTGGTAAAAGTATTATTGGTGGTAGAGCTGCGGGTATGCCTGAAATGACATTAGAATATGCCTTAAAACAAAATGGTATTGATCCTAGAAATGATGTTTCTATTGATACTTCTGTTGCCTTTCCAGCAATGAGTGGTGCATTTATTTCTGGACAAGGGGACTTTGTAACACTATTTGAACCTACTGCAACTATGGTTGAGAGACAAGGCTATGGATATGTTGTTGAAAGTGTTGGAAAACTTGGAGGTACTGTTCCATATACTTCTTATTCTGCTAGAAGTAGTTATTTAAATAAACATCCTAGTACTATTAAAAATTTTGATAAAGCTATACAAAAAGGATTAGATTATGTACATTCTCATAGTGATAAAGAAGTAGCTAAAGCAGTATTAAAACAATTTCCTGATACATCACTTAATGACTTAGAAAGTTCTATTAAAAGATATAGAGAAAATGATACATGGCCTAAAACTACTAAATTTAAAAAGACAAGTTTTGATCATCTACAAGATATTATGATTGATTATGGTGAATTAAAAGAAAAAGTAAGTTATGAAAAACTTATGTATAAGATTAAATAAGTGATATATCATTATCACTTATTTTTTTATTTCATAAGATAATATAGGAGGTTTTATGGAGATATTAAAAGTTAAGGATTTAAGTAAAATTTATCATACTAAGAATGGTGAAATAAAAGCTTTAGATAATATTAATTTTACTATTAATAAAGGAGAATTTATATCTATTATAGGACCTAGTGGTTGTGGTAAAAGTACAATTTTATCTATACTTAGTAATTTAATTGATAAATCAGATGGAACTATAGAATTAAAAGATAATTATAGTATAGCCTATATGTTACAAAGTGATTGTCTATTACCTTTTATGACTATATTAAATAATTGTTTATTAGGACTAAGAGTTAAAAATAAACTTACTAAAGAAAATAAAGAATATGTAATTAAATTATTAAAAACTTATGGACTAGGTGATTTTATTAATAAATATCCTAGTAGTTTATCTGGAGGTATGAGACAACGTGTAGCCTTAATTAGAACTTTGGCATTAAAACCAGATATATTACTTTTAGATGAAGCTACATCTGCCTTAGATTATCAATCTGCTTTAGCTATATCTGATGATATTTATAAAATACTAAAGCAAGAAAACAAAACTTTAATTATGGTTACTCATGATATAGAACAAGCTATATCTATGTCTGATAAGATAATTGTTTTAAGTAAGAGACCTGCACATATAAAAAATATATATGATATAGAACTTATCAATAAAAGTAATCCTATAGAAAATAGAAAAGATAGTAAGTTTTCATATTACTATGATTTATTATGGAGGGATTTAGATGTACACATATAGTTTAGAACATAAAGTTTATTTAAAAAAAATCAGAAAAGAAAAAATATTAATTAATGTATTTAGAATTTTAATATTATTTTTATTTTTATTAATATGGGAAATTTTATCTAAATATAATATTATTAATACTTTTTTATTTTCTTCTCCAAGTAGAATTATTAATACTATATTAAGAGTAGATTTTATTAAACATATTAGTATTACTTTATATGAAGTATTTATTAGTTTTATATTGTCTACTTTTATTGGAATATTTATAGCTTTTATGATGTGGAGATTTAAAATATTTTCTAAAGTAATTGATCCATATATTACAATATTTAATTCTCTACCTAAAGTAGCACTTGGGCCTTTATTTATTATATGGGTAGGAGCTAGTACTAATTCTATTATAGTTATGGCTTTAACTATTAGTATATTTACTACTATTATTAGTATTTATAATGGATTTATTAGTGTTAATAAGAATTATATTTTATTACTTAAAAGTTTTAGTTGTAGTAGATTACAATTATTTAGATATGTTATATTACCTAGTAATATTTCTAATATAATATCTACTTTAAAAATAAATATTTCTCTAACTTTAATTGGTGTTATTATGGGAGAATTATTAGTATCTAAAATGGGACTTGGTTATTTAATTATGTATGGTTCTCAAGTATTTAATTTAGATTTAGTTATTTGTAGTATATTTATACTTGGAATTATTTCATATGTTATGTATTTAGTTATTAATACAATAGAAAAAAGACTTATATAAGTCTTTTTAATTGCTTTTTTCATATTCATCATCGTTTATAATTTTAGTTTTATCATTTTCATCATAGTTATATGGATCTTTATATTCTGAATCGCTATTATCAGTATTACTATTATCTATAGCTTTCCAGCATTCACTTATAGTAAAGTTTTCTCCTAATACATTCATTACTGTATCTACTAGAGTTGGTAGTGCAAACATAATAACTAATGCTAAAACAGAATTAATTATTTTCTTTTTAAAGTTCTTTTCTTCAGGATTCATAGTTCCTTTAGTAAAGCCTACTATTAGTGCAATAATTAAAATAATTGGACCTGCTATTTGAATTATTTTTAATCCTGATTTTAATGCAGATAGTATTCCTAATAATGCAGGTTGTGAACAATCACTTGTCGTTATTAATATATTCATAATAATTACCTCTTCTTTAATATATCACAAATAATAAAAAAAAAGAAGATTACTCTTCTAATTTTTTCCTATAGCTGTGAAAGATAGCATTAATCCTCCACATATATTAGCAGAATGTTCATCATAACCATATTCACCAAATGTAAAAGCTGTGATAAATGGTATTCCTTTTGATTCTTTTAATAATTGTTTATGAACTTCTTCTATTCTATCACCAATACCTAGTTTTCTTCCTCCACAATGGATAAAAATATAAGCACCTGGTTCTGTATACATTTTTTTATTTAAATCTTTTAAGTTATTACCAGTTGCATTTATTAAGTCATCTTGTGTTGCCTCTAATTGAATAATCGCAGTACCTTTTACTACTTTATTACCTAAAGTAATAGTATCATCTGTAGTTGTTTTAGTACCCATATCATCACCAAACATTGGATGACGAATTACTGTTAAGTTTCCTAAAGGATCTTTTATACCTAATGGTTTATTAATTGATGCTACTAATAAGTCTCTTCCTAATAATTCACTTGGAGACATATTAGTCCAATGTGCATATTTCTTTAATGCGGATACTCCATCTATTGATACTAAAGTACGATTATTCTTTACTTCAGTTATTAAACCTATATTATCTGTTTCTTTATAAGCACCTGTGAATGATGTAGCTATTTCATTATCTGTATAGAAGAAAGCTACTGCTACTCCATCAGTTATTACTTTATCATTACAAATTATTTTCCAATTACCAGATACGTCATTATCAGCTGCACTTCCACCAAACACTGGAACTCTTCCTATTACATCTTGAATACCCATTAAATATTCTTCTTCTTCTTTTGGACTAGCAACCATATAAAAATATGCAGGAGCTCTAGTTGTTTTTGCATTTTCAACTGCCTGTATAGCTACTTTTCTTCCTATTGCCCTAGGATCTTTTCCTGCTTCATGGATAGCAACACCTATTGTCATATCTGGATCATTAAGTGATAGCATTCCTGCAAAACCATTTGGAGAAGATACTACTCCATCTGGTACTATTAATCCTCCACAACTAGTACACCCAATTAAAGGAGCATCATTTATTGATCTTACTCCTCTTATTATTTCTTTAATATCTCCATTTGAAGATGTAAATAAAAAATTAAGTTTTATATTAGAAAAATCTTTTGTAGATTGAGTTGCAGTATCTAAACCCATTGTATAAAAATTAGGATTAGTACTATAACCAACTTTTGATTTTAACATAATATCACCCTTTTAATAAGCTTCTTTATATAAGGCAATTAAATCATCTACTGTTACATCTCTTGGATTACCTTGAGTACATATATCATTAATTGCTTGATTAGCTAATGCTGGAATCATTTCTTCTGGAATTCCTACTTCTCTTAAGTTTCTTGGTATTCTTAATTTTTGTGATAATTCTTTAACAGCATCTACTACTTTAGAAACGGCTTCTTCATCTGTTAAATTATCCATATTTAAACCTATTGCACGTCCCATATTTCTAAATAAATCTGGACATACTTCTCCATTAAATTTTAATACATGTGGTAAAAGTATTGCATTAGCAAGTCCATGTGGTGTATCAAAGAATGCACCTAAGGAATGTGCCATTGAATGAACTATTCCTAAACCAACGTTTGAAAATCCCATTCCAGCAATATATTGTGCATAAGCCATTTTTTCTACTGCAATATCTTCTTTTTCATTAGCAGCTTTTTCTAGATTTTTATAAATTAAGGCCATTGCATTAATATGGAACATATCTGGTATTAACCAACCAGCTTTAGTAATATAACCTTCCATTGCATGTGTCAAAGCATCCATTCCAGTAGCTGCTGCTAAAGTTTGTGGCATACCTTGCATTAAATCCGGATCAATTATAGAACATACTGGTATATCATGAACATCTACACATACCATTTTTTTCATATTAGTTTCATCTGTAATTACATAATTAATTGTTACTTCTGCTGCTGTACCTGCAGTTGTTGGTAAAGCAAATAGTGGTAATCCTTTATTTCTAGTTTCAACTACACCTGCTAAGCTTACTACATTACTATGTTCTGGATTAGTCATGATAATTGAAATAGCTTTTGCGGTATCAATAACACTACCTCCACCTACAGCAACTATAGCATCAACTGTATTCATTTGAGCCATATTTAATCCATCTATTACATTTTTAACTGTTGGATTTGGTTTAATATCTAAATATTTAAAGTAAATTATACCTGCATCATCTAATACATCTGAAACCATACTAGTAACATTAGCTTCTTCTAATGTTTTATCTGATACAAGTAATACTTTACTATATCCTCTTGAATGTAATTCGTCTTTTAATTTTTTTCTTGATCCACGACCAAAATATGAAGTTTCATTTAAAACTACTCTATTTACCATATCGCTAGCCTCCCTATTCTGTATTAATTATATCATAAATATTAAAAAAAGATACATTATTTTAATGTATCTTGTGATTTTGAATTTAAATTTAAGTCTGCTCTTCTACCATCTAAGTAAGCGTAATATCCTGCAGCAGCAATCATTGTACCATTATCTGTACAATATTTCATTGGAGGTATTGATAAATCTACTTTTAATTCTTTACATAGTTTTTCCATTTCTTCTCTTAAACCTTGATTTGCAGCAACTCCTCCGGCTACTATTACATTTTTTATGTTTTTATCAATAATTGCTTTTCTTACTTTTGTGATGATTGATTCTACTGCAACTTTTTGGAATGATGTAGCAAGATCTGCTACTCTTAATTCATTACCTCTTTGTTCTTCATTATGAGCTAAGTTTATTACTGCACTTTTTAATCCACTAAATGAGAAATTATAACTATCATCTTTTAATGGAACAGGTAATTTATAAGTAGGTTCTCCCTCATGTGCCAACTTATCAAGTTTTGGTCCTCCAGGATACTCTAAATTAATAACTCTAGCTACTTTGTCATAGCATTCACCTATTGCATCATCTAATGTTCCACCTAATTTTTCAAATTTATAATGGTCTTTCATTTCTACTAGTTCTGTATGTCCTCCACTTACTACTACCGCAAGTAATGGAAATTTAAGTTCATGGACTAGGCTATTTGCATAAATATGACCTGCAATATGATGTACTGGAATTAATGGTTTATTATATATAAAAGCTAGAGTTTTAGCAGTCTCTAACCCTATTAATAGGGATCCTATTAATCCTGGTCCATAAGTTATCGCTATCGCATCTATTTGATCCATAGTCATATTTGCTTTTTCTAAACATTCTTCTAATACAAAAGTAACGTTTTTAACATGTTCACGACTAGCTATTTCTGGAACTACTCCACCATAGTTTTTATGAATATCAATTTGTGATGAAATTACAGTTGCTATTTCTTCTGTTCCATTTTTAACTATTGATACGCTTGTTTCATCACAACTACTTTCTATTCCTAATATATATACATCTTTCATACTATCATCTCAATTCATTCATATTTTAACATAAAAGACTCTTTTTTTAAAGAGTCTTATCATTTTTTCTTTCCATTAGAATACCATCTATTCCATTATAATATTCTTTTCTTATTGCTTTTCTTTCAAAACCATTTTTTTCATATAATTTAATAGCTGGAATGTTATTTTCTCTTACTTCTAATGTTATATCTTTTTGTAATTTATTAATTAATTCTTTTAATAGAATATCTCCTTTTCCACAATTTCTCTTGGATATAATTATTTCAAACTGATTAATCTCAGCTCTCTCATAAATATCACTATAATAAATATATCCTATTATTTCATTATTTTCTTTTAATATTAAATATTTTCCAAATGGATTATTTTTTAATTCTTCTTCTACTTCTTTTATATTTATAAATGAATCTTTAATTTCATCTATATTTTTTAATTCAAATATCATTTTTTTGATTCTTCTGCTTCTGTTAGTTTTAAATATTCTGGATTAACTGCATGTGGATTAATATTTTCTTTATCTTTAAAATATTCTACTATTTTTAAGAAGTCAGGTGAATAAGAATTAATATTTTCTATTTCATCAAATTCATCATTTGATATTATTTCATAGTTATCTATATCTTTTAATTTATCTTGTAATTCTGTTAGTGGTATATGTTGTGGTTTTAATACTTCGTTGAATTGATCATCGTAAATAGCTGCAAATACATATCCACGTCTTGCGTTTATCATTGGTACATGATAAGTATTTTTATTACTAGAAATAGCCATTGCTTCTAAAGAATAGATTGTAGTAATTGGAATATTTAATCCCCAAGCATATACTTTCGCAATAGTTAAACCTATTCTAATACCTGTAAAACTACCTGGTCCATTTACTACTATTATTTTATCTATATCTTTTGGTTCTAGTTTAGTATCTTCAAACATAGAAGCAATTCTTGGAAGGGCTACTTCTGATAGGCTTTGCCCATATTCTTCTTTTATTTCAGATAATACTTTATTATCTTCAATAATTGCGGTATATAGATAACTAGATGATGTATCTATATATAAGTATCTCATAATATTGCCTCACATAATTCTTCATATTTAGATCCATGTGGAGTAATTGTAATAATTCTTTTATCTTCATCTTCTGCGGAACTTTTGATCTTAATATCTAATCTTTTATCTGGTAAATAGTCTTGTATCATATCTGCCCATTCAATAATAGTAATACCTTTTTTAGTAAAATATTCTTCAATACCTAATTCTTCTACTTTACCATCTAGGCGATATACATCCATATGATATAGTGGCATTTCTCCTGAAGTATATTCTTTTATGATATTAAATGTTGGAGAAGTTACTTCTTCTTTTACCTCTAGAGATGATGCAAATCCTTTTGTAAAAACAGTTTTTCCACTACCTAGATCTCCAGTTAAGCAAATTACCATATTAGGAAATTTTTCTGATTCAATATTTTGAGCTAATTCAATTGTTTCTTGTTCTGAATATGTTGTTATTTTAAAATCCATTTTCTATCACCTACAAATTATTATACCAAAAAAAAAGAGTTATACAACTTTTATGAACTCTTTTTTATACTTCTTTACATTATCTAGCTATAGAAATGTCTTTTATATATATGGAAGGTGATGCCATCGTAGTATTTGTAAATATTAAATCATTACCTATACTTTCTATATTAGATAATAATTCAAATATTGTAGTTGTCATAATACATGGTTCTATACCTTTAATTATTTTTCCATCTTTTACTATAAATCCAAATATTTGAAGTGAAATATCTCCATTTACTGTATTAATAGAATCTGTACTAGAACCCATATAATCAGTTATATATATACCATCTTTCATATCTTTAAATAATTCATCTAATGATTTATTACCTTCTTTTACATACATATTTTTAGTAGATATATTTCCATATCCATTTGCAGTAGATTCTATATTTTTTAATTTAGCTTCTTTGATGTTATATAAATAGTTTTTTAATACTCCATTTTCTATTATAGTTTTCTTTTTAGTAAGAGTTCCTTCATCATCAAATAATCTAAATCCTGGATAATCTTTATTAGTAGGATCTTCTATAATAGTTAATTTAGATGAAAATACTTTTTCATTTAATTTATTTTCTAAACATGATACTTTATTACGAATAGATTCAGAAGATATCATAGAAATTATATGTTTAATAATATTAGATGCAGTATTTGCTTCTAAGATAATATTATACTTCTTAGTTTCTAATGATTCTTTATTACTTTGTATAATTGCTTTTTCAATAGTGTCTTTTATTATTTTTTCAAAATCTATATCTTTTTTATTAGTTTTTAAGATATCTTTTGTATAAGTAGTAAACTCATTATTATTTTTAGCTAATGCTTCTGCATAGAAATGACATTGATGTGTATCAGTAGAAATATCTACTCCATTTGAATTAATTATTCTAGTATTAGTATATACTTCAATATAATAAGTAGTTAGTTTAGTTATTTCTCTATAATTATCTTTTAACTTAGATAATTCTTTTAATTTTTTTATTTCATTACTAATATCAATATCAATAGGTGTATTCTTTTTTATTGTTTTTCTATCTTCTAAATATTCGTCTTCATACTTTGAATCTAGTGTTTTACTTTTCATAAGTAGTAAATCAATTATTTCATTGTCTAAGTAATTTGTGGAAACTTTGTACGTTTTACCTTCGATGTCTGCCTTTATATTATAAGAGATATTATTTGATTCATTAAATGTATCAATTTCTCCATCTATTAATTCTACTTCGCCTTCAATATTATGCTTTTCTGTTACTTGAATATTTGTGATATTCTTTTCTTTTGCTTTTTTAAAAAATTCTGTGTATTCCATTATTCTTTACCTCCTACTAATATTTTTGAAACTTTTATTGTAGGTTGTCCAACTGTTACTGGAATCATACCACTTTTACTTCCACAGTATCCTGCAGATATTTCTAAATCGTCTGATACCATTTCTACATTTTTTAAGATATCTTTACTATTACCTATTAAAGTAATTCCTTTAAGCATATGTTTTACTTTTCCATGTTCTATAAGTCTTGCGGTAGCAACTGCGAAATTAAAATCTCCTGTTGCAGGGTTAACACTTCCTCCGCTCATTTTTAGACAATATACTCCTAGATCAATATTTTTAATCATATCTTCTATTTTATCAGTGCCTGGAGCAAGATATGTATTGGACATACGTGATGTAGTTGGATAAAAATAGTTTTGTCTTCTTCCACAACCATTTGCCTTCATATTCATCTGTTTTTCGTGGTTTTGATCTACTAAATATTTTTTTAATATTCCCTTTTCAATTAAAATATTTTTTTGAGTAGGGTTACCTTCATCATCAACTATAGCACTCCCCCAAGCATCTTCTATGGTACCATCATCAATTAATGTTACTTTATCACTTGCGACTTTTTTACCTAGGTCATCTGAAAATACTGATAAATGTGGCGCAACTGATGTAGCTTCTAGTCCATGTCCACATGCCTCATGGAATATTACAGCACCAAATCCAGGAGCTATTACTACAGGTAATTCTCCGCCTTTAAACTCTTGTGCATCTAATTTTTCTATTGTAGTTTTAGCGAGTTTAGTAATTCTTTTTTCAATATCAAATAAATCAAGTATTTCATAACCTAAAGTTTTACCTATATCAGTAAATTCTGATTGTTTTTCACCATTACGTTCAGCATAAATTGTAGTAAATAGTCTTGTTAAGACATAATTACTTTTAACAAAATTACCATTTGAATTAGCTACAATAAACTCTTTATCTGTTTCGACAATACCTGCAGATACTTGAACTATTTCATCTGAATAAGCTCTAGCTGTTTTATCGACTGCATATAAGAATTCTTTTTTCTTTTCCACAGGAAATTCATTATGTGGAATCTTTACTTTTTTACTTTTATCCACTAAATCTGTTAATAAAACTTCGTTTTTATCTTTTTTAGGAATGTTTTTCAACAAGTTGGTTATTTCTTTTATGATTGATTCTTTGGTTAAAATGTTTGTTGCGGTATAGTATGTTTCACCATTAGATACTATTCTAATTCCTAAACCTTTTCCATATTTAGAATCAATTGTATCTAGTTTAGAGTCATTTAATCTATATGTATTAAGTTTAGCTTCTTCGTAATATATTTCTGCAAAGTCGGCACCTGTTGATAAAGCTAAATTTAAGTATTCTTGAAAATCCACTTTTTCCATATAATCATCTCCATGATTTATTATAACAAAAAAAAGACTTATGTATAAGTCTTTTATAAACAAAAAAAATTCTTGGCAACTTCCTATCTTCGCATACACTATTGTCGGCGTTCAGTGGCTTAACTTCTGTGTTCGGGATGGGAACAGGTGTACCTCACTGGCTATCGTTACCAAGAAAATATATAGAGAAATAATTCTCTGAAAACTTAGATATTGTGTTCATCAAATTATTAAATTATGATTAAATCCTCGATCTATTAGTACTGGTCAACTC
>CACZQV010000031.1 GCA_902783435.1 uncultured Erysipelotrichaceae bacterium | reverse complement strand
GAATTGTGTATAACCTGGATCTCCTTGACGTCCTGAACGTCCACGTAATTGGTTATCAATACGACGTGATTCATGTCTTTCAGTACCAACAACACAAAGTCCACCTAATTCTCTTATATCATCAGATAGTTTAATATCAGTACCACGACCAGCCATGTTTGTAGCGATAGTTACTGATTTACCTAAACCAATCTTTGAAATAATTTCTGCTTCACGTTCATGGTTCTTAGCATTTAATACTTCATGTGGTATTTTTGCTTGTTTTAATAAACTACTAATTAATTCTGAAGTTTCAATAGCTATAGTACCAATAAGTACTGGTTGTCCTTTTTCATATCTATCTTTTACAAATTCAATAATTGCTTTATATTTTGCTTCTTTTGTTGCATATACTAAATCTGGTGCATCAATTCTTATAACTGGTTTATTAGTTGGAATTTCAATAACATACATGTTATAGATATTTCTAAATTCTTCTTCTTCTGTTTTAGCAGTACCAGTCATACCTGATAATTTCTTATACATTCTGAATAAGTTTTGGAATGTGATAGTAGCAAGTGTCTTTGTTTCTTGATTGATATTTACTCCTTCTTTTGCTTCTATTGCTTGATGAAGTCCATCAGAGTATGCTCTACCTTTCATTAAACGTCCAGTAAATTGATCAACTATTACTATTTCTCCATCTTGTACTACGTAATCTACATCATTTTTCATAGCATAGTTTGCACGTAATGCTTGATTAATAAAATGTAATAAAGTTGAGTTATTTACATCATATAAGTTAGCTATATTAAACTTAGCTTCTGCCTTATCAGCTCCTGCTTCAGTTAAATTAACACTTTTAGTTTTTTCATCATAAATATAATCTTTATCTAATTTTAAACTCTTAGCATATTGATCTGCTTGAATATATAAATTAGCATTAGCCATTTCTCCACCACTTATAATTAATGGAGTTCTAGCTTCATCAATAAGTACTGAGTCAACCTCATCGATAATAGCAAAGTTCAATGGTCTTTGTACTCTATCTTCTTTACGTACTACCATGTTATCTCTTAAGTAGTCAAATCCTATTTCATTATTAGTAGAATACAAGATATCACAATTATATGCTTCTTGTTTTTCTGCTGGTTCCATATCTCTTGTATTAACACCTACAGAAAGGCCTAGGAAACGATGTATTCCACCCATCCATTCAGCATCACGTCCAGCTAGGTATTCATTAACAGTAATAATGTGTACTCCTTCTCCAGTTAAGGCATTTAAGTATGCTGGTAGAACTGAAGTTAATGTTTTTCCTTCACCAGTTTTCATTTCTGCAATATTACCATAGTGAATAGCTAAACCACCTAATATTTGTACATAGAAATGTTTTTCACCAATAACTCTCCATGAAGCTTCTCTTGCTGTAGCAAAAGCTTCTACTAGGATGTCATCTAGTGTTTCTCCATTTTTTAATCTATTTTTAAATTCTTCTGTTTTATTTTGAAGTTCTGTATCAGTTAACTTAGAATATTCTTCTTCTAAAGCCATTACTTCATCAGCTATTTTTGTAAACCTTCTTAATTCTTTATATTCATGATCAAATAGTTTTTTTAATAATCCCATGTTCTTATCTCCTTACAACTTACTATTTTACCAAAAAAAAAGGAGAAAATAAAGATTTTCTCACTTTTTATTATTATTCTGATTCAATTACTCCATAGTTTCCATCATTTCTCTTATATACAACTGCTGGTTTATTAGTTTCAGCATCTTTGTACATATAGAATTGATGTCCTAGAAGTTCCATTTGAAGAATTGCTTCTTCTTCATCCATTGGTTTAACTTCAATAGATTTTCTTTTAACAATTTTCTTTTCTTCTTTTTCATCTTCTATTTCTATCATTTCAAAATTGAAATCATAGCTTGGTTTTGCAGGTCTAGACATTAATTTAGTTTTATTTTTTCTAATTTGTCTTTCTAACTTATCAATAGTCTTATCTACTGCAGCATAGAAGTCGTCTTGTGTTTCCTCCGATCTTAAAATAAATGATTTTAAAGGTATGGTAATTTCCACTGTTTGTTGATGTCCATTTACTTTAGCTATTACATTTGCGCGAACGTTTTCGCTATTTTCTAGATACTTATCTAATCTCACTAGCTTTTCTTCAATATAATCTCCCATAGCATCAGTAATTTTAATCTTATCACCATGAATATTTATTTCCATACAATCGCCTCCTTGTGATTTTAGTATACCATATTAGATAAAAAAAAACTACTATTTTTACACCGCTGTAGTTTCTTTTAAAAGTCTAACATTTATAGCTTGATAGCCTTTACTAGTCTCAATAAGTTTAAATTCAACTAGTTGATTTTCTGATAAAGTTTTATATCCATCTATTTCGATTGCCGAGTAATGAACAAATATATCTTCATTCTCTTTAAATCCGATAAATCCATATCCTTTATCATTATTAAACCATTTCACGCGTCCAGTCATCACTTACTTCACACACCTCTCTTCTACCAATATCTTTGGTAAATTTATGATAACAAAAATTAATCCTTTTTTTATATTTTTCTTTAACTTGTATATTTGAGGTGGTTTTTGGTAATTTTATTAGTTTTATCGACAAATTATTACACTCTTCTTAGATAATTAATTATATCTTTTTTATTATCTCTAGATATAGTATTTAGTTTAGTTTTATTTTTAAAAGTAATTGTATTAGTTTTTATATCATAAGTTGAAATTTGTTCTATATTGATAATACAACTTCTACTACTTTTAATAAATCTTTTATCTAATAAACTATATATTTGTTTAATTGTACCTGGAATATAATAATCATTATTAGTTGTTTTAATTATGCATCTTTTATTATCTTGTTCTTTTTCTATATAAAGTATTTTCTTAAATTCAATATTATATATTATATTCTTATAACTATACCTTAATGAATTTGGTCTTCTATCAAAGTTCTTTAAACATATTTGAATAGCTCTAGTTATTTTGGGAATAATACTTTTATTTTTATTTATATAATCTACTATAAACATACTTTCTTTTATAAGCTTTGTTTTGTATTTTTTATCTTTATAAGTAATTATTATTAAAGATTCCCAGTCATCTAATCTTTCTCTTATATATTTAATCATCTCTAAAGTATTTTTTGTGTCATTATAATACAAAATATATACTTTAAAGTTGTCATTTTTTAGAAATTTATCTATTTTTGTATTATAGTTATCATAAACAATTAGATTATAATTAATATCATAATTCATCATTATTTTATCTATTATTTTATTATATTTATGAACATATATAAGTTCATCTTCTAGTATTATAAAGTCTATCATTTTATCACGCACCTTTATCATTGTATCATTTTATTAATACAATAATATTTTTTAAATATAAAAGAAAAAGAACATTTACATGTTCTTTACTTTTTTAGTTTTATTTTTTCTAAAATTTTTTCTGTGTGTTTTGGTGTTTTATCTGAGATGATTGTGGTATGTAGTACGAACCACATTACTATTATAAATATTATTATAAATAATATTTGACCTATTTTTGGATCTATTATTGTGAAGAAAATTGCGGCAGCAGCAAATAGTATATTTATTGCATAGATTATTAATACTGTAGTTGTTTGTGAAAAGTTCATTCCAAGTAATTGATGATGTAGATGTTGTTTATCTGCTTGGAATGGTGGTTGTCCTTTTAATAATCTTCTTATAATTGCGAATAATGTATCTAAAATAGGTATTCCTAATATTATTAATGGTATAAAGAATGATATTAATGCAGGTCCTTTAAATTCTAATAATGTTATAACTGCAATTATGAATCCCATAAATGTAACACAGTCTCCTGCAAATATCTTAGCTGGATGAAAGTTATGCATTAAGAATCCTAATGTAGAACCTAGCATAATTAAAGTTAATATCATAACTAGTGTTCCAGCTCTTCCTTGGAAAAATCCTATAATTGCGATTGTTAAATAGAAGATTGAACATATTCCTCCACTTAAACCATCTAGTCCATCTATTAAATCTATAATATCTGTACATGCTACTATAAATAATATAGTTAATGGATATGATAATATTCCAAAGTTAAAATAATATCCAAAAGCGGTAATATTATCTAATAGTATTCCACCATAGAAAACTATTACACTGGCAGCTACTATGTGAACTAAGAATCTATATTTTGCTTTTACTGGATTTAGGTCATCAACTATTCCCATCAAAACTATAATAAAACTACCAATAAGTATAGAGTTCATTCTAATACTTTGTTCTCCAAAGAGCATATATCCAAATAAGAATCCTAAAAATATTCCAAGTCCACCTAGTTTTGGCATTGGCTTTTTATGAATATGTCTATTTCCTTCTGCATTTGTAGGAATATCCATCGCATTAATATGAACAGCTATTTTTCTCATTAAAAACATTACTAGTGCTGAGAATATAAATGTTACTATAACAATTCTAGCTGCATAAAATAATTGTATTTTCATCTACTCACTTCTTTCTAATAAAATTATATCAAAAAGAAAAAGAAAAAGACAATACTATTGGTCTTCTTCTAATAATTTTCTATTATCTAGTAATACTCCTGTTCCCTCTGCAACACATGTTAGTGGTGTTTCTGCTATTAATACAGGTATTGTTAATTCTTCTTCTAATCTTTCCACAAGTCCTGTTAAAAGTGCTCCTCCACCAGTTAGTATTACACCTTTTTCCACAATATCTGCGGATAATTCTGGTGGTGTTTGTTCTAAAACTCCTTTACATGCTTTTATCATTCTATTTACAGTATCTTCCATTGCTTCTTTTGTTTCATCTTGAGTTATTTCAATTGCTTTAGGAAGTCCTGTTATTAAATCTCTTCCTCTTACTTCTAATTTTTCTTTTTTACTTGGTTTATAAATATTAGCAAAATTAATTTTAATATCTTCGGCTGTTTTTTCTCCAATTAATAGTTTATATGTTTCTCTTATATATTTTATAATATCTTGGTCTAATTGATTACCAGCTAATTTAATAGAAGCTGATGATACTATTCCATTTAATGATAATATTGCGATATCTGTAGTACCTCCACCAATATCTAGCACCATGTTTGCTTGTGGTTTAGAAATATCCATTCCAGCTCCCATAGCAGCTACCTTTGGTTCTTCTTCAATATAAACTTTTCTTGCACCAGTTCTCTCAGCAGCTTCTTTAATAGCATTTTTTTCTACTGGTGTAATATTAGTTGGACAACATATTAATATCCTTGGTCTTGTAATTACACGTCTTGCTTTTGCTTTCTTAATAAATTCATTTAACATTATCTCTGTTAATTCAAAGTCTGCTATTACCCCATCTTTCATAGGTTTTATAGCTTTTACTTTACCTGGAGTTCTTCCTAACATTTCATTTGCTTCACTACCTACGGCAATTACTTTTTTAGTTTCTGTATCTATAACAACTACGCTAGGTTCGTTTAATACAATACCGCGCCCCTTAATATAAATTAATACATTTGCTGTTCCTAAATCAATTCCAATATCTTTTGCTAGCATAATCTTCAATCCTTCCATTATCATTTTATCATATATTTATTTAAATATATTAAAAAAAAGGAATTAATTTTCCTTTTTTGATGGTATTTCTTTATTTAGATAATTATTAGGATTAACATTTCCACCATTCTCATACATTTCAAAATGTAAATGATTACCTAAATCTTTATCTAATTCATTTTCTCCACTAGTACCTAGTACTTGTCCTTGAGTAATTATATCTCCTTTTTTTACTTTTATTTCGCCTAGACTTTGATATATAGAAATCAAATTATTATCGTGTTTTATTTCTATACACTTACCTAAAGTATCATCATCTTTAATGTCTGTTACTGTTCCATCTAAAATAGCTATAATATCAAATTTATTTTCATTTATATAATCTATTCCACTATTTTGTATATATGTATTATCATGTTTTAATATAGAATTTACTTGATCTTTTTCTTCTCCTTTATAATCATAATAGTTTTTTCCTATAGTTACTCCTTGATCTAAATATGGGTTGATTATTTTAGAAGTAGTATTTACAACAGGTTGATCATTTATAACATCTTCTGTTATATATTCATCTTCATCTATTGTTTTTAAATCTGAACTTATATTCATACCAATAGCTAGGACAGTAAGTATTGCGAATACTCCAGTAAAAAGAAATAGGTACTTATACTTCAATCTTTTTCTTATCATATTTTCACCTCAGTATAAGTTTTACCCAAAAAAAAAGAAATATACTTACTTTTATAAAATTTTTATAGAAGTAAATATATCCATTATAAAACTGGTTATTAAATATATCATAGAAATACCTAATAGAAAGTAAAATACTCGAGCTTGAATTATTTTATTCTTTTTAAATATTCCACTTATATTAATAGAATCCATAGCCCATATTACTAGTATTGTTACTACTGCATATAGAAAGAATTTACCACTCATTATTTACTTTCCTCATAATCTCTCATTTTATTAATTCTTCTTTTATATCTATCTATACCAGCAAATGGTGTATTAACCATGGCATCAATTAGTTTTATTGCAGTTTTTATATCAGTTTTTTCTCCAATAGCAATTATATTTGCATTATTATCATTTCTTGTCATTTTAACATCTTCTATTGTTCTTACTGTAGCACATCTAATTCCTTTTACTTTATTACAAGCTATACCTATACCTATACCTGAACCACAAATAGCTACTCCTAGATCTACTTCTTTATTTACTACTGCCTCTCCTAATTTAAAAGCATAATCCGGATAATCACATATTTCTTCAGAATTTGTTCCATAATCAATTACTTTTATATCAGTTATTTGTTCTTTTATTTGTTCTTTTAGTTTATAACCTCTATGATCACTAGCAATTCCTATTTTCATATTAATCTCTCCTTTTTTAGATTATTATAACATAATTTATGTTTTTTATAGTATTATACTTATAACTTTGTAAATAAAAAAGCAGATTATTCAGCTGCTTTTTCTTGTGTATATCCATATTTTTTGTTGAATTTATCAACACGTCCTGCACGTGAAGCTCTACTTTGTTTTCCTGTATAGAATGGATGACATTCTGAACAAATTTCAACATTTATTTCTGATTTAGTAGATTTACAAGTAAATGTATTTCCACAAGCACATGTAACTGTACAATCTTTTATTTCTGGATGTATATCTTTTTTCATACTATCTCTCCTTCCGCCATAACGAATTTTTTCGTCATAGATATATAAATTGCGTTATTAATATATCAAATATTTTATTATTTTGCAAGTATTTCATTAATTATTTTATCTTCTATACCTTTATTTTGACAATAATATGTATCAATATAGGTTATTTCTTTATTATTTCTTAGAATTTTATTTAATTTTTTTATACCTATATTTAAATAATAATCTTCTTTTTTTGTTCTAGGATAGCCTACTACTATTATTTTATTTTTATAATATTTTCTTATTTCGTTTATTAAATTATTATAATCAGTTTTTATGCTTTTAGTTATCTTATTGAAATGATGGTTATTTATATCATCTTCTAAGCTTAAATCATATAGTAAATCATTATAACCTACTCTTAGTATTAAATAATGAGATTCTATTAATTCTCTTTTAATATTTCTTTCTAGTTTTATTTTTTCAAGTAAATGCTTCGTAGAAAGATTATTCATCGCATACTTATTGTTTATTATTACTGAGATATTTGAAAAGGTTATGTTTTTATCTCCTAGAATTAATACTTTTATTGGTTTATTTGTATAAGTATAAATAAAATATACTGATAGACTTAATATTATTAATATTAATAGTTTTATTGATTTATTCATGATTCCTCCATAAAAAAAGAAATATATTTAATTATATTTCTTTTAGAGTTATTTTAGCACCTACACTAGTAAGTTTATCTATTATTTGTTCATAACCTCTTAAGATATGCTCTGAATTAGTTATTGTAGTTTTTCCATCTGCTTTTAGTCCTGCAGCTACCATTGCAGCACCTGCTCTTAAGTCTGTTGCTACTATATCTGTTCCATGCAATTGTGTTGGAGCAATAACTGTAGCTGTTTGATTTTTTACTTGAATATTAGCTCCTAATTTATTTAAATATGGTATATGCATAAATCTATTTTCCCATATTGTTTCTTCTACTTTGCTTTTACCATTAGCTTGCGTTAATAGTACTGTGAATGGTTGTTGTAGATCTGTTGGAAATCCTGGATAAACAGCTGTTTTTATATTAGTTGCTTTTAATTCTTCTGTATTTTCTAAAACAGTTACATAATCTACTCCTATTTCTAGTTTTACTCCCATTTCTTCTAATTTTGATAATAATGATTCTATATGTTCTGGAATAACATTATCTATTCTTAGAGGTGTACCACATAATGCTCCTATAATAATATAAGTACCTGCTTCTATTCTATCTGGAATTACTTCATGGAAACATTTATGAAGATAATCTACTCCTTCTATTTTAATTGTTGAAGTACCTGCACCTGTAATTTTTGCTCCCATATTATTTAAGAATGTAGCTACATTTACTATTTCTGGTTCTTTAGCAGCATTATCTATAATAGTAGTTCCTTTTGCTCTTACAGCAGCTAGCATTATATTTATAGTAGCTCCTACTGAAGCAATATCTAAGTAAATATTGGCACCTTTTAATTCTTCTGCTTCTACTATAAATTTATTCCCTTCACTTGTTACTTTAGCGCCTAGTGCTTCAAATCCTTTTAAATGTAAATCAATAGGTCTTGCTCCTATAGAACATCCTCCTGGAAAATGCATTACTGCTTTTTTATATTTTCCAAGTAGTGCTCCCATAAAGTAATAAGAAGCTCTTAACTTTCTTGAATGCTCTTCTCCTATTTCTACATTTTGCATATCTTTTGGATTAATAACGATACTTTCTGTGGAACGATTTGCACTTACATTTAAATCTTTTAAAATATCACATAAAGCATCTGTATCTGTTATTTCTGGAACATTACAAATAGTTGCTTCTTCATCTGTTAGAATAGCTGCTGGAATAAGTGCTACAGTAGCGTTTTTAGCTCCACTTACTCTAATTGTTCCAGATAATTTTCTTCCACCTTCTATTTCTATTATCTTCATATGTACCTCCTGTTATCTCTTAGTTCTAAATAGCTTTATTTTTTCAGCTATTACAGATTTCATATTTTCTTCTCCAGAACCTATAACTTTTCTAGGATCATAAACTTCATTATCACTATTTAACTTTTCTCTTACTCCTTTAGTCCAAGCTATTTGTAGTTCTGTATTAACATTAATTTTTGATGTACCAGATTCTATTGCTTTTTCTATTTTATCATCTGGAATTCCACTTCCTCCATGTAATACTAATGGAATTGGTAGTGTTTCATTTATTTGTTTCATTCTATCAAAATCTAAGTTTGGTTCACCTTTATAAAGTCCATGAACACTTCCTAAAGCTGGGGCAATAGCATCTATTCCTGTACCTTGATATAATGCTATACATTCTTCTAATGTAGCATTAGTTTCAGTACTTGTAATATTATCCTCAGTACCACCAATGTGGCCTACTTCTGCCTCCACTGATACACCTTTTGTATGAGCATAATCAACTATTTCTTTAGTTATTCTTATATTTTCATTTAATTCATATTTAGAAGCATCTATCATTACTGAAGTAAATCCTGCATCTATAGCTTTTTTACATGTTTCAGTACAACCATGGTCTACATGTAGGCATACTGGAATAGTTATATTTAAATCTTTGATTAAACCTTTGACCATTCCTACTATTGTGTCATATCCTCCCATATATTTAGCTGCGCCATCACTTACTCCTAAAATTACAGGTATATCTTCTTTTTGACATTCTTCTAATATATATTTAGTCCATTCTAAGTTATTTATATTAAAATGGGGAACTGCATATTTTTCTTTCTTTGCTTTATTTAACATTTCTATAAAATTTACAAGCATTCTTCTCACCCAATTTAATCATAAGAAATTATATATTCTTTGTCAATAAACTCTTATAAAATAAGGTTAAATTTGTCATAAATTAGACGTTTATTAGGTACTTTAATGCAACTATTAATAGAAGAATTATTCCTATATAAGTGGATATGTTTTTATATTTAGAATTTAGTTTTTTTCCTAGTATTAATCCTACATATGTAAAAAGAAAACTTATTATAGAAAAAATTGTTGAGGCTAGATAGATTAGTTCATTATTTAAGCCTAAAGCTATTCCTACTGAAAGTGAATCTATACTTACACTTAATGATATTAATAAAATGTTAATATTAGTTAAAATAGATGTTTCTTCTTCATTTCTATTTTTATATATTTCATAAGTTAATATTAAAAAAATAATAGAAGTAAATATATTTGAATTATTAATTTTAGTATTAAAATATAATCCTATAATATAACCTATAATTGGCATAAAGAAATGAAATATACCTATAGTAACGGATGTCTTAACAATGCTTTTAATATTCGGATTAGTAGTACCTAGAGATAGACTAAGAGAGAATGCATCCATACTTAGTCCTATACCAATAAAAAAATATATAAGAGACATTTTATCACCTTATATATTTTATTATTAGAAGTATTTATCTATTACTTCTTTAATTATAGATTTATATTCAACATTATCTTCATCTATTAAACATAATGGGGGAAATAGCACACACCAGAAATTTTGTCCTTTACCATCTCCTAAAGTAATTACAAGTGATTCATAAAATCCTTCTGGGTATACTACATTTTTATATGTTTTTTCTGGAAAATAATTTTTTCCATAGTTTATGTGGAAATCTTTATTATAATTATTATCTTTTAATGTTTTATTCACAATTTCTGTGAATAAAGGTAATTCTCTTTTTATATATTTTCTTGATTCTTCTAGACTAGTTAGATTATTAGTATTAGATAATTCTTTAGATAAGTTGTTTACTATTTCTTTTTTTAGTGTTTGATCTTCTAAGGAATCACTATTTGCGATTATTCTAAATCTAATAGATTCTTTTGGTATAGTTACTGGTTTATTAATACATAGAATAGTTATTATGATTGATAGTATTATTAATAGTTTTTTCATATAAAAACCTCACTTTCATAATAATAGTGAGGTTTTTCTTTAATTATTATTCAAATTTTTAAAAATAAATATCATTCTATCTTTTTCTGATAGATCTTTTTTTACTTCTATTTCTACATTATCTAAGTATTTATTTATTAAATTAATTATGTCTTCTCTTTGTTCATAACCTATTTCAAAAGCTATTAAACATTTATCTTTCATATGAGTAGAAATGTTCATTAATATTTTTTCATAGCAATCTAATCCATTTACTCCTGCATATAAAGCTAGATGAGGTTCATTATCTTTTACTATTTCTTCTATTTCTTCATTAGTTTTAATATATGGTGGATTACTTATAATAACATCATATTTTTTATTAACGTTTTCAAAAAAATTACTTTGTATTAGATTTGCTTTTGAATTAAAATTATTTTTATTTTTTTCACATACTTCTAATGCTTCTTTAGAAATATCTATTAAATCCACAGAATTTGTGGATAATTTGTTTTCTAATGTTAATCCTATTACTCCTGATCCTGTACCTAAATCAATAATGTCTATTGGTTCTTTGAAATATTTATTAACATAGTTAACTGTATTTTCTACTAGTTCTTCTGTTTCAAATCTAGGTATTAGTACTCTTTCATCTACATAGAACTTATTTCCATAGAAATTAACATACCCTATCACATATTGAAGTGGTTTTCCTTCTTCTAAGGCTAATACTTCTTTTTTATATAGTTCTATCTTTTCTTGTGGAACTGTTTCATCTAGGCAGTTTAAAAGTTCTAAAGGGTTTTTATTTATAAGTTCGGCTAATAAGATTTTAGCGTGATCTGAATGACAATGACTTTTACCAAATATTAGTAATTCTTCAATAGTCATATCATTCACCTCTTTTTTTTGTATATTGATATCCTTTTTTTGAATCTTGTTTTTTTTCTACAGGAACCCCTAGTTTTTCTAATAATTCATCTAAAGCTTTTATTCTCATGTGATTTGTATTTTCGTTGCATATTGGACAAAATGCAATTCCTCTAGGGTTTAATGTTTTTTCTCTTTTTGTTGGTCTTTCTTGTTTAAATACAAAGTTACAACCTAAACACAGTATTTCTGTTTTGTCTTCTATATTATTCATTTTCTTCTCCTTGTAGTTTTCTTTTTTGATCTTCTTGGATTAATGCATTGATAATATCATCTAAGGCTCCATCCATTACTCTATCTAATGAATTAGTAGTAAATCCTATTCGATGATCAGTTACTCTATTTTGTGGGTAGTTATAAGTTCTTATTTTTTCTGCTCTATCTCCTGTACCTATCTTACTACGTCTTTCATTTCCTTCTTTTTCTAATTTTTCTTGTTCTTGTAGTTCATAAAGTCTTGATTTTAACACTTTCATAGCTTGTTCTTTATTTTGAATTTGACTTCTTTCATTTTGACAAGTTACAACAAGTCCTGTAGGTAAGTGAGTAATTCTAACAGCAGAGTCTGTTGTATTAACTCCTTGTCCACCGCATCCACTTGATCTATAAATATCAATTCTTAAATCGTTTGGATTTATTTCAATTTCTACATCTTCATCTGCCTCTGGCATTACAAGTACTGTAGCAGTTGAAGTTTGAAGTCTACCATTAGATTCAGTTACTGGTACTCTTTGTACTCTATGAGAACCTGATTCATATTTTAATAGTGAGTATGCTCCATTTCCTTTAATGATAAATTCTATTTGAGCATAACCACCTGCAGTACCTTCTACTGAGTTATATACTTGATAAGTAAACCCTTGCTTTTCTGCATATCTTGTATACATTCTAAATAAATCACCTGCAAAGATATTAGCTTCATCTCCACCAGCAGCTCCTCTTATTTCCATAATGATATTTTTACTGTCATTAGGATCTTTTGGTATTAATAATATTTCTAATTCTCCATCTAGTTTTTCTTTTTGTTCTTCTAAGTCTTTTAATTCTTCTTTTGCCATTTCTCCTAATTCTGGATCATTTATCATTTCTTTAGAATCTTCTATACCTTCTAATACTTTTTTATATTTTTTATAGCAATTTACAATATCTTCTAATTCAGACATTTCTTTTGAATATTGTCTTGTTAGTTTTATATCACTTAATACTTCTGGTTTAGTTAATTCTTCTTGTAAATTATTATATTTTTCTAGAGTTGCTTCTAATCTTTCTATCATAATCTCACCTATTCTTTCTTGAGTCAGTCCTATTATAACATACTTATTGATGAAAAAAAACTAGATTATTGCTCTAGTTCTAATTCATCTTCATCTATTACTACTAAATCTTTTAATTCTTCATTAGTATCATCGTCATAATCAGATTCATCTGTATCATCAAAGCTATCTTCTTCAATTTCTTCTTCTTCGATTTGATCTTCTTCTTCGATTTCTTCTTCATCATCTTCTTCATCTTCATCTGCTACTTTAATTACTTTATCAGATGTATGATTACTTCTTAGATCCCATTTACCATTATCTAGTAAGATAAATCTTTTATCTGTAGATAAAGCTGTATAGAAATCTGCAATTTTTTTATCAAATGTTGATTCAGGTAAACCTAATAATTTAATTATCTTTTTGAATAAATCTGCAGTATTTAGTTTCTTTTTTGATTCTTCAATTATCATATATGCAATATCTTTATTTGATAATAATTCTAATTCTTCTTTTTTCATTCCTTTTAAACTCATATGTAGACCTCCTATGTCAAAACATTATATGTCTAAATTTAATTTGTGTTATAAATTTCCAATAATTTTATAACATATATATTATATATACGCAAGTATTTTTTTTACATTTTTTCTGGCACTTCTATTCCTAATATATCTAGAAGTAACATATTTACCTTATAAACTATACTTGTAAGGGTTAATCTAGATACTTTTAACTCAGCATTTTCTTCGGTAATAATATGGTTTTCTGCATAGAATTTATTATATACAGAAGTTAATTTATATAAGTATTCTGCTATTTCATTTAGTGTTTTTGTATTTAATGATCTATCAAGTACATTAGGTAATTCTAATAGTGTTAAAGCTATATCTTTTTCTGTTTCACTATTTAGTTTTGTAATAGTACCATCTGTATAATTTGCTTTATTTAAAAGTGATTTCATTCTTATTGTTGAATATAATAAATATGGTCCAGTCTTTCCTTCTAAATCAGCAAATTTTTCTACTTCAAAAATATAATCTGTACCTCTAAATGGTAAAAGATCAGCATATTTTAAAGCAGCCATTCCTACTATTTTAGAGATTTCTTGTTTTTCTTCTTCTGTTATTGATTCGTTAACGATTCTTTTGTATGTCTCATTGTTTACTAATTCTATTAAGTTTTTAAGAGACATTACTCCACCATCTCTAGTTTTAAATGGTTTTCCATCTTTTCCATTCATTGTTCCAAAGCCTATATGTTCTAAATTAACCTTTTCATCTACTAAGTTTGCTAAACGAGCTGCACGGAATACTTGTTCAAAATGAAGGGATTGTCTTCCATCTACTACATACCATATTTCATCTGGATTAAAGTTTTCTTTTCTTTCTAGTATTGCAGCTAAATCTGTTGAATCATATGATTTTGAACCATTAGATTTAATCATCATTAGTGGTGGTACTGTATATTTATCATCATCTGTTGCGACATTAATTACTTTTGCACCTTCGCTTTCAACTATTAAGCCTTTGTCTTCACATATTTTTAATAAATCATCGAAATATTCCATTTCATCTGATTCACCATTCCATATTTCAAACGAAACATTTAAATTATCATATGTTTTTTTAATATCTTCTTTTGATATTTCTACTATTTTTTTCCATAATTCGTAATAACCTTTTTCATGATCTTGAAATTTATTAGTTATTATTCTAGCTTCTTCTAAGTAGTCTTCATCTTCTTTTGCTTTATTTGAAGCTAATGGATAAATTCTTTCTAAATCTTCATTAGTAATAGGTAAATCTAATTCTGAATAATCACCTGTATAGTTTTCATCAAAATATGGTAAATCAGGATATTCTTCTTTTATTTCTTTAATAACTAGACCTAGTGGTCTACCATAATCACCTAAGTGAGCATCACCTATTACATTATATCCTAAAGTTTTAGCTAATCTTTTAATAGACTCACCAATATTTGCACTTCTTAAATGACCTACATGTAATGCTTTAGAAACGTTTGCACCACCATAGTCAATAACTACAGTTTTCTTTTCTTTCTTATCTATATTATTAAATATATCTTTATTTATTTCATTTAAAAATTTATAAGTATATTCATCACTTAAACTAAAATTAATAAATCCAGGTCCTGCAATATTAATATTAGTAAATCTATTATCTTTTTCTAATTCGTCTACTATATTTTGAGCTATTTCTCGAGGATTTTTATGATATACCTTTACTAATTGCATCGCATCATTTAATTGATATTCTCCTAGATCTCTACGATTAGATGTTTCTAAATAAATAGAATCGCACTCGTAGCCTGCCTTATTAATTATTGTTTTTAAATCTTTTTCTAATTGTTTAATTATACTCATTTTATTTCACCTACTTTGTAAATAAATTCATCTTTATCTATTTCATAATGGACTTTAATATTATTTTTATTTCTTTTAATATCATGTACTTTTATATCTAAGTCTATTACTTGACCTAATTCTTTTACTTCTATTAATCCTTTATTAGTTTTAAATGAATAAAACATTTTAATTTTTTCATTTTCTCTTAATAAAGTATGATCTTCTAAATTATATATTACTTTAGTAAATTTATCTTCTGTATACTTTAAAATATCATCTTGAATAATAGCTTGTGTTTCATAAGAAGTAATATCTCCATTATTAATAATTTCTGCTTTTATTTTAATTTTAGACATGTAACCACCTGTTTCTAAAATTTATGTAATGATTATAACACAATATTGTTTATTTTTATACATAAATTTCTATTTATCTCTAATACTAATAATGATTGGAGGTATTTATGAAATTACGTAGATTTATATTTAAATTTTTTAAGATTACTATTATTTTGTTATTATTAATTTTTATTGGTGTTTTTTTATATGTAAAACTATCTCCTAAAATTACTATTAATAGTGCAAATAATATTGTTTTATATGATAAAAATAATAATGTATTCTTTAAAGGTAGTGAAAAACGTGAATGGGTTGAATTAAATAATATATCAAAAGATTTAGTAAATTGTACAATATACACTGAAGATAAAAATTTTTATCATCATTTTGGTTTTGATTTTTTAAGGATTGGAAAAGCTATAATTACCAATATGAAGAATAAGAGTATGGTTGAGGGTGCTTCTACTATTACACAACAATATGCAAAAAATATGTTTTTAGATTTTGATAAAACTTGGAAAAGAAAATGGAATGAAGCATTATATACTTTAAGAATCGAAGGTAATTATAGTAAAGATGAAATACTCGAAGGATATTTAAATACTATTAATTACGGTCATGGTAAATATGGGGTGGAGAATGCTTCTAAATATTATTTTGGTAAAAGTGCTAAGGAATTAGATTTGGCAGAAGCTTCTTTATTAACTGCTATTCCTAAAGCTCCTAGTAATTATGATCCTATTAATAATTTTGAAGTTACAAAAAAAAGACAATTACTTATACTTAAAAATTTACATAAAAATAAAGTTATTTCTATAGAAGAAATGAATCAAGCATACGAAGAAGAAATTAATATTATAGGTATGCTTGAAAAGGATGAAGTTTCAAGTATTAATTATTTTCAAGATGCTGTGATGAATGAATTAAAAAGTATGGAGACTATTCCTAAGGATTATAGTGAGATTGGTGGTTTAAAAATATATACTACGCTTGATTATAATGCGCAAATTATTTTGGATAAAAATGTTAAAGAAGCTTTTGATAATAATGATAATTTAGAGACTTCTTCAGTGGTTTTAAATCCTAATAATGGTGCTGTGATGGCACTTATCGGAGGAAGAGATTATAATAAATCTACATATAATAGAGCTATTTCTTCTACAAGACAGGTTGGTTCTACTATGAAACCTTATTTATATTATTCTGCTTTAGAAAATGGTTTTACTGCTTCATCTGCGTTTTTGTCAGAACCTACTACCTTTAAAATTGAAAATAATAAAACCTATTCTCCTGTTAATTATAATAATAAATATGGTAATAAACCTATATCTATGGCCACTGCGATAGCTTACTCTGAAAACATATATGCAGTTAAGACTCATATGTTTTTAGGATACGATTCTTTAATTAATATGGCGAGGCGTGTGGGAATTACTGAAAAATTAGAAAACATTCCTTCTTTACCTCTTGGAACTAATGAAATTAGTATTCTTAATATGGCAGGTGGTTATAGTGCTTTTGCTAATCTTGGATATAAGGTTAATCCACATTTTATAGAAAAAATAGTTGATGGTAATGGAAATACTCTATATGAGTTTAAAGATGAAAAAGAATTAGTTCTTAATCCTAGTCTAGTATTTATTCTAAATAATCTTCTTACTTCTACATATGATCCTTTATATATAGATTATAATTATCCTACTGCGATTAGTTTATCTTCTAAATTAAAACATAAATATGCTTTAAAGAGTGGAACTACTAGTAGTGATAATTGGAATATTGGTTTTAATAAAAATATAGTGTGTGCTGTATGGGTTGGGAATGATAATAATGATGAACTTACTACTAAAGATTATAAGTATGCACAAAATATTTGGTATAAGACTGTTGAAGATATAGAAAAAGATATTGGAGAAGATGATGGTTGGTATGAAAAGCCTAAAAATGTAGTTGGTCTATTAGTTGAACCTATATCTGGTAAAGTTAGTGAAGATAATTCTAAGAATACTAAACTAGTTTATTTCTTAAAAGGGACAGAACCTAAGGAAACTGATCCTACATTTGATGAAATATCTGATGTAGAAAATTAGTTTCTTTTTTAATAGAAATTTGCTATAATCTAGATATAGTATGGAGGTATATTATGATAGGAATTGTATTAGGAATTGTAGTAGTTATTGTATTTTTTGCATTTTTATTTGTTACTGCTGATAACAAATTTAAATTAGCAAATATTAAGATAGATAAAGCTAATGAAGATATAGATTTATATTTACAAAAGAAAAAAGAATTATTAGAACGTAGTAGACCTATAATTAAGAAAGAATTAAAGATTAAAAATTTTATAGATGAAATAGAAGAAAATAATGAAGAATTAGATAATTTTAAAAAACATATGTTATTAAAGAAATGCTATAATGAATTATTTAAAATATTAGATGAAAATGAAAAATTATTAAAAAGTAAAACTTTAGTTAAAATATTAGAAGATTTAAATGATAATGAGGAAAATATTGTAGGAGCTATTAAATTTTATAATGATACTGTTGTAGATTTTAATCAATTAGTAGTTTCTTTTCCTTCTAGAGTAGTGGCTTTATTTAAAAAGTATAAGAAACTAGATTTTTATAATAATGAAAAGAGAGAAATCTTTGAAATATTAAATAATAAGTAGGAGATAATTATGAGTTTTATAGATAATATAAAGTTAAGAGCTAAAGAAAATAGAAAAAAAATTGTTCTTCCAGAATATATGGATCAAAGAATTATTGATGCGGCTGAAATTATTATAAAAGAGAATATAGCAGATTTAATTATTATTGGTAAAAAAGATGAAATTAATAATAGTTTTGTTACTGATAATTGTACTATTATTGATCCTAGTAGTTCTGAATTAACTAGTACTTTAATTAATGAATTATATGATTTAAGAAAAAGTAAAGGATTAACAATAGAAGAAGCTAGTAATTTAATGCTTACTGATTATATGTATTTTGCATGTATGTTAATTAAATTAGGCTATGCAGATGGTATTGTTTCAGGAGTATGTCATTCTACTTCTAATACTTTAAGACCAGCATTACAAATAATTAAAACTAAGGAAAATGTTCCGCTAGTATCTGCATTCTTTTTAATGGAATGTACTGATGAAACTATAGGTGATCATGGTACATTAGTTTTTGCAGATAGTGGTTTAGTAGAATATCCTACTAGTGATGAATTATCAGATATAGCAGGAATGAGTGCAGATAGTTTTAAATATTTAGTACAAGATGAACCACTTGTGGCAATGTTATCTTATTCAACAATGGGTAGTGCTAAAAGTGAGTATACGGATAAAGTAATTGAGGCTACTAGATTAGCGAAAGAAAAATATCCTATGTTTAAAATAGACGGAGAGTTACAATTAGATGCTGCTATAGTACCTGAAGTTGCTAGTAGAAAAGCAAGTAATAGTCCTGTTGCAGGACGTGCTAATGTATTGGTATTTCCAAATTTAGATGCTGGTAATATTGGTTATAAATTAGTAGAGAGATTTGCTCATGCTAAAGCATATGGACCTATAACACAAGGTATGGCGAAACCTGTTAATGATTTATCTCGAGGTTCTAGTGTAGATGAAATCGTTGGAGTTGTCGCAATTACTGCAGTACAAGCACAAAAAAACAACTGATTAATCAGTTGTTTTTATTTATATTTTTTATTTACAAGTAGCTCCTGTAGATTTATACATTTTCTTAGCTCCATCTACAGTTAATTTATTATCTTTATTAACATATTCTTTCATAGCACCATTTGCTTTAACAAATTTGTCTAAATCAAACTTCTTGTAATCAATTGTAATATTAGCAGTTAGTTTTTTACCATTAATTTTTACTTTATAACTATAACCACCATATACAGTATTGTTACTCTTATATTGATCTTCTAATTGTTTTTTGAAATTTTGTAATACTTTCTTATCTTTTGATTCAATAACTTGTTTAATAGTTACTTTAGTAACAATTTTTCCACTTGATTCTATTTTATAATCAGTACTAATATTATAATTTTTTTGTTCACTACTAGATGAACATTTTAGTACCTTTCCACATCCTGTTAATAAAATACATAAAGATAATACTACAACTAAACTTAATATTTTCTTCATAAATCTATCCTCCTAATTAAATTATATATAATATTATTATTTTTATCAAGATTTTTATATTACTTTTAAAATAACATGAAATATGAAATCTAATAACATTGGTATTCCTATTAATAATAATAGTATTGTTTTTGTTTTGTTTTTTGTTTTTGGAAGTATTCTATCTAATAATGGTTGAATTGTATATAAGAAGAAAGTTCCTCCTATTGCGAAGTTTCTAGATGCATCCCAGTTGACTCTTTTATTTATATTTAGAAAGTCTTTTGTATAATCCCATAACATTACATTGAAACATTTATCCATTACAAAGTGTGATACATATTCTATTATTGTTGTGATTATCCATATAGCTAAGAATACTAGTATTATTGTGACATCTAGGTTTTTTACTTTTTTAATTTTTGTTTTTAATAAGTAAATTATTGATAATACTATTATATTTGTAATTAATAAACCTATTCCATATTCTTTTAAATAAGTTAATACATTATATATCTTAGGTGTAGTAAATTCTATTATTGTTGTATATATAAAAGTAGTTAAAGTTATCATTGAGATAAATAAATATGCATTATTATTTAGTGTATGCTTTTTCTTCATAAATTTATGAAGAAAGAATAATAGTATTAATGCACCAAATCCATATATTGGTAGAAATGGTCCTATTAAGACACCTCTATTTACAAAGTGTTTTGGTGGTACTACAAACCACATCCAAAGTACTTCATATAGCCATCCTATAAGTGCATATACACAAAATGTTAAATAACAATCTTTTAATTTATTCATTATTCTACTCTCCAATCTATTTCTTTTATTCCATTCTTTTTTAAGAATTCATTTGCTTTTGAAAATGGTTTACTTCCGAAAAATCCGTTTCTAGCTGAAAATGGTGATGGATGAGCAGATTCTATTACTAAATGGTGACTATTTGTAATAAGTTTCTTTTTGTCTCTAGCATAAGCTCCCCACAATATAAATACTACAGGTTCAGATTTATCATTTATTATTTTTATTACATCATCAGTGAATGTTTCCCATCCTTTATCTTTATGAGATGTTGGGCGATGTTCTTCTACTGTTAAAACTGCATTTAAAAGTAATACTCCTTGTTTTGCCCAAGGTTTAAGGGAATTTGCTTTCGGATAAGGTATTTTTAAATCACTTTCTAGCTCTTTAAAGATGTTTTTCAATGATGGTGGTTTTAATACTTCATTAGATACTGAGAATGATAACCCTTCAGCTTGATTAGGTCCATGATATGGATCTTGACCTAATATTACTACTTTCAAATCATCGTAATCAGTATATCTAAAGGCATTAAATACTTCATTTTGTTTTGGGTATATAGTTTTTGTTTTATATTCTTTTTTTACAAATTCTAATAATTCTTTAAAATATTCTTTCTTATACTCATCACTTAGATATTCATCCCATTTATTTCCTATCATATTTTCACCTACTTATGATAACTTTCATTATTATTTATTTTATATGATCTATAGATTTGTTCTAAAAGGAGTACTCTAAATAATTGATGAGGAAAAGTCATTTTAGAAAAAGATAAATGTAGTTTTGCTTTATCTTTTATATTTTTAGATAGACCATAACTTCCACCTATAATGAATGTTATTGTACTGCTTTCTAGTTGAATTCTATCTAGTTTTTCTGCTAATTCTTCACTACTTAATTGTTTTCCTTCTATTTCTAGAGTAACTATATAATCTTTATCTGATATATGTTTTAATATTTTTTCTTCTTCTAAATTAATTGATTTTTGTGGTTCTACTAATCCTTCATCTTTTACTTCTATTATTTCTATTTTAGTATATTTACTTATTCTTTTTGTATATTCATCTATTGCATCTTTTAAATACTTTTCTTTAATAGAACCTACTGTGATTAATTTAATCATATTACACCTCTATCATTTCACTTTCCTCATGTTGCCTTGCGATACCTATATTTATATTTTCTTCTATTATTTCAGAATTTAATGCTTCTAAAGCTTTTTCTTCTGTATTGTTTTTTTCACTTAGATGGGCTAATAAAATATTTTTTGTTTTTGGACCAATTATTTTTCTTAAGTATCCTGCAGTAGTTTTATTTGAAAGATGTCCTTTATCAGATATTACTCTTTCTTTTAAAAATCTTGGATATGGTCCATCCATTAACATTATTTCATCATGATTGCTTTCTATAATATACATATCTTTATTAACCATTTTATTTAGATATTTTCTATTAATATAACCTGTATCTGTTACATATACTAGACTTTTATTATTATATTCTATAATAAAACCTACAGAATAAGGTGCATCATGTGAAGTATGAATTAATTCTATTTCTACATCATTTATTTTATCTTTATCTTCTAGAAAAATACACTTTTCATATGGGACATATTCTTTTAGACTTTCATACATTTCTTGTGGAATAAACACATTAAGATTTGTTTTCTTTATCAATGAAGCTAAACCACTAGTATGATCTTTATGATTATGTGTTATTAGTATTCCTACAAAATTATCAAAAGAAAGGGAATTTTCTTCTAAACTTCTTTTTAAAGTTAAGTAGGAAATTCCCATATCTATTATTAAATTTGTATTATCACATAACACAATTGTGCAATTTCCTTTTGAGCCACTGGCTATTGTTTTTACTTTCATTTTAATAGAATGCCATAGCGTTTAACGCTGTTCCTCCTGCATATGGAGGCCCTGTCCATATTGCATAGTGTAAATGTACACCTGTTGCGAAACCGGTTTGTCCCATACCACCGATTGGTTGACCTCTTTGTACTCTATCTCCTTGTTTAACATATGTACATCCACTACAAAGGTGAGCGTACATTGTATAATAACCATTATCATGTCTTATTGTGATATATTGTCCATTATCATATTTATATCCTACTGTTACTACTGTTCCTGATTCTGCGGCAAAGATATTAGAACCATATCCACATCCTGCAATATCAGTTCCATCATGTAATACTCCCCAGCGCCATCCAAATCCACTTGAGACTGTTGAACATGTAGCTGGCCATCCAAACATACCTTTTGTAACGATTAGATTACCATAACCACCACTCCAAGCTCCCCCGCTTGAACTTGGTCTTTGTTTTGTTCCTTTTACAACTATTTCTTCAATTGGTTCTTTTAATACTTCAGATGAAACTCCAACTAATGATACTGTTTCACCATTTACTTTTTGAACTTTTTGAGTAACTCTATTTAATCCTTTAACTCCAGCTTGCTTTACTTGAGAATAATCAGTATATTGATTTGGATCTTCTTCTGTTTTTGTAGAGTAGTTTTGTTCTTCATCTTTTACAACATGATCTTCTTCTACTATACTAATTTGTGGTTTTAAAATTCCTAATGTTACTACTTGTCCAGGATATAATAAACTATTTTCATCTTGAAAATCTGGATTAGCTATTAAGAATTCTTCTATTGATATTTTATTATTAAATGCTACATCACTTATAGTATCTCCATCTTGAATTATATAAGTAGCTTGTGGTTTTGTAGTACCAAATAATAAATATTTACTTAAGTTTTCTTCTGTTTGATATATTGTTTTATCTACAGGTATTTTATCTTTCTTTATTGTTACTTTATTTTTAATATAAATATTATCAATAATAGTACCTGTTTCTTTTATTTCTTCTTGTGTTCCTTCTGCATATTTAGTATAGTTTTCTTCACTTATAAATGATTTTGCAGTTTTTTCCACAGAATTTGTGAATACTTTTTTATCTAAAACATATATAGTTTGTGTTTTTCCTTGTTTTGTTTTACCTTTTTCATCTTTTGTTTCTAATCCTTTTATTTTAATAGAGTATCCATCAATAGTAAAAGTTGATTTATCTTTTATTTCGTCGTATATTTCTTTGTTTGATTTTATTTTATTATCAAAAGTAATTTCTTTAATAATATCTAAATCTGTTGGTGCATATACTTTATCTACTTTGTATTTCTTTTTTATTGCTTCATTTTGTTCATCTATATATTTTTCAAATGATTTTTTTGATTTTATTAAACCTAAAGATTCTCCTTTTAAATATACTCGATAAACTGTTTTTGGATTTTTGTCCATATTTTTAAAACCTGTTGTTAAAAATATAGATAATAATATTAAAACAATTGTAATTATTTTAAATTTCTTATTCACTGGCTTTCCCCTCCATATTGTGATCTTTTCTTAAATTAAGAAAAGTAGATGTATTCTTTTTAAATAATAATTCTAATGTAGCAGTTGGTCCATTACGATGTTTTCCAATAATTAATTCACTTACACTGTTATTATCTTCTGTTCTTTGTTCTTTATGATAGTAATCATCTCTATATAAGAACATTACAATATCTGCATCTTGTTCAATTGATCCTGATTCACGTAAGTCACTCATTAATGGTCTTTTATCTTCTCTTGCCTCTACTCCACGTGATAATTGTGATAAAGCAATTACTGGTACACCTAATTCCATAGCTAATGTTTTTAAGCTTCTTGATATGTCTGAAACTTCTTGTTGACGGTTAGCTCCATAGTTTTTACCACCTGAAATTAATTGTAGGTAGTCGATTACTATTAAGGATAATCCTTGTTCAGATGAAGCTAATCTTCTACATTTAGCTCTTATTTCACCTATAGTTATACCTGGTGTATCATCAATTACTAAGTTTGTATTAGATAATTGTGATACTGCTTCATTTATTCTTTTCCAATCTTGATTCATTAAGTTACCAGTACGTAATTTATATCCTTCTAATTGTCCTAGTGATGATAAAATACGCATAGCTAGTTGTTCAGCGCTCATTTCTAAGTTAAATAACGCTACTGATTTTTCTTGTGTCATAGCAACATGTGTAGCTAAATTTAATGCAAAGGCAGTTTTACCCATAGCAGGACGTGCTGCAATAATTATAAATTCATTTGGATGTAGACCTGTAGTTAATCTATCAAAATCATACCATCCAGTAGATAAACCTGTTATTTCACCTTTATTTTCACTTAATCTTTCTAAATCAGATTGTGTTTTTGCTAATACATCTTTGATTGTTCTAAACTCTGATGATTTTCTATTTTTAACAATATTTAGTATTTTCTTTTCTGAATTATCTAGTATTTCATTTACTGATTCATCAGTACTATATCCTTCAGAAGCTATTTCTTCTGCAGTTTCAATTAATCCTCTAAGTAAGGCAGCTTCTTCTACATTTTTAATATAATAATCTATATTTGATGCTGTAGGTACGAAATCTAATACTTCATTTAAGTATTCAACTCCTCCTACTTCGTTAAGTTCATTTTTCTTTTTTAAATAACTAGTAATAGTAGTTATATCTATAGGTGTTTTTTCTTCTGATAAAGCTATCATTGTAGAGAATATTTTACTATTTTTATCATTATAAAAATGCTCTGGAGTTAAATTTTCTATTGCTTTTTGTAGAGCATATTTTGATAAAAAGCATGCTCCTAATACAGATTCTTCTGCTTCTAAATTGTTTGGTAATACTCTTGCTGGCATTTTATCACCTCTACTTTATTACATGAACTTTAATAGTAGCTGTTACATCTTGGAATAGATTTATTTCTACATTATGAAATCCTAATGATGAAATTGCACTATCTAAGTTAATCATACTTTTTTCTATTTTATACCCCTTCTTAGTTAATTCATCTTTTATTTGTTTAACACTAATACTTCCAAATACTTTATCTCCTGCACCTGTTTTTACAGTAAATGTTATTGTTTCTTTAGAAAGTTTTTCTTTTAGTGCTAGTGCTTCTTTTTTGTTTTCTTCTTGTTCTTTTTCTTTTTTAGCATTTTCATGGTTAAGTTTAGCTAAGTTTTCTTTATTTTTTATTACTGCATAACCATTCTTAATTAAAAAGTTTTCAGCGTATCCATCTTTTACTTTTTTTATTTGCCCCTTTTTACCTTGATTTTTTAAATCTTTGATAAAAATTACTTCCATATTATTCGCCTTCTTCTTTTATAATTTCTTTTAATAATTTTTCTACTTCACTTAAAGTTTTACCTTCAAACTTAGCAGCTCCTTGAGTAGAGTCTCCTCCACCTCCAACTTTTACTAAGATTTTTTCTATATCGTAGTTTCCTAAACTTCTTGCACTTAGTCCTATTGTATCTTTATTTAAATGTCCAATTACAAATGATGCTTCTATATTATTAAAGAATAGTAATGTATCAGCTACTTTTGCTAAATCTTCTCTTCTATATTTTGTATATGGAGATGCTTTTGTAAAAGCTATTTTTCCATCTATAGTTTCGATACCAGACATTAATTTTTGTCTTTCAGTATATTCTTCGATATCTTGTTTTAATAAGTATTGAACTTTTTTAGCACTAGCTCCTAGAGAAGCTAGATAATATGATGTATAGTAAGTTTCTGCTGTAGTGTTTAGTGTATAGTTATTTGTATCTAATACTATTCCTGATAATAGAATAGTTGCATAATATGAATCTATTTGTACATCATAGTACTCTATTAAACTAGTAATCATTTCACATGTTGATGATACTTTTCTATCAATAATCATAATTGCATCTTTTATTGTTGTTTTTCCTGTATCATGATGATCTATTACAAGTTTATTTTCTATTTTCTTTAATGCTAATTCACTTTGTACTAAATCCTTTTTATTAGTATCTAAAATGATAAGTAAGTTTTTCTTTGCTCTAGGATGTAAATATTCATCTAGATTTTCGCTTTTTATTACTTCTATACAACCCTCTAATTCTCTTAAAACTTTTTCTACTCCTGGTTCATGTTTTTTATCATCGATTATTATGTATATTTTTTTTCTTTTTCTTTTTAACACTGTATACATTCCGATAGAACTACCAAGTGCATCTAAATCTAAGTCTTTATGGGCCATTAAGAATATATTTTTTGCTTTTCTTATAGCTTTATTAAGTTTTCCGCGTTCTTTTACTATACTCATAAGTCCTCCTTAAAAGCTTCATATTTATTATATAATAAATATGAATTTTTGTAAAAGAAATAGGCAAAAAAAATGCAGATATCTGCATTTATTTTTATACACTAAAAAAATGTCTAAAGAAACGAGGTATAAAACCTGTTATTTACAGGTGGGTATTCTAACTTAACTTTTAGGATTCCTACTCTATGGAAGGCTTTCAACACCAGTTAATGATTCAAATTCCCGTATTCTTACTTTGACGGTTTTACAAAAAACTCTATTTATCTCTTAGACAATTATATTGTAGCATAGCTTTTTTATTTTGTGTTTGTTTTGAGTTAACTTTTTTTCTTGTTTACGTCAAAAAAAAGAATGATGTAAATCATTCTTAATTATTATCTTGAATAAGGCATTAAAGCGATAGCTCTAGCTCTTTTAACTTGAACTGAAATATATCTTTGATGTTTAGCACAGTTTCCTGTAACTCTTCTTGGAACTATTTTACCTTTTTCATTTGTATATCTTTTTAATGTTTCTGGATCTTTGTAATCTACAGTTTTTCCAGTACACATTGCACATACTTTTTTCTTTCTACGATTGAATTCTGCCATACTTATCCTCCTTTATATTTTAGAATGGTAATTCATCGTCACTAATTTCAATGCTTGCACCGAAATCAGCAAATGGATTACTATCTACGTCTGTTCCTTTAGGTTCTGGAGCATCTCCAAAATCATAAGGTGTTGGTTCTGCATTTTTACTTGCAGTACTATTCATATTAGTATTTGAGGAATTTTTTGATCCTAAAAATTCAACGTTGTCAGCTACTACTTCAGTAATATATCTTTTTTGACCATTTTGATCATCATAAGTTCTAGTTTGAATTCTACCTTCAACTGCTACTTGACTACCTTGAGTTAGATAGTTTTTAACATTTTCAGCTTGTTTTCTCCAAACTACGATATTAATAAAGTCAGCTTCTCTTTCTCCGTTTTGGTTAGCAAAATTTCTATTTACTGCCAATGAGAATGTTGCGACTGGAGTATTACTACCAGTATATCTTAATTCAGGATCTCTTGTTAATCTTCCTATTAAAACTACTTTATTCATATATTACACCTCTTCTTCTTCATCAACTTTTACGATTAAATGACGAAGTAAGCTTTCATTAATTCTAGCTACACGACTGAATTCTTGTTCAGCTTCTGCGTTAGCTTCTACTACGAATAAATAATAATATCCAGTATTGAATTTTCTGATTTCATAAGCTAATTCTCTTTGACCCATAGCTTTTTCTTCAATAACCTTTGCTTTCTTATCAGTTAAAACCTTTTTCATGTCTTCAGCTACTTTTTTAATTTGAGCTTCTTCCATATCTGGTCTTACGATAAACATGATTTCGTATTTGTTCATCTTTTTGCACCTCCTTTTGGACATCTGACTATCAAAAGATAGTAAGGAGTATCGAAATACTCGAAGGTATTATAACAAATATATTAATTTTTGTCTAGATTATTTGTAAATTTTATTATATAATTTGCTTGGTGATAAAATGAGAATAGTTGAAAAAAAATGTCCTAATTGTGGGGCTAGTTTGGAATTTGATGAAAATGCAAAATCTTGTAAGTGCGAATATTGTAAAAGAAGTTTTGAAATTGAAAGAGAAAATAATACTTTTGGTGGCGATTATAATTATAGTCTCACTGAGAAAACTTTTAATGTATTTTTATTAATTTCTTTTATAGTTGTTTTTGTTTTTATTGGAGTTGTAGCATTTATGGTTTTTACAAATATTCATTTTAGTGAAACTGCTAAAGGTTCTAAATTATATACCAATGTTGAAGAATTAAGTTCTTATTCATTATCTGCTATTGATAGTAAAGCTCCTTGGAATATAGAAAGTGCCGATGTAGATTTAGATGAATATAGTTTAGACATGCAAGTAAAAAGAGAAAAACTATATGTAGCTTATAATAAAAAAGATAAGAAAAACGCTATTGTTGCAGTATATAAAGCTACTTATAAAAAGTTATTTAATGCTGATTCCGTTACTATTCTTGTACCTATTATTTATAATAATGTAGAAAAAAGTGATGTTGGTACTGATTTAGCTTTTGCAGAAAGCTATGTTAAGGGACCTGAATATTATTTTAATATGGAGCATTCTGAATATGCACTTGGTTACAAAGATTTAGAAACTTTAGAAAAAGATATTATTGATTCACTAAAGAAAGATGGTTATAAAATAACAAAAAAATAAGTTATCGTTTGATAACTTTTTTTAATTCTATCATAGTAGCATTTGGTCCATATAGATAATTAATTATAGGATTTTCTACTCTACTATTGATTGCTCCATTAATTATAAATTTTGTAGTATCTATATCTACTTCTCCATGAGCGTATTTTGGAAAGTATGATTTTGTCGGTGATATAATTCCTCTATTTTTTACAATAAAATTTAACATTGGTGGTAAAAATCCATTATGCATATGACCAGATACTACTATATCTGTATTTGGTTCTATACATGTATTTTCTAATTCACTTAGTTTTATTATAGATTCTGGATCATGGCATAATAATATATTAAATGTATTTTTATCAAATTTAGATGTTTTATATTCATTAAATTGTCTTAAAAATTCACTTTTTTCTCCATAATACTTTATATAATAATCTAAATTTGGATTGAATGATGCGAAAGATATATCATCTTCATATGTTGTATTATTATCTAAAAGATAAACATTATCTAAGCTAGTTAACATATCTTTTAATATAGTTGAATCTCCTTGTTTATATTTATCTTTATTCTTATCTATCTTAGTTGATTCATCATGATTACCTAAAGATATTATAGTTTTATAGTCCTTTAAAAACTCTATCATTTCTTTTCTAAATCTATTTTGAAAATCTATATCTAATAAATCTTCTGTATCATTTATTATATCTCCTACTATTAAGATATAATCTATTTGATGTTTTGTTCTTTTTAATTGTTTGTTAAAAAGACTTAGATTGTCTTTATCTAAGTCTTTTGTTTTATGAATATCAGACACGACTAAAAGATATTTATCTGTTAATATTTTATCTGTGTTTACTGTTATTCTTTTAATCATACCTAATCCCCCAATTAGTTATTAAACATTGAATCTAAAGTGACATATGTCTCCATCTTGCATTAAGTAGTCTTTTCCTTCTAATCTTGCTTTTCCTGCTTCTTTTACTTTTAATTCTGAACCACATTCTATTAAGTCTTCGTAAGACATTACTTCTGCACGTATGAATCCTTTTTCAAAGTCTGTATGAATAATACCTGCACATTTTTTAGCATTCATACCTTTTTTAAATGTCCAAGCTCTTACTTCATCTTTTCCTACTGTGAAATATGTAGCTAAACCTAAAATGTCATAAGTTGCTTTAATTAATTGGTCTAGACCACTTCCGTCTAATCCTAGAGCTTCTAGCATTTCGTTTTTATCTTCGTCTGATAACTCTGATAATTCTTCTTCTACTTTAGCACATAGACTTACTACTCTAGCATTTTCTTTGGATGCATAGTCTTTTACCATTTTTACATATTCATTATCAGGATTTCCTAATTCACTTTCTTTGATGTTTGCTAAGTATATAATTGGTTTTAGTGTTAAAAAACTATATGATTTTATAGCTTTTTGTTCTTCTTCAGTTAAATCTAATTGTCTTAATGGAGTATTTTCTTCTAATGCTTTTTTACATTTTGTTAATACTTCTGTTTCTAATATATCATCTTTATCTTTAGTAGTTCTTGCTTTTTTAGCAACACGTTCTAATCTACTATTAATTACATCTAAGTCAGCTATAGCTAGTTCTAAGTTTATTGTTTCAATATCTCTTATTGGATCAATATTACCTTCTACGTGGATTATTTTACCATCATCAAAGCATCTTACTACTTCAACTATTGCGTCTGTTTCTCTTATGTGTGATAGGAATTTATTACCTAAGCCTTCACCTTGACTTGCACCTTTTACAAGTCCTGCGATATCTGTAAATTCATATGCAGTTGGGATGAACTTATTTGGTTCATACATTTCTTTTAATTTATCCATTCTTTCATCTGGTACTGTAACTACCCCAACATTTGGTTCTATTGTTGCGAATGGATAGTTTTCTGCTAATATTTTTTGATTAGTTATTGCGTTAAATAAAGTACTTTTACCTACATTAGGAAGTCCTACTATTCCTGCTGTTAAACTCATAATATCCCTCTTTTCTTCGTATATTATAACACACTTTTTTAATAATACTAAGAAAAAATAGTGTCTTAGACACTATTTTAATATTTGAATATACTTATATTGTTTATTTTTCTTTCTGGTATATTCATTTCTTCATTTTCATAACCCCAGTCAATTTTATAATCTGGTATTAATTTTGTTTTAAATGGCATCATTCTAGTCATTATAACTACAGTTTCAAATGTATTTAGAGTTTGTAATTCTTCTTTTGATATTAATGGAATATTTTCTTTTACTTCTCCACAATATTTTGATATTTCTTCGACAGTATAAATATCTGATGAAAGTAAGTACATTATACATCCAAAGCACATTTTTAGTATTTCTACTTCTTCTTTAGAGTACATATTTTGGAGATGTATATAACTTCTTATACATACTGTTACTCTAATACCTAAATATCTACATAGAGTTAGTTTTTTAGCAAAATTTCTTATTGGTAGTAAATCATCAAATTCATCTAGTAACATAACTAAATTTCTTTCTTTTTTACCATATAACGATACTATATCTATTACTTGATTAACAAATAATGGTATTAAGTTTTCACCTTGTGTAGACATTCCACTTATTATGAAGATAGCTGTTTTATCTTTTATTATATTTGTAATATCAAAATCTGTAGTAGATAGCATATTTGTTAGGTTTTCTTTAGCTACATATTTCTCTATTTTTTGACGGAATACTGCTAATATACTTCCTTTAGTTTCACTAGGTGCTTTAAGTGTTCCTACTAATTTAGAATATATTAATGAAGTAGAATCTATTTTTTCTAAAAATTCTTGAGATAGTTTATTTTCATTTATTTGATTAGTTAAACTTTCTACACTTTTTAGATTAATCTCTTCTTCCTTTGCATTTTCAAATAGATATAATGTTATTCCTGTAAAATAGTTAATTACTGAATTAACCCAGAATGGATCTGAATTATTTCTATTTGAATCTTCAAATAAATAGTATCCTAAATCATCTATTAAATCTAATGCTTTATCTTTATTACCTTCTTTATATAACATATATGGTAATGTTAGTGGATTCCAGTTATTTCCTTTTCTAGAATCTTCTAAATCAATTACTATAGTTTTATATCCTTCATTTTGTAATTTTTTAGCATTTACTCTATATAATTCACCTACTGGATCATTTATAATCATAGATTCATTTGCCATCATTGATAATTTTAATAATGGTAAAATTGTAGATTGTGTTTTTCCACTACCTGTTGAACCTATTATCAAATTATGAATATCACTTCTATTTACATAAAAATTATTATCTTCATATACTAATGGTATTCCTGAACATTTTACTCCTTCTTTAATGTTTACTTTCTCTAAATTTTCTTTCATTTCAACTTCTGTTGCCCATCTTGAATAACTCATATTATCCCTCCCTTGCTTATATTAAATCACGATTATTTTAATTATATTTAAACAATAGCGACTTTTTATGTTATAATGTGGTTGGTGATTAAATGTTTTCTAATTCATTAGTTATAGATATACTTAATTATATTGATAATAATTTATATTCTAAGATTACTATTAATGATCTTGTTTATAGGTTTAATTATAATAAAGATTATATTATGAGATTATTTAAAAGAGAGATAGGTATTACTATTATTGATTATATTAATAAGAAAAGAATATTTAATTCTCTTAATGATCTAAAAAATACTAATGATACTATTATATTAATTTCTATTAACTATGGATTCTATTCTTTAGAATACTATTCTGAAACATTTAATAAAATTATGGGAATTTCTCCTTCTGTGTATAGAAAATTTTCTAAATTTAATCATAGTATATCTATTAGTACTTTTAATACTATTATAGATAATCTTACTAGTTTAGAAGTATTATTTAATAATATAAATAGATATAGAAGTAATATTAGACCTAGTAATACTGTTAAGAGTTTATTTATTATTACAAAATAAAAAGAGCTATGCTCTTTTTTATAGTGTTGGACTTACACCTGGGCCTATAGGTAATCCTATAATATACCAACCTATTACTAATAATATCCATGTAACTGATATTAATAAGAAATATGGTGTAATCATTTGTAATGATTTTTTTATTGAATAAGGTTTATCTTTATGTAAATTATATACATTTAAATATCCAATATAAATTACAAATGATGCTAATAAAGGAGTAAATCCTTTTGTCATAGAATCTCCAACTCTCATAATTATTTGAGCAAATTGTGGAGATATATTTGATTGCATAAACATTGGTACAACTACTGGCGAAAATATCATCCATTTACTAGTTGATGATGTTAAAAATATATTTGATAATGCAATTAAAAGTATTGTTACTATTATTAGTGGTATTCCACTTAGCGATAAGTGATTTAGTAATGTAGCTAACCATGATGTTATTACTAAACCAATATTTGTTTTTCTAAATATTGCAATAAATTGACTTACTACAAATATTAATAGTAATACTGATCCAAATGATGAAAATTTCTTACTTGAATTTTCTATTAATTGTTTATAATTCTTAATTGTTTTACTAGCAAATCCGTATGCAGTTCCTGATAAAATAAATATTAATGCTACTAAGAAAGTAAAACCATCTTGGAAATAAGAATTATCTCCAAATAATTGATATAAATATATTTTTTCATTCATATCTAATAGCATTCCTGAGAATGGTAAATTTGGTATTAATGAATATATAAATATTAATGTTACTATTATTGTTACAATTAAGGCTGCTCTTAATCCTTTTTTCTCATACTTATCTCTTTCTATTTCTCTTTGTTCTTCTTCTTCAATACTTATTGCTTTATATTGTTCAGTTTTTGCAAATTCATCTTCTTTCTTATATTTACCTATTTGTGGAGCAATTATTTTTTCAATAATTATTGTTCCTACTATAGATAATACAATTGAAGCTATTATTATAAATATTAAATTTGAAGTTAAGGCTATGTGTGAAGTTTCATCTACTAATATTGCAGCATTTTTTGTATAATCCATTAGTGCAACTTCCATAGATCCTACAAATAGTGATACTCCGTATCCAAATGATACTCCACAGAATGCTGTAACTATACCTAAAATAGGATTTCTATTATTAATGAAATATATTAATGCTGCTAATGGAATTAGTATTGCATATCCAACTTCATTTATTAATGAAGAAATTGTTGCTACAAATATAACTATAAAAGTAAATATTCCTTTTGGAATTTTACTTATATGTCTTTTTGTTAATGTTTCTATAAATCCTGAACCTTCTCCTATTGTTATTCCGATTAAAGCTAGTATTAATGTACCTAATGGAGCAAAACTTAAGAAGTTTCTTGATGTATTACTTATAATATACTTTAATCCATCAAATGAAAACATATTTTCTACAGTAACTAATACAGGTTCTAATTCTTTAGTATTAACATTTACTACATTGTAGGTTGCTTGCATTTGAAATAAACTTAAAATTCCACTTAATACTACTACAAAGATAGTTAATATCATGAATGATGATATTGGATGAAAGTAGAATTTTTTTAATTTTAATTTTCTTTTATCTCTCATAATTATTCCCTTTCTAATCTATTACTTTTTTTAATTTCTTATTAAATTCTATTCTAGGAATAAGCACTGTTCTTCCACAGTTTATGCATCTTATTTTTATGTCAGCACCTACTCTAACTATTTCCCATTCATTTGTGCCACAAGGATGTTGTTTTTTCATTACTACAACTGATCCTAAGCGATAATCTTTATTTTCCATTATGCACCTCTATCTGAGTATATGGTATTTTAATTCCAGCTTTATCAAATGCTTTTTTGATTTCTTTTCTTAGAATTCTTTCTGTTACAATGTGTTTCATTGGTTTTGTTTCTACCGCTACTCTATATATTACTCCAGAATCTGCTAAATCATTTACTCCCCATAATTCTATGTCTTTAGTAGCAAATTCTAATTTTGGTTGTATTTCTTCAAATACTTTATTAAATGTCTTTTCTATTTTTTCTTCATTTGTTTCATATGCAATTAATACATCTACTATTGCCAATGAATTATTTTCACTATAATTAATAATATTATCCATATAGTGGTTAGCAATTATTTTAGTAGCACCTTTGAAATTACGAATTCTTGTAGTTCTAAGTCCTATAAATACTACTTCTCCAATAAATCCATCATATTCAATTGTATCGCCTATTTCATATTCTCCTTCAGTTATTATGGTAAAACCTGCGATAAGGTCTTTTGCTAAATCTTGAAATGCTAGACCGATTAAAGCTGTTGTTATACCTAATCCTGCTAAAATTGATTTAACATTTATTCCAAATACTGATAATATAGCAATTAAAACTAATATTACAATTATATATTTGATTATATTAACTAGTACTGTTGTTAAAGTTTCTACTCTTTGTCTTTGAGAAGCTTTTAATATTTTTCTTCTTATAGTTGCTTTTTTTATTATACTTTTAATAATACTAAATATTATTATTCCTATAATTATATAAACAATTGGTAATATAATTAGTTTTAAATTAATTGTATATCCTAAGACATTTATTTTCATTTTATTTTCCTACCTCTATATTCATATAGTCTAGTAATCTATTTAAATCATTATTATTTACAAAGCTTATTTCTATTTTATTTTTCTTTATAACTACTTTAGTTCCTAATTTTTCACTTAATTCTGTTTGTAGGTAACTATATTCATTTTCTTTTGATTGATGTTTCTTTTGAGGATTAATTTTTACTATTGTTGGTTCTTGTGTTATTTCTTCTAAAGCTCTAACACTTAAATCCTCTTTTATTACTCTTTGTAGTAATTCTTCTTGTTGATTTTGATCATCTAATTTTGATAATACTCTAGCATGTCCCATTGAAATGTTATTTTTAACTATTTCTTCTTTTATTGATTCAGGTAAAGATAATAATCCTAACATATTAGTTATATGACTTCTACTCTTACCTAAACGTTTAGCTAAATCTTCTTGTGTTAAATTTAGAGTATCTTGTAGTTTTTTATAAGCAGTTGCTTCTTCTATAGCATTTAGGTTTTCTCTTTGTAAGTTTTCTAATAATGCTATTTCCATCATTTGAGTATCATTAAAGTCTCTTATAATGGCTGGAATTTCAGTTAATCCAGCTAAACGTGATGCTTTTACTCTTCTTTCACCAGCTATTATTTCATAACCTTTAATTGATTTTTTTACTATGATTGGTTGAAATACACCATGTTCTTTAATAGAATCAGATAATTCTTTTAAAGCTGCCTCATCAAACACTTTACGTGGTTGATATGGATTTGCTCTTAATTCATCTAATTTTACCATTACAATTTCGTCTTTAGGCGTTTCTTTTACTATTTTTTCTTCTACTGTATTATAATCTAATACTTCACTATTAAATAGTTCTTCTAGACCTCTACCTAAAGCTCTTCTTTTTGGTATTCCACTTTCATTCATATTATTTGTTTCCATTTCTTTCAATCACTTCCTTTGCTAGATTGATATATGCTTCGCATCCTCTACTTTTTGGATCATAAGCTACAATTGGTTCTCCATGTGATGGAGCTTCTGTTAATCTTACTAATCTTGGAATTATTGTATTATAAACCTTTTCTTTAAAGAATTTTCTTATATCTTCTACTACTTCAAATCCTAAGTTAGTTCTTGAATCTAACATAGTTAGTAGTACTCCTTCTATATCTAGTGTTGGATTAAGACTTTTTTGTGCTAACATTATTGTTTTTAATAATTGTGTAATTCCTTCTAGTGCGAAAAACTCACATTGTACTGGAATTATTACTGAATTTGATGCAGTTAATGCATTTGTTGTAATAACTCCTAATGAAGGTGGACAATCAATTATAATATAATCAAAACTATCTTTTATATCAGTTAGTTTTATTTTTAATTGTTCTCCTTTATTATAGCCATTTTCAGTACGAGATTTTTCTGATAATTCAAAATCTAATCCTGCTAAGTTAATAGTTGCTGGTAAAACATATAGATTTTTATATTTAGTTTTAATCATGGCTTCAGTAATATTACATTCACCAATTAAAACATCATAGATACTTCTATCTATTTCACCTTTATTTATTCCCACACCAGTAGTTGTATTTCCTTGAGGATCTAGGTCTATTAATAATACTTTTTTACCTAATACTGCTAATGATGCAGAAAGATTGATACTAGTAGTAGTTTTACCTACTCCACCTTTTTGATTTACTAATGAAATAATCTTTCCCATCTAATCACCCATTTTCCAATTTACTTTTTTATTGTATCAAATTTTGTATTTTTTTTAAATGTTTTTGTATAAAAAAAGTAGATTTTTTAATTATCTACTTTTTATTCTTCTGTCTTATCTATTTTTATAATCACTTGATATGATTTTTCAAAGTCCATTTCATCTGATTTTACTTTAATACCATGGTTTTCTAAATCTTTTACTAAATCTTTTATTTTTAATGTAGCTTCTTCTAATGTATATTTTTTATTATTAGAAGATTCTGTTGAATCTAATGGATTTATTGTTGGTAAAATTGATTCAGAATCTTTTTGTGAATCTATACCAGGTATTTCTGTAACTGTTGGTATTTCATCAGGTAATTGGAAATAATCAGAATTTTTTTCGTCATCATCAACTTCGTTCATTGAATCTGTCTTAACTATTTTTTCAGCTGGTGTTATAAATTCATGACTTGGTGTATTTGATGTTGGATTACCTAAATTTAATAAATTATCTAAATCTGCATTTCCACTATTATCTACGTTTATGTCTTCTGTTTTTTCTTTTATATCTTTTACATCTACTGATGTTACTGCTGATGGCATATCTAATGAATCTTCTTCTTCTTCTTCATCTTCTTTTTCTATTTCGCCATAATTAATAAATTTATTACTTGTTGGTAAATCACCTATTGTTTCTCCTTCAGGTGGTGCTATTGTTACTTTTCCATAATTATCTTCATCTGCAGGTAAATCTGCTGTTGGAATTAATGGATTATCATTAACAAAAGCAGTAGCAGATGCTTCTTGTGGTGTTTCTTCTTTCTCTTCTGTTTTTTCTTCTTTTGGATATAATTTTTTTATTTCTTCTTCTAATAATCTGACACTCATCTTATTATCTATAACTTTTTTTAACATTTCTTTTTGTTGCTTTGCATCTGGTATATTTAATAAAGTTCTAGCATGTCTTTCTGATATTTCTTCTTTTAATAATGAATCTTGAACTTCTTCAGGTAATGATAAAAGTCTTATTTTATTAGCTACTGCTGATTGACTTTTACCCATTGTTTTAGCAAGTTCTTCTTGTGTCATTTGATCTATTTCTAATATTTTTTGATATGTACGTGCTTCTTCAATTGGATTTAGATTTCTTCTTTGTAAATTTTCAAGTAATGCTACTTTAGAACTTTCTTTATCATCTAAATCTCTTATAATAGCAGGTATTTTTGTAAGTCCAGCTAAAGCAGATGCTTTATATCTTCTTTCACCAGCTATTATTTCATATTTTCCATTTACATTTCTAACTATAATTGGTTGTATAACTCCGTGTTCTTTGATTGATACTGCTAATTCTTTTAATGCATTTTCATCAAATACTTCACGAGGTTGAAATCTATTTGGAATAATATCGTCTAAATATAATTGTACTACTTCATCTTTTGCATCTGGATACATAGCTTTCCCCTCACTTCATTCTTTTTCTACCCTATAGAGTTATTATATATTAATTTTCAATTTCTTTCAATAAAAAAATAGATATTTCTATCTATTTTCTTTTTATTACTACTAAACTTCTATTACTGTTTTCTATTGGTAATAGGAATTTATTTATTTTTTCTATTTTATATTTTTTTGATATTTCTTTTTCCACAGAATTTGTTAATTCTTTATCAATATCACCTTTCATAGCAATAAATACTCCATCTTTATCCACAAGATGCATAGTAAAACTTACTAGTTTTTCAATATTAGCAACAGCTCTACTTGTTACTACATCAAAGTTTCCTTTATAGTCTTCTCCACGCGAATGAATTGCTTCTATATTATCTAAATTTAATTCTTTTATTATTGTATTTAAGTAATTTACTCTTTTTTGTAGAGAATCTATTAAAGTTACTTTTAAATTTGGGTACATTATTTTTAGTACTATTCCAGGAAATCCTGCCCCAGTACCTACATCACATAAAGTTTCAACTTTTGATAAATCTATTTCTTTTGTTATTGTTAGACTATCATAAAAGTGTTTTAAATAAGCATCTTCTTTAGTAGTTATTCTTGTTAAATTAATCTTTTGATTCCATTCTACTAATAAGTTATAGAATTTTTCTAACTTTTCTAATTGTTCTTTTGTAGGATATATATTTAATTCTTCTAAGTATTTTATAAATTCTTCATTAGTCATTTTTAGAATACTCCTTTTTTAAATATACTGAAAGTAT
>CACZQV010000030.1 GCA_902783435.1 uncultured Erysipelotrichaceae bacterium | reverse complement strand
TATTAAGACTATTGAAGAAAACTATACAGTTGGTATTATCATTTGTAAACAAGATAATGAATATGTAATCAAGTATTGTTCTGATGATAGAATTATTTCTAGAGAGTATGAACTTATATGATATAATAAAAAAAAGGAGAATCTATATGGAAATAAAACTAGATGGTATTGTAAATCCTGAACTTAGAGAATTTTTATTAAGTCAAGAAGGAATAACTGATGTAGAAATAGATTATGATAATTATTTTATTAAATTAAATATAAAATTAAATGAAAAAACGACTCCTAATATTGTTATGAAATATATTGAATTATTTGAAAAAAGTAAATATTCTAATTTAGTAGAATTTAATAAAAATTTTAATAATAAAAGTAAAACATTAAAGTATGTAATTGATGATATGTGTTGTGAATTTTGTTATAAAGATTTGGTTATGGAATTATTTAAAAATGATAAAATAAAATCAGTTAAATCAAACTATGATTTTAATAAGTCTGCTTATAACATAGAATTTATAATTGAATATGATGAAGATTATAATGAGAAAGAATTAATTAAATATATAAAAGAAAAGTATAACTAATAATACCTAGAAGATAATATATCTTTTTTTCTTTGATAAACAAATAAAGTATGCTAAAATAACTATCCAAGGAGTGATTAAAATGATATATAAAGTAGGAATGCTATGTAAACATTTTAAAGGTACAAATTTATTAGAAAAGAATATTTACAGAATAGAAAAATTAGGTGTAAAAGGTACTGATATAGATGATTCTATTACTTATACGGGAGAAGGAGATTTATCTTGCGCAACTAATTTAGTAGTCTATAGTAATATTTTTCAAGAAAATAAATTATTTTGTAGAGAATATGAAGATATATCTAGTGAATTATCTGATGAAAAGAAAAAAGTATTTAATCAAACATTAAGAGTAGAACCATTAACTGAAGAAGAAATACAAGAAATTAAAGATAATAGTTTTGTTGAAAATAAAAAAGAATATATTAAAACAAAATTTTCTAAATAAGTGTTGTCTATAACGTATATTTGATATATAATATTAGAAATTTAAAACTATAAATAATTAATATATCAAATATAGTAAAGTTTATAGACATTTTTTTTTATTTAAAGTAAAATTAAATTAGAGGAAGTGATTGTATGAAAAAAGTAACTGATATTTATGAAGTTGATAATAAAAAGTTAATTCAATCATTTCAAGATGCTTGTGCAAAAAAAGAATTTAAAGACTATGTATATAATTTAAATATAAAAGAAGATATATTAATTAAATATACTTCATCATTAGAAGAATCTTGTGAAGAATTTTATAACTGTAAAAATTGTAAAAACTTAGAAAATTGTCCAAATAAAATAAAAGGATATTGTTATACCGCAATAGATAATGGAAATGTAATTACTTTTTCTTATGATACATGTCCTAAAATGGATAAGAAGTTAAAAGAAGATTCATATAAGGAAAATTTAGATTTATATGAATTACCAAAAGAAATAAAAGATGCATCTTTTAAAGATATATATAAAGATGATAAAGCTAGAATTCCAATAATTAAATATTTTAAGGAGTTTATAGATAATTATAATAATGAAGATAAACCAAAAGGAATATATTTAAATGGATCATTTGGATCTGGTAAAACTTACTTAATAGCGTCTTTATTTAATGAGATGGCTAAAAAAGGAGTAAGAAGTATCTTAGTATATTATCCTGATTTCCTATTAAATTTAAAAACATCATTCTCAAATGATTTTAGTGAAAAGATTGATCAAACTAAAAAAGTACCATTACTATTATTAGATGACATAGGTGCAGAAAATACTAGTCCATGGTCAAGAGATGAGATATTAGGACCAATTCTTCAATATAGAATGGAAAATAATTTACCAACATTCTTTACTTCTAATTTAACATTAAACGAATTAGAAAAAGCTTTAGCAACTACATCAAGTGGTGTAGATAAAGTAAAAGCAAAACGAATTATTGAAAGAATTAAACAACTAACAGTAAATTTAGAATTAGTTAGTAAAAATAGGAGAAATTAATAAATGAAGAATATCGAGAAAGCATTAACAAATTTTGTTTCAGGTAAAGGACAAAGAGTTTCTGATGAAGCTCTATGTGATTGTGCCAAAAAAGATCCAAAAGCTGCTGATGAAATAATCGATATTCTTTTTAATGTTATAAATAGAGAATTAGATTCTGTAACAGGAGTAGAATCATTAGATAAAGTAAAAGAACTATTAAACTGCATTACTATGATAATGAATAATACAGATACAGTTAATAGAAAAATAGTCGCAAGAAGAATACACAAATTAGATGAAAAAATTGATAGATTAAAATTAGAGAATAAAAGTAAATTTATAAATATAGAAAATGCCTATAAGGAATTAGACAAATTAAGAAATGAAATAGAAAAAATTGCAGATGACACAGAAGAAAAAGAAACTAAACAATATGACTTAATGGATTTATTAACTTGTCATATAAAAGATATTCCATATATTGAATATACATTTAAAAAAATGCCATCTTTAGTTAATGTTAAAGATAGAAAAGAAATGCCTCTTATTCAAATAATATTATTAAAATATTTAAAAAATATAAAAGAAAAAGATACAGAAGATATTTTATATTATGGTAATCTTTTATCATTAATTTTATCTCAAAAAGCATTTGATTTAAAAGAAAAAGATAAAAGAAAATTTTTAGAATTATTAAATAAAGAAGTTAATAATCTAAGTATAGGTAAAAAGAACTACAAAAAGAATAAACCTATAATAGATGATTTAAATAGAATAATAGATAGAATTCAAGGTAATGAAGAAAAAGAACAAAAGATAGATGATATTGCAGCTAAATATCATATTGATGTTTACTTTGATGAAGAAATTATAGAAAAAGCTAAATTAGTTAAAGAATCAAAAGTTGGTGAAATGACTGATAGAGAAAAAGTAGAAGATTATGTAGTTACTATAGATGGAGAACATGCTTTAGAAATAGATGATGGATTGTCTTGTAAAAAACTAGATAATGGTAATTACTTATTAGGAGTACATATAGCATCAGTTTTAGGATATTTTGATTATCATTCTGATATAGTCCAAACAGCTATAAAAAGAGGAAGATCAATTTACTTACCTAAAAAATATCAAACAGTAGAAGGTGACTTTGATAGAGTAATTCCAATATTCCCATATTCATTTGCTACTGATACAGCATCACTTTTAGAAGGTAGGTCAAGACTTACTAGAAGTTATTATTTTGAAATAGATGAAAATGGTAATGTTATAAGTGAAAGATTTCCAAAGACTATTACTACTAATAATAAAAGACTTACTTATGATGAAGCAGATGATATTATAAAAAATGGTTCAAATAATAAAGAGTTAGAAACTACAATTAAAAACTTACAAATAGTAACAGCTATTCTTGGTAAGAAATATAAAACAACAGAAATATATGAACAAGTAAAAGAAAATATAGATGACTTTTCAGATTTAAGAGTTAAAAGAGTAGGAGCAGAAAAAATAGTTTATCAAACTATGTTATTAACAGGTAATAGAGTAGCAGAATATTTTGATAAAAATGATATTCCTTGTATACTTAGAGTTCTTGAATTTAATGAAAAAAATATTAAAAAACTAGAAGCTTTAGTAGATAATTTAACTAAAACATATGGTGGAGATCAATATAAAAAATTATTAGAACTTATTAGTGGATTATTTCCAAATGCTTGGTATGCTACTAAAGGATCACACTATGGAGTAGGTTTAAGACGATATCTTCATTGTACATCTGAAATAAGAAGAGGACCAGATATTGTAAATGAACATGCTTTAGAAGTTTGTTATGATAAAGTACCAACAGAAGAAGAAAAACAAGAATTAAGAGAAGCAATAGAAAACATAGCAATAGAATTAAATGCAACATTATCACAAATGGATTGGTTTGTTAAAGATTATAAAAGAGTATATCAAAAGAGAAGATAAATTGACAAAATCTTCTTTTTTTTGTATAATAAAGCGCATCTTTAAGGGGAAAAAATATGCTAACAAGAGAACAAGAAAAAAGAGGAAAAATTATTTTGACAATAGCTATATCAATATTAATGATTTCCATCGGACTACAAACAGTTCATGCATTTGAAGAGGAAAATTATAATTTTGATTTTGAATATATTAATACAAAAGATATGGCAGATGTAGAAGTAAAAGAAAAGAAAGATGTAAAGAAGAATTATCCTTTAACATCATTACTTATTACTAATATTAATGATAATAATGTAGAAGAAGTATCATTAGACAAATTAGAAGTAGAAGAAGTAAAAATAGAACCTGTTAATAAAGTAGAACAAGCACCAGAACCTCCTAGAAGAGTTTGGTATTTACCTACTGAAATGGGAACTGTATCACAATTTCCACATTATGGACATGCTGCTTATGATATAACAAGTCCAAGAGGAAGCAGTGAACCTATATTTCCTGTAGCTAATGGAACTATTAGTAATATATATAGAGATCCTGCAGGAGCATTAGTTGTAACAGTACATCACATTATTGATGGGAAAAACTATACATCACAATATGCACATTTATCAACTTTCGCAAGTAATATATATATAGGTAAACCTGTAACTATAAACGATTCTTTAGGATTAATGGGAACTACAGGTAATTCAACAGGAGTACATTTACATTTTACTTTAGTAGATTGTGCCTTATATGATCCAAACGATCCATATTGTAAAGATTTAAATGGATTCTTTAGATATGCAAATACTAGAATTAATCAAGGTTATTTTGGTTTAGGTGTACACATGTATGTACCTTATAGTTGGAATAGTAGATAATTGACAAAATAAAAAAATAAGTATATTATTATTTATGTAAATACATTGACAAAGGACACGATAGATTAATGATGTTTATAGAGAGTTTGTGGTAGGTGTAAACAAACAACTAATTAATTTATTACTACCTTT
>CACZQV010000029.1 GCA_902783435.1 uncultured Erysipelotrichaceae bacterium | reverse complement strand
TTTTTGTAAATCGATAATATAAATATCATCTCTTGTAGTGAAGATATATTCCTTCATTTTTGGATTCCATCTTCTCTTTTGATGTCCAAATTGAACACCAGCTTCTAATAAATAATTCATTGATACAACAGTCATTTTCTAATTTCTCCTTTTCGTTTTAATCTTCTACTAGTTTCTAAAATTAATCACCTAACGGCACTAGATTAATCAATTCACTAATATGTTTATTTTTCTTTTTTAGCAGTTGTAGCTTTCTTTGTTGTAGTTGTCTTCTTTGTTGTAGTAGCTTTTTTAGCTGCTGGTTTTTCTTCTGCTTTCTTTGCAGTTATTTTCTTAGTTGTAGTCTTTTTTTCTTCTTTTACTTCTTCTTTTTTAGTTTCTTTCTTAGTAGTAGTTTTTTCTTCTTTTACTTCTGCTTTCTTAGCTGTAGCTTTTTTAGCAGCTCCTACAGTTACTTCATTTCCAGCAACTTCTGTAGCAGGTTTGATTTTACCAGCTTTTCCATCTTTAGAAACTTTTACTAATTCACTAAATGCTTTTGGATCATTAATAGCGATTTCTGATAACATCTTTCTATTAATTTCAACACCAGCTTTTGTTAAACCTTCAATAAATCTTGAATAAGAAATATCGTTTAATCTACAAGCAGCATTAATTCTTGTAATCCATAATTTTCTGAAATCTCTCTTCTTTTGTTTTCTATCTCTGAATGCATATTGTCCAGAATGCATTAATTGTTCTTTAGCTGTTTTGTATAATCTATGCTTACTACCAAAATAACCTTTAGCAGCTTTTAACACTTTTTTATGACGAGCTTTTGTTACTGCTCCATTCTTTACTCTTGCCATCTTCTATTCCTCCTTCAAAATTTAAATTAGATTATATTCTTTAATCTATTTTGATCTGCCTTACTTAAGCTAGATCCCTTTCTACAAGCTCTTGTAAATTTAGTATTTTTCTTTCCTGTATTATGATTACTTCCTGGTTTTCCAATTTTATAATCATTTTTACGTTTCTTTATTACTTTTGCAGTTGCCTTATGTGTTTTAATTTTTGGCATATTCCTCACTCCTTATATTTATTAGTCTTACTTATCCTTCTTAGGTGCTAGAACACATGTCATTGTTCTACCATCTAATTTAGGACTTTGTTCTACATCTGCATAATCTTTAACTCTGTCGGCAAAGCGTTCTAGAACCTCACTACCTAATTCAGTATGAGCCATTTGACGACCTTTAAAACGAATTGTAAGTTTAATTCTATCTCCCTTTTCTAGATACTTAGTTGCATTTCTTAATTTTGTTTCAAAATCTCCAACATCAATAACAGGTGATAAACGATACTCCTTAAGTTCAGACATAGTAGCTTTTTGTTTCTTTAAAGCTTCCTTAGCCTTTTTTTGTCTTTCATAACGGTATTTATTATAATCCATTACTTTACAAACTGGTGGATTAGCATTTGGACTAATTAAAACTAAATCAAGTGCTGCATAACTAGCTAAAGTTAATGCATCTTGAATAGGTTTAACACCAACTTGCTCACCATTAGGTCCTATTACTAAAACCTCAGGAACTCTTATTTGATCATTGATCAACATGTTATTATTATCCTTTGCGATATCTAACACCTCCATAAATAAGAAAAGCAGATATAAAATTTATATCCGCTTAAAAACCATAATAAATAAAACTATTTAATTCGGCCTTTTACCTACCACTATTCGCAGTCAGGTGGATATAAATCTCTTTCCTTTTTTCTCGACTAGTAATATTTTATGCTAAAACGCCTTATTTGTCAACACTTTTTTTTATTATTTTAATCCTTGTTTTGTCGCCATAACTATTATAACAAAAAAAGACTAGATAACTAGTCTTTATATTTTATATAAATCATTATTATTTTTGTTCATAGTTAACTTCAAATGATGAATAAGCACCATGACGTCCACTAGCTGTTTCGTTAATTAAAGCTAAAGTAGCAGCATCTGGTAATTCAGTAACTGTAGATTTATAAGCAACTGTTACTTTGTAATAAGTAGAAGCACCAGCAGCTAATTCATTACCAACAGCGATAGCTGAATCATCATCATAAGTTACAGAATAAGTCATATATTGTTGTGCAGTTGAATTCATTTCAGTTTTGTTAAGATTTTTTACTTTTGCATCGATATCACCAGTATTTGCATATTTAGCATTAAATGTAAATACATCTCCTGGTTTTTCTAAAGTATGATCAAAGTAAATAGTATCTCCATCCATCCAAATTAATGGATTAGGTGTACAATTTATATCACTAGCTGCACAAACACAATCTTCTGTAGCAGTTACAGTACAATTTGGTTTTTTACATTTTTCTGGTGTAACACTACAATCAATTGGATCTGGAGTACAAGTGTTAGATACTGAATCACATGTACAATGATCTGGATGTGTATTACAATCAACGATCTCACAATCTTCTGAAGCTGGACATACAATTATTCCACAACTTGGATTTTCTGCATCTTTACATTGATCATCACATTGTGGACCAACACACCAAGCAGTACCTCCTTTAATAGTTGAAGAACCTTTAATTGCAAGTGTAGTAGATAAAACTGCAAAACCTACTGTAATAGTTACTAATAAAATTAGTAATAATAATAATGATGCTGACTTTCTTCCTCTTTGCTTTTGTTCTTTAAGTTGTTCTTGATTTTCCATAACAAATCCTCCTTATTTTTACAATTTAATTATAACATAAATTTTAAAATTACCAAGTACTTTTTCATAAACTTTACAAATTTACGTAAATATAAGTTTATTTTCCACAAACACTTATAAAATAATCTAATATTTTTTTAGAATTATCATCAAAATCATAACTTATTTCAGGATGCCATTGAACTCCTAAAACAAATTTCTTATTACTAACTTCTACCCCTTCTATATAACCATCTTCTGAATAAGCATTACTAATTACTTTATCATTTTCTAAACAATGATATTTATGATAACTATTAACAAAAATCTCATCTTGTCCAAGTATTTTATATAAAAGTGTATCTTTCTTTATTTTAATCTTATGAGCCAATCTAGTATTATCATCTTTATAATTATGATTAATACTACTTTCATTTAATTCTACTTTAAAATCTCTCTTATAATTACTTAATAATTGCATACCTAAACATATTCCTAAAGTTGGAATATCTCTTTCTATACATCTTTCCAATAAATATTGATCATATGGAGTAACTTTAAAACCACCTGGAAATACTACTCCATCTACCATATCCAAATATTTATCTATTAAATCTTTTTCTTTTTCAGTCAACTCATTAAATTCATTATACTTAGTTGAATTATAATTTATATCTTGTACTGGTACTATTGGTACTATAAAAGAACCAATTTTTTGAAAAATACGCCTTACCATTTCTCCTAAATATAAGATATCTCTACCATCCTCTAAACTATTATATTTTAACGCAACACCTATTATAGGCATAATATCACCTCTTGTTTATTATAACAAAAAAAGTACTAAAAGTACTTTTATAATATTTCTATTTCATCTGATTTTACAAATGATTTTTTATCTTCTTTTTTATCTTCTTTTTCTATTTCAAATTTTTTTTCTTTTACTTCTTCATCTTTTTTCTTATCTTTTCTTATTGGAGATACTTTATAACTCTTCTTGTTAGATAACTTAACAATAGTAGTTTTTTCAATATCTCTTAACATTTCAGAATCCATTTCTTCTTGACTCTTATTCTTTAATTTATTTTCTTTGATTTCTATTTCTAGTGGTGAAACAACATCTGGATTTAGTTTTTCAATATAAATATAAGCTTCTTTATCATCTAATAAAGCAAATGAACAAGACTCAGTTTGTTTATAATAACAAATTGGTTTTCTTATTTCTAATTGAGCATCTACTAAATCATCAATAGATTCTACATTAATAATATTTCTACCTTCTAATTTAGGTACTGCATTACTTTGAACTAAAATAGAATCAAAAGTATTTAAAATATTTCTAATATTACTTTCGTATACTCTAGTTGGACTACTAGTATCAATAATAAATTTAATACCAAATCCTAATGCAACAACACCAACTGCTGCACAAATATACCAATACCCTTGAAAATCTTCATTTATCATTCCTGAATATAATAAATATCCACCTACTGCAGATAAAACTGCAACTCCTATTAAAATATACCCTTTTACATTATCTTTCATTTTGACATCTCCTAACTATTAAATAATTCTGTTAACCATACTGTTGGCCATGCAATTACTGGAATTTTAAATTGAACTGTTCCTTTTACTTGAGTCCTACTAACAGGTCTTGGATCATTTCCATTATTATTATCACCTTTTGTAATATAAGTTAAATTTTTTCCATTCTTCTTTATATCAACTATTCTATGAACTATTATAAGCTTACCATTACTATAAGCAACAATATCACCTTTTTTAAGTTCTGTTTTATCAGTAACCTTTTTAAGTATTACTGCATCACCCTTATGAATAGTAGGATCCATTGATTGAGAACCAATACCTATCATATATAGTGGGAAGAATCCTGAAATTAAAGCTATCAAAGTAATCAATATAATTGTTACTGGAACATCCCAAGCTGTAAAATTAGCTTTATTAAAGATAGGTTCAGGTCTTGTAATTCTATCATCTATCATAGTAAACGAACTAATATAAATCAATATTGGTAATGATATTAAAATCATTGAATTAACATAATCACCTAAATTAGGAATAATTGGAACTATAAATATATAAGTATCCATTACTAATCTATATACAATTGGAATCTTATATCCAACATGATATGTCATATAACTCATCAATATATTTTTAAATATTATTGGTAATATAACAGTAGCTGTAGTATTAAATAATAAAGCCAAATCTTTAGTATCAATAGTACGTATGCTTAATGCTATTTCAAATACTATCAATAAAATAGTTAATAATATAACACTTATTTTTTTATCCTTATTAGCACTTATAAATACATATCTAAATAACTCTATAGCAATTATTATTACTATTGGAGAAAACATATTATCAAATAAATTAAATAAACTTCTTGAATAAGCATTCTTTAAAAATCCTACGATTATTCCCAAACCATACATTACAAAGAACACTAAAAATAGATAAAATATTACAACTCTCATTACATTTTTACTAAGAACTGTAGATTTATCTTTTCTAAATCCTAAAAATACAATAGAAATTCCTAATAGAATAATTGTAAAAGATGCACTTATTATCTCAGAGTATTTCATATAGTTTTGAAATATAAATAACTTATAAAATATTACATAAGATATAATTGCAACCAACAAAATAGAATTTTTTAAACTTCTTATCTTCATAAAATTCCCCTCATTACTATTCTTTTTAATTTAATAATATATATACATATTTTTTATCACACTAATAAATTTAGTATAGTTATCCTACACTACCACCTATTCTAATAAAAATTATAATATATCTTATATATATTTTTCAACTACTAATATTCTTTTTTTTGTAAATTTACAAAAAAAAGAATTAAAACTTAATTCTTTCTTCTACATAACTAACTACTTCATCTAATTTTAAAGTAATTTGTTCCATTGTATCTCTATCTCTAACAGTAACAGTACCATTATTAATAGTTTCATCATCTACTGTAATACACCATGGAGTACCAATCGCATCACTTCTTCTATAACGTTTTCCAATAGAACCAGTTTCATCATAACTAGTCATAAAATGCTTAGATAACATGTTATATACTTCAGTAGCTTTTTCTCCATGATATTTTTTAGCTAAAGGTAAAACACATACTTTATAAGGAGCTAAATATGGAATAAACTTCATAACTTCTCTTGTTTCACCATTTTCAAGTTCTTCTTCACAGTAACTATTATCTAATATAGCAAGTGTTGTTCTATCACAACCATAAGTAGATTCAATTATATATGGAATAAATTTTTCATTAGTTTCAGGATCTAAATATTCTTGTGAAGTACCAGAATATTCTTGATGTCTTCCTAAATCGAAATTAGTTCTATTATGAGTACCATTAACTTCTCCCCATCCAAAACAATACTTATATTCAATATCACAAGCTTCTTTAGCGTAATGAGCTAATTTTTCATGATCATGATATCTTAACTTATCTTCAGATATTCCTAAGTCCATATAATACTTTTTACCATATTCTTTAAAGAAATTATAAAGTTCAGAGTCAGTTCCTTCTTTACAGAAAGTTTGATATTCCATTTGTTCAAATTCAATAGTTCTAAAAGTAAAGTTACCTGGAGTAATTTCATTTCTAAA
>CACZQV010000028.1 GCA_902783435.1 uncultured Erysipelotrichaceae bacterium | reverse complement strand
TTCAATATCATTAGTTCTAATACATTTTTGAATATTAGTAATTCTTCTAGATTCAGGTACTTCTCTACCATCAAAATATTTCTTTAATGGAGCAACACCTGCATTTATCCATAATAAACTATCATCATTAACTGGTATTAATGATGCAGATTCATATATCTTATGTCCTTTACTTTCAAAAAATCTAAACCAAGTATTTCTTATATCATCATGACTCATATATTTCATTTTACTCACCTCTAACTGTCTTAACTATAAAGTCTACTACTTCATCTATACTCATATTAGTTGAATCAATATATATTTGATCATCTGTTCTCGTTAATGATCCAACTTCTTTATGCATATCATTATAATCTCTTTTTTCTATATTTTCTTTTATTTCTTCTAAACTCATTTCAATTCCAGCTTCTTCGTTTTGAACAAATCTTCTTCTAGCTCTTTCTTCTACAGAAGCATCTAAGTAAAACTTAAAATCTGCATCAGGGAATACTACAGTAGTAATATCTCTACCTTCCATAATAACATTTACTCCTTCTGCAAGTTTTCTTTGTTGTTTTACCATTACTTCACGTACTTCTACTATACTAGATATTTGACTAACTATACTAGATACTTCTTTTGATCTAATTTCTTTAGATACATCTTCATGATCTAAATAAACATTTCTAGCTTCATCAAACTCAATATTAATTTTTTTAGCTATTTCAATAATCTTATCAGTATCTTCTAAATTAAGATTATTTCTAAGTGAAGCTAAAGCTACACATCTATACATTGCTCCAGTATCAATATTAATTAACCCAAGAATTTCTGCTACTTTCTTAGTAATTGTTCCTTTTCCTGATCCTGCTGGACCATCTATTCCAATAATCATTCAACTAACCTCCATTTTCTTCATCTCTTATAATTTCTAACGCCGCATCTTTTAAAGATTTTAATCCTTCGTTTTCTATTACATAATCAAAATCATTATAAGAAGCTATTTCACGCTCTGTTACATGTTCTTTTTCTTCACTAGTTAAATTATTATCATAATTTCTTCTTTTTAGTTTTATTGTTACTACATCATCATATTTAGACTTAAAACTTAAAAATTCATTAATAAGTCTCGCATCAGTAATAATAAATACATCAAAGAATGAACTAAGTATTTCTATATCTTCGTAAGCTCTTTTTAAGAGAAAATCCTTTTTACCTAATTTATCTCTTATTATTTCAATGCCCATTTTTTGTAAAAATTCACGTGGTTTATTATCTGTATTAGGATTCCAATTAAAATAATTTCTCGCATAACCATATAAAGGTTCAGTAAGATGCATAACACATGGTTTATATCCATAATCTTTTAATTCTTCACATAAATATCTTCCAAAAGTACTTTTACCAGAACCTGCTTCTCCTCCAATAATAAATATTTTCACACTAATCCCTCCTTATAAAACAAAAAGGATAGTACCTAAGGAGTCTTACGACGGTACCATCCTTTTTTTATCTTTTTTATGATAACGGTCTCCCGACTAGATTCAAAAAGTAGCTTCCCTATAATATTATAATTCTTTACACCAACCAGAATCTCTCTTAAATAAATCTTATAAGTACTAATCTCTTATCACCATCTAGTAATAAATACATATTTATTTTAACAAAAACATAATATTTATTCAAGCATTTTTAATTAATTTTAAAGGCAGGTGACACACCAGATGGAGTATCAGCATTATTACTAGTACTAAATCCTCCAGAATATGTAATTACAAAGTGTCTCTTATCAGAATAACTATTATCTGCAGTACGTGTCCACCAGCCAGTCGCAACATCATTATAATTTTTAATTGTATATCCTTGAGTTGAACTAGCATTATATCCACTATTAACTCCTTTAAGATTATAATAATCTAATTGTCTAGTGATATCATAAGCTGTATCACTACTACCTGTATAAGATCTAATTTCCATTTGAGTTAATAAATATAATTTATCAGATGTAGTAAAATTACTTGAATCTCCTCTACCATGACCAGATACTACACTAGTTTCTACAATAGCATTCTTTAAATCACTTGGTAAAGCATTATAAATATCATTATTTAAATAAGTTCTTAATTCACTATATTCCCATCCACCTTTATTACCATCACCATTAGTATTACCATTTGTATATGGATTCATTCTAAGAGTATTAATAATATCAGTAAATTCAAATACTACACCACAAGCTGATTGACTATAACCAGTATTATTACAAGATGAAGGTTTAGAAGTATTAGCAATTCTAACTGTATGAACACCAAATTCTCCTAAATCAACATCTTTAGTACAACTAATTGAATAATAATCAGGATTATCAGTAATATTTTGTTTTATTACATCCCATGAATCAGTAGCAAAACTACTACAATCACCCCATTTAGCATGAAGAGTAACGTTTTCATAGAACGAATACTTATTAGCCATTACTTGTTTTCCTCTATTTAAGTTTACATACCATCCTAGGAATATTTTATCGCCATTTACTGGAGTAGGTAAACTGCTAAGTGAATTACCAAGACCTACATCCATTTGTGTAGTATCAACACTACCACCATTTGGATCAAACGTTACAATAACTTTTTCTTTCCAACGAGCATATAAAGTAGTATCAGCATTAATAATATAATCACTATCTACTTTATAACCATCTAAGATATCAGTATACCATCCATCAAATACATAACCAAATTTAGTAGGTGTTGGGGTATTATTAAGTTCTTCATTTCTTACTACATCTTTAGTTGTTTTTTCTAATTGACCACCATTAGGATCAAATGTAACAGTATAGGAATTACCTATTCTAAATATAGGCGATACACCAGATGTATATTGAGAAGAATTTTGATAAATAGGTGGATTATAATTAACATTAATTGAATAATAATTGGAATCACTACCTGATACTGCAGATCTAAGCCACCAAATACTATTTGAATTATTATATTTTTTATTATATGCACTAGAATTAGTAGTTAAATTTTCGTATAAATCATAATAATCATATTCTCTATTATATTTCCAATCAAGAATACTGCTACTATCAATAGTATTATTAACTTCTCTAGGACTTGCTAAATATAAATTATCTATTGCAGATTCAGTAGAATTTTTAGTTGAAGATATAACCCTAGTATCTACTATATAATCTTTTAAATCACTAGGTAAAGCATTATAAATATCTTCACTTATATATTTTCTCATTTCACTACCTGTCCAAGCACCATTAGTTCCATATCCATATATATTTCTATTAGCATATGTATAAGGATTGAATCTATGAGTACCAACAACATCAGTAAACTCTAATACAAAACTACATCCAGTTTTACTAAACTTAGAATTATTACAATTATCTGATATTGTATTATTTACAACTCTTACTTTATGAGTACCAAGTTCTCCTAAATCTACATCCTTAGTACATCCAATAGGATAATAAGAAACATTACTATTTACATTATTTCTAATAGTTTCCCATGAATCAGTAGCAAAGCTACCACAATCACCCCATTTTGCATATAAAACAATATTATTTCTATCAATTTTATAATCATAATTTACTCTCGTACCTAAAGTTAAATCAGTATACCATCCTAAGAATACTTTATCACCATATGTTGGTACTGGTAAATTTCCAATTTGTTCTGATTCATTTTTCTCTCTAGTAGTTTCACTAACAGTACCACCATTTGGATTAAATGTAATAGTAGAACTATCAGCAGCTCTCCATCTTGCATATAAAGTAACATCATAATCAGGAGTATATGGAGCTTCAACTTTAACTCCATCAGTTATTCCTGTATACCATCCCATAAATACATAATTATCATAATTTGGAGTTGGTAAAGTAGTAATTGGTTTTCTATTTATTGAATAAATATGTGGAATAGTAATAGTACCACCATTTGGATTAAAACTAACCTTACTACTAGCAATTACTCTAGTAAAGTATCCTGGATCATATTTACCACCATCTATATGAGCATAGAATCTATCAGTAAAATTAGAATCATAAACAGTTCCAGCTCCACCAACTAACTTATAACAATTTCCAAACATTGAATTTGAAGAAGTAACTTGAAGTCTAACAAATTTATCTCCTACATATATAGTAGTTAATCCATTAGCATTATAAAACATATTATTCATATTAGTTACTTTACTTGTATCAAAACTACTTAAATCTATTTCTTTAATTTTACTAGTACTTTGGAACAAATCTTGCATATTAACTACAGTACTAGTATCAACATTTTTTAAAGATATTGACTCCAAACCAGTTAATCCTTGGAAAGCATAAGCCATAGTAGATCCAAATTTTGCATTATCAAGTATTATTGTAGTAATTTGCTCACGAGTATAACCAGTTAATTGACCAAATAATGCACTAGGACAATATATAGTGAAATTCCAATTACTTAAATTAAGCTTTGTAAGTTTATTACAATCTTGAAACATATAACCCATATTTTGAGTTTTACTAGTATTAAAATTACTTAAATCTAATTCCGTAATTTCCTTACATGCATAGAACATACTGCCCATATTTTGAACATTTCTTGTATCAAATTTACTTGTATCTATATTTGTTATAACAGAGTCTTCTGCAAACATAGATTGCATATTTTGAACATTTCTTGTATCAAAATCAGTTAAATCTAATGATTTTAATTTAGGGTTATTATAAAACATATAACCCATATTTATAACATGAGAAGTATCAACATTCTTTAATGAAATTTCTTCAATTTTACCCATACTTGATAAAGCCCCATATGAATTACTAGGGAATACTACATTATCCATTATAAGTTTCTTTAAATAATCACGTGTACCTGAAGTTAAAGTAGTTATTAAATAATTAGAAGAATGATTACTAAAATCCCAATTACTTAAATTGACTTCTTCAAGATTATATATATTTCCAAATACAGAAGAGAAGTCTTTTACAAAACTTGTATCAAAACTACTCAAATCTAGACTTGTTAAAGCCTTACAATTATAGAATAAATAACTTAAATCTTCTACATTTGAAGTATTAAATTTACTTACATCAATACTTTGTAGTGCTTGACATTCTTCAAACATAGCTTTCATGTTTGTAGTTAATGAAGTATCAATACCAGTAAGATCTATAGAAGTAGCAGCCTTAAATCCATAGAACATATTAGAAGCATCTTCATTTAAGAAAACTGTATTTTCTTCACAGAACCAATATAATACACCATCTTCTTCCCAAGCAAATATTGGAATCATACTATCTTCACTTGCTATATTATTAGCAGGACTAAAATTAGTTGTATCAGGTGGAGTTGTAGCCCTTACAATAGAAGTAATATTGTTTTCTGCCATTGTATATCCATGATCACCAGAAGTATCAAGTCCAACTAGTGTTTTTAATTTACGACTTACATTCATACCTGTATCAAACTTAGCTAAAGTAGCTTCCCAACGAGCATAAATTGTCTTATCACCAGCAGGCTTATAAGAAGGTGTTACTTGTTCAGTAAATTCTAAATCAGTAAACCATCCTATAAATTTAAATCCTTCTCTTGTAGGAACTGGTAAAGGTCCAATAGTACCACCATTAGCTACATCAATAGAACTAACATCTACAGTACCACCATTAGCATTAAATGTAACAGTATTTGCCTCAGTCCACATTGCATATAATGTTGTATTAGCAGCAAAATTACCCAAATTATCATATATACTATCTATTGTATTATAATAAGTACCATTACCATCAGCACTAGTATTCCATCCTGTAAATATATAACCATTTCTTGTAGGAATAGAATATGATTTATTTCCGACATAACAAGGATCAGCAGTTATAATTGCATAATATCCATAAGTTGGTTCAAGACTTGTAGTTGAATGAAAATAAAATTGTGCTGTATCATCATTTACTGTATATATTTTATGATTATCAGAAGAAGAATCCGGTGGTCTATTAATATATGAAACACCACTTAAACTTCCTCCAGAAATAGATGCAGAGCCTATATTATCATTTGATGGAGTTATACCTTTTGGAAATATAGCTAAATAATTAGTAGAAGATGCAAAAGTAGAAAACCATACTTCAATGTTTATTTTTCTAGCCCCAGGTATTGTAACGATATCATTATTAATATAATTATCTGGATATCCTACAGTATTATCTCCATTATCATCAATATTTGGAGTATGAGAATATATTTTAGTACCATTATATTTGTATTTATATTGAATAGATTTAATAGTATCATCATCAATACTACCACCATTAGCATTATAATTAATTGTAGTATCAATTAACCAATGTGCATAATATGTTTCATTGCCTCTAGGAGTAGTCATACTATCAACTTTAAAGCCTCCAGTTGGATCTGTATACCATCCTTCTAAAGAATATCCATCCTTAGTTGCATTTGGTAAATCTCCTAAAACATCAAATTGAACATATTGTTTTTTATTATTACTTATAGAACCACCATTTGGATCAAAGGTAACCGTATAAGTATCCAATTCAGGTTTTGTTAAATATCCCGGATTTTTAACACCTTCATCTATATGAGCATAATCTCTAAAATCCCTAGTACCATCATATGTAGTACCTTTACCACCAACTAACTTTGTATCACCATTAAACATATTACTATATCCAGTTAAATATCCATTAGTCCACCTATCGCTAACAGTAATAGTAGTTAAATTTGTCATACCTTCAAACATAGAATATGCAGAATTTAATTTATGTGTATCAAAACTAGTAAGATCAAGTTCAGTAATACTACTACATCCTTGGAACATACTAGACATATAAGTTACTTTAGAACTATTAAAACTACTAAAATCTAAGCTCTTCAAGCTACTGCATCCTTGGAACATACCAGAAAAATCAGTAATATTATCAGTATTTACTCCACTTAAATTAATAGATTCAAGACTACTACATCCTTGGAATAAATATGTAATATAAGCAGCATGTTCAAAATTCCAATTACTAATATCTATACTCTTAAGTGAACTAGTTCCAGAAAACATAGAACTAAAGTAAATTACATTAGATACATTCCAATCACTTAAATCTAAAGAAGTAACACTACTACATCCTTGGAACATACTAGACATATAAATAGCATTACTTGTATCAAAATCATGTACATTCAAAGAAGTAACACTACTACATCCTTGGAACATACCAGTCATATTCTTAGTTCTGTTAGTTTCAAAATTTAAATCAATATTTTCCAAATTAGTAAATCCAGAAAACATATATGATGCATCTGAATTTAAATAAACATAATCTGCTTCACTCCACCAATAAATTGTTCCATTATCATACCATGCATAAATTGGGAATTCATCTTCAACAGATAGTATATTATCATTAGTCATAGTACTAATATCAGGTGCATTTGGAGCTTTAAGTATCGCTGTTACATTCTCATTAACATTATTATGAGGATATTCACCAGATACATCAGAACCAGCTAAAGATTTTAATTTAACATTAACATCTTGTCCTCTTTCAAAAGTTACATAAGTAGTTGTCCATTTAGCATATACAGTCATATCACTATTTGGAATTGTACTATCATTAACTTTTATACCACCATCTATTTCTGTATACCATCCTAAAAATGGAGTATTACCTTTACTAGGAGTAGGCATATGTCCCATTTTATTTCCCTGAGCCACTTTTTTAGTTCCTGGATTAGATTCCCCACCATTAGGATTAAATGTAATAGTATATGGATCATCAACAGATCCTTTATGTTGTTCATAAGTTACACTATATTTAAATTTATATGTTTTATTTGTTTCAGGTAAAACTTCAGCTTCTCTATCATATTCTACCCTTACTTTATAAGGTTTAGAATTTCCCGCTTTTAAAAAATCTCCTACAGTAGGAACTGTTGTACCATCTTCATAAGTTACACTATATTTAATATAATTTGGTAAATCTGCCTCTACTTCTTCTCCTTCTACCACTTCATATGTTTTATTTGAAGTAACTGTAATCACACCATCAATAGTACCTTCATTAATAGCATCTACAGTAAATTCATAAAAGTCTCCTGGTAATGAAAGTTCTGTAGTAAACTCTACTGTATTATCATTAGTACCATATACTACAGGCTCTTCTCCCTCTACACTACCTTCTGTTATATTAACGCTATTTCTATTCCAATGAATATCCCAAGTATTTTTATTAATACCCGCAATACCATTAATATTTAATGTTGTACTTAAAATAGCATATCCCACTGATACACCTAATACTAAAAGTACTAATAATAATAAATTATTTTTCTTTTTTCTTATATTTTTACGTCTCATCTTAACTACTCTCCTACTCTATATAAGTATAATAAAAATAATAAAAAAATACAATAAAAAAAAAGAAGATTTATTTAACTAATTCTTCTTTTTTTAATTCTTCCTTTAATTCAGGTCTCAAATACTTAATATAACCTGTTTTTTCTAATATAAATACAGCAATTACTTTAATACAAGCAATACATGGAGTCGCAATAACCATACCTAAAATTCCAAAGAAATGTTCAAATACTAATAATCCAACCATAATAGTAACTGGATGTAATTTCATAGTATGTCCCATAATTAATGGTTGATAGAAATTATTTTCTAATAATTGAACTACAAGTATAGAAATAACTACACATATACCAGTAATTGGACTAATAGTAAATCCAACTATAATTGCTGGAATTGCTCCTATATATGGTCCAAAATATGGAATAATATCAGTTACCGCACAGAACATTGCAAATAATATTGGTGCTTGCATTCCAGCTAATGTAAGTCCAATACTTTGAGTTAAAAATACTAAAAGCATAACTATTAATACACCTTGTACATAACTTCTTAAACTAGTATTAATTCTATGAGTTAATTCAGTATAACCATCTTTCCAAGCAACTGGCATAATATTATATAAACCACTATTTACCTTTTCAAAATCAAATAATAAATAGAATCCAATCATAAATCCTAACACTAAACTAACTCCACCATTAAATAACGCTTTACCAAATGAGAATATATACTTAGGCATATCAGAACCAATACTAAACCCAAAATCAGTAATAGTATCCATAATACCTTTCTTTAAAGTTTTAACATTCATAGTATTATTAGGATCAAATTTCTTAATAACATTCATAATAAAATCAGTTATATCATCAAAAATATCAGGTGCAGCCGCAACAAAATCTTTTACTTGAGAAATAAGTGCAGGTACAAATAAATACATAATTAAAAACACAACACCAAGTATTAATATATATACTAATATACAAGCCAAAATTCTAGGTATTTTCTTTCTTTGTAACTTAGTAACAAAAGGATCAAAAAACCAAGCTATTAATAACCCTATAAATATAGGTGATATTACTCCTAAAAACTCTCCTACATATTTTAAAATTTTCCATTCCTTAAGTAAATATGTACCTAGTAATATAATACATACTATCGCCATAAAATAACCAATATTAATTAATCTTTTACCAGTATGTAAAATATGATTTAAACTAGTAATATCTACATCTTTATCTTTATTCTTTCTAAACATAATTAAAGCCTCCTATAATTAATTATAACACGAATTTATAAATTTAAATAAATAATATTAAATTTTATTGTATAATATTTATAGGTGATTTTATGAAAACCATAAAAGAAAACATAATAAGTGAAATAGAAATTAAAAATTCTAGGTTTATTACTTTACTGATTAAAATAAATAATCCTGATATTAGTAATATTTTAAATGACATTAAAACATCATATCCAAAAGCAACTCATTACTGTTATGGATATATTTATAATGAAATAGAAAAGTCTTCTGATGATGGAGAACCATCTGGTACCGCAGGTCTACCAATATTAAATGTAATAAAAAAAGAAAACTTAAATAACATTTTAGTAGTAGTAGTAAGATACTTTGGAGGTATCAAACTAGGTGCTGGAGGTTTAGTTAGAGCTTATACTAAATCAGTCACAGAAGCATTAAAAAATATTAATCAAGTAGAATTAATAAAAGGTAAAAAAGTAGAATTAGAATTTAATTATAATGATGAAAAACAAATAAATTATATTTTAAATAATTCTAAAATTATTGATAAAACATATAATGAAACTATAAAATACATTGTATTAATAGAAAATAGTATATTAGATAAACTAAGTAATTATAAATTAAATATATTAGAAGATATATACATAGAAAAAGACTCATAAGAGTCTTTTTTAAGTATTAATTAAACTTTTAAGTCTTCTAATAACCTTCTTTTCTATTCTAGATATATAACTTTGACTTATTCCTAGTTTCTCAGCCACTTCCTTTTGAGTATACTCTAAATTACCAAGTAATCCATATCTAAGTACCATTATATTTCTATCTCTTTCTTTTAATTTTAATATTTCATTTAATATTAAGCTCTTATCGTCATTTTCTTCGATACACCTACTAACTTCATCTTTATCTGTACCTATAATATCTTCTAAATGTAATTCATTACCATCACTATCATATGATAATGCTTGATCTATACTAACTTCACATTTGATTTTCTTATTTTTTCTTAAATACATTAATATTTCATTATCAATACACCTAGATGCATAAGTAGCTAATTTTATATTCTTATCTCTAGTAAAAGTATTAATAGCCTTAATTAAACCAATAGAACCTATACTAACTAGATCTTCTAAATCAACACCAGTATTTTCATACTTCTTAGAAAGAAATACTACTAATCTTAAATTATGTTCTATTAACTTATCTTTAGCTAAACTATCTCCTTCTTCTTTTAATTTCAAATAATAATCTTCCTCTTCTCTACTTAAAGGTTCAGGTAATATATCAGTAGCTCCTACATAAAAACAACTTCCTACTTTATAAAACAATTTCTTAAAAAACTTAATTATCTTTAACATAATTCCTCCTTTAAACTATTAGGTAATATACAATTAATCCCATCTATAGAAAATTTATCCTTACTTAAACCAATTAAACAATTATTAATAATACTATTGTTAATAACAATCTTATCTACTCTAATACAAGGAATAACTCCATTAGTATTTAAAGCTTTATAAGGTACATATATAACTTTACTAGTATTAATATATAAATTAGTTAATATAACACTCTCCTTCTTCCAAGACAATAATCTATTACCAGTATCAATAAATCCCTCTAACTTATAACATTTTCCCTTATAATAAATATCTACCAAATACTTATTATTATATTTTTCTTTATAATTAAATATTTCTTTATATAAAATATAAATTATAAATAAACTACCAAGTACTAATAAAATATGAGTAATAATAATATTACTATTAATATCAAATAAATAAAATAATCCTCCTATTATGATACTAATAATATAAAAATAAAATATATTTCTAAATAAATTATTAAATCCAAAAGAAATAATAATCATAATAAAACTAAATATAATTTTCAAAAATAATAAATCTATACTACTAATCTTATAAAACAATAATATAGTAGTAAAACTACCTATAATACTACCTAATACAATTCTAATAATACTTTTATTAATTTTAAGTATTCTCTTAGTACCAAATAAAATCATAAAATCTAATAAAAAATTAAGTATAAATATCTCTTCATAATATATTTTCATATCTTCACCAAATATACTATAAAATAAAAAAAGCGACTAAATTGTCGCTTTTTATTATATCTTCTTTTTCTTTAAGAATATCTTAGTAACATAGAATAAGAAGATTCCCATTATTACTACAAATCCCCATTTAAGAATAATATTAATTGTTTCCCATTGTAAAGTATATTTATTAATTATATCAAATACACTACTAGGTAAATATTTACCAATTAAATTAGATACATCTCTAAGACCTATATTAACTCTAATAAAAGCTAATATTCTTAAGAAAATATCTACTATTGCGATAAAAAATACAAATGATGAAAATCTCTTAAAAAACATAATTACTAAAATTAATAAAACTATTAAAACTATTAAATCAATATACATATTCTACAACTCCTCTACTATAAATAGTATACCATAAAAATAAAAAAAGAAAGATAATTATTGTAAAATTTTATCTCCCTCTTCTAACATCTTAGTAATAAATATACCATAACCTCTACTAGTATTATCAACTATCACATAATTAACTACCCCAATTATTTTATTATTCTGAATAATTGGAGATCCACTCATACCTTGAACTATACCACCTGTTTTATCAAGTAATTTTTTATCAGTTATTTCAAACATAATATTTTTAGTAGAATTATTTTCATCTATATTTAATATTTTAATATTAAATTTATCTATTTTAGATTCATTAATCACAGTACGAATATAAGCATCACCTAATTTAATTTCACTAGGTAACCCTACATCAATTAATTTATTAGAATCAAATCTATCAGTATATTTACCAAATATACCTTCTACCTCATTAGAATATATTTCTCCTGTAGTATTATTTCTATCAATATAAGCATTTTTCTCTCCCGCATCTCCATTAACACTTTTATCTATAGAAATAACATCAGCTTTATATATATTACCATTACTAATATCAAACTTAGAAAAGCTATTACTCTCTAATATTTCATGTCCTAAAGAACCAAATACCAAAGTATTAGGATCTATATAAGATAAAGTACCTATTCCATATATTTGATCCTTAACATATAACCCAGTTTTTAATATATTATCTTCTTCAATAACATTTAAATCTATATCCATAATCTTATTATTCCTTTTTACAGTAAAAGTATATATTTTATTATCTTTAATACTATTATTTAAATCATTAATATTATTAATAGAATTATTATCTATTTTTATAATAATATCTCCTACTTCAAAACCTGCATTACTCCCAATACTTTTACCTTTCACATCATAAAAACCAACTATATATACACCTTTAGAATATACATCTATACCTATAGTTTCTCCACCTAAAACAACTTTATCTGAATAAGCATATATATTTAAAGGTAATAATAAAAGCATAAGTAAAACAAATATTCTCTTTTTCATATAATCACCTCTATATATATATTTGCCAAAATTAGACATATTATTCATAAATAAATTATACTTTTCTTTACATATTATTAAAAATTAAGTATATTTATTATAGAGGTGTTTAAGATGAATAAAGATATAGAAAATATGAAGAAAAAATCAACATCTGGAAATATAGGTAAAAAAACTGGTCATAAAATGAATATAACTAGGGAAGACTATTTAAAGAGATTAGGTATAACAATTGGATTAACAGCAACAATTACAGCATTTACTATTGGTGGAGGACATTTACTATCAAAAAAAATAGATGATTCATTAACTATAAGTACTACAAGACATGAATATTATAGAGATTTAGTTCAAAACCCAGAAAGTCCTAATTGGCATCCAACTGATTCAGGTAGCGCAATATGGTATGACGAAGCAGCAATTGCTCATGATTTAAAAGAATTAGATAGTAATGATGAATATGGATATCAATTTGATGTTGGTTTAGCATCAGTCCTAGATCATTTAGAAAAAGATGAAACAGATACAGTATTAAGATATACAAATTATGGTGGATTAGATGAATATCTAGAACAAAAAGGTTATGATGATATCGATTCATTCCAAGAATCAATTGATAAACAAATAATAGTAAAATCAAAATTAGATGAAAAACAAAAAGAATTAGACGACATGAGAAACGAAACAGAAAACAACTTAGCACAAGCTAATGAAACTGCAAAGGCTGGTGAAAAATAATGAGAGATTTAGAAGTTGTAGAAATAGATGATAAAAGTTATTTAATATTAAAAGAAGTAATAAAAGACAACAAAACATATCTTTACTTATCAAACATAAACGATGAAGAAGATACATTAATTAGAAAATTAGAAAATAATGATGTATTACCACTAGAAAATGATAAAGAATTCGAACTAGCATGTAATCTATTTATAAAAGAAATTGCAAATTAAAAAGAACCACTTGGTTCTTTTTATTCTTCTACTGAAAAATCTACTACTTCACCATTTTCTTTAACTAACTTAGTAATAGCTTCTTCTGCTTTCTTTAACTTTTCATCACAAGTCTTAGCAAGTTTCATAGCTTTATTAAACTCTTCTATAGCATCATCAAGCGCTACATCACCAACTTCTAACTTTTTAACTATTTCTTCTAAACTTTCTAAACTTTCTTCAAAACTTAATTCTTTCTTTTCTGCCATATTAATTCCTCCTATATTATAGTAATAAAATTATACTAAAAATTATTGAAAATACCCCTAAAGCTACATATGAACCCTTAAGTTTAATTTTCTTTGCCTTTCCTATCACAATAATCGAACTCAATAAACATACTACTCCAACAGTTATAAATAATGATTTATTTTCCAATAAAAACACTTTTGCATTTTGAGTTTTCTTATCTTCTACATTTTCATTTTTAAGACATTTTATTCTTTCAGATTCTGATATACCAGCAAGACCACAAGATCCACTTAATTGATTATTTGGTCTCATACTTTGAATATTTTTATATAATTTTAATCCCCCACCAATCATACTTACTATAAAAACTATTATAATAAGTAATTCAACTAGACTATTATTATTTTCTTCTTTTACTACTTTGTTTTCATTCATACAACTTCCGCTTCAATAGATCCATCTCTAAATTCTATTTCTATTGAATCTCCCTTCTTAATCTTTTTACAACTACTAATAACTTTACCATCTTTCTTAGTCATAGTATAACCTCTTTGTAGAGTTTGTAATGGACTAAGTGTTTCTAATTTACTAACTAAATTTAAATACTTATTACTCTTCTTATCTAATAATTGATATGGATTTTTAAGTACATATGAATTCTTTAATCTAATTAAATCTTTACCTTTAACATTAGTAAGATTAATCATATTAAATTTTAATTTTTCTACTAAATTATCAAATATCATTTCTTTAGTTTGATAAATCATAGTAGGATTTTTAAATATATTACTAGATCGAATACTATCTAGTTTTTTCCTATTTACTTTTATTTGATTAATAACTGTATTATTAAGTCTTATCTTAATTTGATTTAAATAATTAAGTACATCAGATAGTTGTGGAACAGCCATCTCTGCAGCACCTGTTGGAGTTGGAGCACGTAAGTCTGCTACAAAGTCTGCTATTGTAAAATCTATTTCATGACCTACCGCACTAATAACTGGAGTATTACATTCAAATATAGCACGTGCAACTATTTCCTCATTAAAAGCCCATAAGTCTTCGATACTTCCTCCACCACGTCCTACAATTAATGTATCTAAATCATACTCGTCGTCTGCCCTTTTAATCTGCTTAACAATATCTTCCTTAGCATCCTCACCTTGTACAAGTGCTGGAAATAAATATACTTCACATAAAGGCCATCTTCTTTTAATAGTAGAAATTATATCCTTAATAGCTGCCCCAGTAGGTGCAGTAATAACACCTATTCTATTAGGTATCTTAGGTATTGGTTTCTTATATATTTCTTTAAATAAACCTTCTTCTTCAAGCCTCTTTTTTAATTGTTCATAAGCTATATATAAGTTACCTACACCATCTTCTAACATATCATTAACATATATTTGATAAGCACCATTAGCTTCGAATACTGATATTTTACCTGTAACTAATACTTTCATACCATCTTCAGGCATAAACTTAATATTACGTGTAGAAGATGCAAACATAATAGCATTAATCCTACTACCTTCGTCCTTTAAAGTAAAATAAAAATGTCCTCTACTATGAGCTTTAAAATTACTTATTTCACCTTTAAGAAATACTTCATTCAAATTAACATCATTATCTATTTTATATTTAATATACCTGGTTAACTGTGTAACAGTAATATACTTATCGTTCATATTTCACCTCCAGATAATAAAAGAGAAAGTTATTTCTCTTCTTCATGATATATCTTATCAAGTACTCCATTAATCATCTTAGTAACAGCTTCATCACTATATTTTTTAGATAATTCAATTGCTTCATTAATAGATACAACTGATGGAGTATCAGTATACATTAACTCATAAATACCTAAAGAAAGGATTGCTTGATCTACTTTATTTAATCTATCCATAGTCCAATCTTTTAAATATTTATTAGCTAGTTCATTAATAGTATTTTGATTTTCAATAATACCTTTAACAGTATCATTAACAAAACTATTTTCTACTTCTAATTGTTCTTTTATTAAATCATCAATATCATAATTAATATCAGAGTTATATAAATTAACTTGATAAATTACTTTCATTATAACTTCTCTAAGTTCACTTCTATTTTTCATTTTATCACCTACCCTAATTTTAACATATTAAGTAATTATTTCCTATTACTTTTTATCTTTCATATTCTTTTTTAAATCATATAAATAACTTAATGCTTCCATTGGAGTCATCTCTAACGGATTTATTTCTTCTAAACTATCAAGTATTGGATTACTTTTTTCAACGTGTTCTTCTTCAACATATTCAAATAAACTAGTTTGAGTAAATACTTCTTTCTTTACATTTTTCTTTTCATATACATTTAGTATATCATCAGCTCTTTTAATTAATTCTTTTGGTAATTTAGCAAGACTAGCTACATGTATACCATAACTCTTATCAACTGCACCTGCTTTAACTTTATGTAGGAATGTTACTTTTCCATCTTCTTCTATTGCAGATACATGAACATTCTTTAAATGTTTTAAGTCACGTTCTAATGCAGTTAATTCATGATAATGTGTAGAAAACATTGTCTTAGCTTTTATTTTGTCATGTAAATATTCTAGTATTGCTTGTGCAAGACTCATACCATCATATGTTGCAGTACCTCGTCCTAATTCATCAAATAATATTAAACTATTTTCAGTAGCTTCACTAATAGCAGTATTAGCTTCTTTCATCTCAACCATAAAAGTAGATTCACCACTTACTAAGTCATCACTAGCTCCAATTCTTGTAAATATCTTATCAAATATAGGCATACTAGCACTTTTACATGGTACAAAACATCCCATTTGAGCCATTATAACAGTAATTGCAGTTTGTCTCATATAAGTAGACTTACCAGCCATATTAGGACCAGTAATTAATAAAATATCAGTATTCTTATCCATAACAATATCATTAGGAATATACTTATCTTTCATTACTTGTTCTACTACTGGATGACGACAATCTATTAACTTAAGACTTCTGTCATTAACTATATTAGGTCTAACAAACTTATAACTATCAGAAACAATAGAGAAAGATTGTAACATATCTACTTCACTAATAATTCTAGCAGTTTTTTGTAAATCAGTAACATATCGTTTAATTACTTCTCGAATATCCATAAATAACTTATATTCTAAAGAAATAATCTTCTCCTCCGCTCCAAGTATTATATTTTCTTTTTCTTTTAATACAGGAGTAATGAACCTTTCGCAGTTAGCTAAAGTTTGTTTTCTCTCATATCCAAATTCTTCTTTTACTAAACTACATTGTCCTTTACTAACTTCAATGTAATATCCAAATACTTTATTAAATCCTACTTTTAAATTCTTAATACCCGTTCTTTTCTTTTCTTCCTGTTCTAACTCTAAGATAAAGTCTTTAGAACCACTACTAATCTTCTTTAATTCATCTAATTCTTCATTATATCCTTCTTTTATTAAATGACCTTCATGTAATGTAAAAGGAGCATCTTCACATATAGTCTTTTCTAAAAGACTATAAACCTCTTCAAATGTCTCTATCTTTTGATCATATTTAAGCTCAGTAAGTATCTTACTAATAGTAGGCAGTACTTTTAAAGAACTTTTTAATTGTAATAAATCTTTTGCGTTTAAATTTCCATATGTAATTCTACCAACTAATCTTTCTAAGTCATATACTTCGTCTAACGCTTTTATTAAATCATCTCTTAAAATAAACTCAGTACTTAATAAAGATACCATATCATATCTTTTTTCAATTAACTTTCTATCAGTTAATGGATTAAGTATATTATATTTTAAATAACGACTACCCATCGCAGTCTTACATTTATCAAGTAACCATAATAAACTATATTGCCTTTCTCTATTTCTAATAGTTTCTACTAACTCTAAATTATTTTTAGTATTAGCATCAAACTCCAAATACATTGAAGACTTAATTATCTTACATTCTTGTAGATGGTGTAAATCACCCTTCTTAGCTTCTATTATATATTTTAATAAATGTTTAAGTGTTTTAATTATTCTTATATCTTCTATATTTTTATAAATATAATCATAGCTATCATCATCTAATTCATCTTTATAAATAGTTACTAAAACATCTAAATTAGATCTTAAAATTTCAACTATTTCACGATCAATTGAATCACTTACTATAACTTCTCTAAATCCATTTCTACTAATTTCTTTAATTACTTTATCTTTATCTCCTTCAATTAAAGTAGCATAAACTTCACCAGTAGAAATATCAATATAACTAATACCATAACAGTAATTAAAATCATATATACTCGCAATATAATTATTACTCTTAGAATCTATATTAGAATCAATTCTAGTACCTTTAGTAACTACTTGTATGACATCACGTTTAACCATACCCTTAACTTCTTTAGGATCTTCTAATTGTTCACAAATAGCTACTTTATAACCTTTATCAATTAACTCATCTACATAAGATACATAAGCATGATGTGGAATACCACACATTGGAACTCTCTCTTCAAGTCCAGCTTGTTTACCTGTTAGAGTTAACTCCAAGATACGTGAAGTAAGTATTGCATCATCAAAAAACATTTCATAAAAATCTCCCAAACGAAAGAATATGATACAATCTTCATACTTATCTTTTATTTCCATATATTGTTGCATCATAGGAGATAATTTACTACGATCTACTTCACTTCTCTTCATACTTCTCACCAATACCTATTATAACAAAATTTCCCTATAATAAAAAGAAAATATAATGATTTTCATCTACTTTTTTTAGGCACAAAAAAAGAGAACACAATTAATCTTAACCTATTAAAGTATTCCCTTCATGTGTAACATTATATCATATTTTATAAAAATAATCAATATACTAGTCTTTTAGTGGTCTTCCATTAGATTTAGTATTTGGATCAGTAACTACTACAGTATGAGTTGTGTTACTAGTACCTTCTACTGTAGCACCACATTTAGCACAAAAAGCGTCATTATCATTTAATTTTTCACCACAATGAACACAAAATTTAGCCATATACATTTACTCCTTTTCTATACATATTTTATCATATAACTACAAAATAATATATAAATTAATTACTTTTGGAATTGAGAATTGTAAAGTTTAGCATAGAAACCATTTTTCTTTAATAATTCATTATGAGTACCTTGCTCTATGATATTACCTTCATCCATAACAAGTATTAAATCAGCATTTTTAATAGTAGAAAGTCTATGTGCAATTATAAAACTAGTTTTTCCTTCAGCTAATTTATCCATTGCCTTTTGAACTAATTCTTCAGTACGAGTATCCACGTTAGATGTAGCTTCATCAAGTATTAAGAAAGGTGCATCTTCTACCATACCACGTGCAATAGTAAGTAATTGCTTTTGACCAGATGATATTGCATCATTATCTGAAACTTCTGAATCCATTCCACCTGGAAGTGTTTTAATAAAATGATCTATTCCTATATCTTTACATATCTTCCATAACTCTTCTTCACTTACATTTTTATTATTAAATTTTAAGTTTTCTTTAATAGTACCATCAAATAACCAAGTATCTTGTAATACCATTATAAATAATTTATGTATTTCTTCTCTTGATAAATCTTTTATAGAAACTCCATCTATTACTATATCTCCAGAGTTAATCTCATAAAACTTCATAAGTAAATTAACCATAGTAGTTTTACCAGCTCCAGTAGGACCTACTATTGCTATTTTTTCTCCATGTTTTACATTAGCATTGAAATCTTTAATAATAGTTTTTTCAGGATTATATCCAAATTTAACATTCTTAAATTCAATATTTCCTTTTACTTTAGATTTATCTAATTTAATTTTTAATTTAGATTCATCAGCTAATTCTTCTTCATCTTCAAATTCATATACTCTTTCTGCAGCAGCAGCAACAGATTGCATAGTAGTAGCAGCTTGAGCAAGTCTTGATAATGGATTAGTAAATAATCTAACATAAATCATAAATGCTACAATAACACCAAAAGTAGTCTTATTATTCATAACTAAAAGTGCACCAACCACACATACAGCTACATAACCTAAATTACCAATAAAATGCATTAAAGGTTGCATAATACCAGATAAAAATTGACTCTTACGATTACAATCATATAACTTATCGTTTATCTTATTAAATTCATCTAATGCTTCTATTTCTCCATTATATGCTTTAACTACATTATGTCCTGAATAAATTTCTTCAATATGACCATTTAATTTACCTAATTCTTTTTGTCTAGCTACAAAGTATTTTTGACTCTTTTTAAGAATAATACCTGAACCAACAAATCCAAATATTGAAGCAAATATTGCAGTAAATGCCATAATCCAATTAGTTACAAACATCATCACAATAGAACCTAAGAATAATGTTAAATTACCAATAAAAGATGTAATAGTATTACTCATATTAATACCAATAGTATCAACATCATTAGTAACACGAGATGAGACATCTCCTGTTTCATGATTATCAAAGTATCTTAATGGTAATTTATTAATCTTTTTAACTATATGACCTCTTAATCTCTTAGAATAACCTATTCCTACATAAGCCATTAATATACCTACAATATATCCAAATATTGAATTTAATAAATAAATTACTCCAAGTATAATAGATCTCTTCTTTAATTCGTTAGTATCTAATTTAGCCTCGATTAAACCCTTAATAGATTTAGGCATATCATCAAGTACTTTAATATTTTTTTCATTATTATCTTTATCAAATTTAGTCATTAATTCTAAAAACTTAACTTGATCTTTAGAACTAATTTTAACTCCATCAACTTCTACATTTCTTAATAAACTAATTCTTTTTTCTTTATCTAGCTTATTAAACTCAACTAATAATTTATTAGGATCTTCACTACTATAACTAATACTTAAATTCTTAAATATTACTCCAGATACATATTCAAATTTTTCTGTATTTGGTTTAATACCTTCACTGATTACATCAGTAACATCAGCTAACTTATTAGGAGCTATAGTAGATAAAATAGCCGCTATCATTGATAATATACATGATAACACTAATATATATTTCCAACTCTTTAAACTCTTAAACATTCTAAGTAAAGTACCTTTAAAATCCTTTACTTTTGCTACTTCTCTTTGTCTAGGCATTTTGTAACTCCTCCTCACTAAGTTGTGATAAAGCAATTTCTTTGTATACATCACAAGTCTTTAATAATTCTTTATGTGTACCAATACCTACACATTCTCCTTTATCTAAAACAATTATTTTATCTGCATTCATAATAGTACCAATTCTTTGAGCAACTATCATACTAGTAGCATCTTTCATATGTTTCTTTAATTCACTTCTAAGTTTTGCATCTGTTTGATAATCAAGTGCACTAAATGAATCATCAAATATATATATTTCAGGATCCCTAGCTATGGCTCTTGCAATAGATAGTCTTTGTTTTTGACCACCTGAAACATTAGTACCACCACGAGCTATAGGTGCTTTATAATTCTTATCCATCTTTTCAACGAAATCAGTACCTTGAGCTATTTTAATTGCTTCTTTAACCTTTTCAAGATTAGGTTTCTTACGACCATTATCTCCGTATGCTACATTTTCTTCTACAGTACCAGTAAACATAACTGCTTTTTGAGAAATATACCCTATTCTATTATTTAATTCATGTAAATCATAATCTTTTACATTAACACCATCTACTAATACTTCTCCATCAGTAGCATCATACATTCTAGGTACTAAATTAATTAAAGTAGATTTACCACTACCAGTAGATCCAATAAACGCAATAGTTTCACCCTTATTAACTTTAAAACTAATATTCTTTAATAAATATTCATCTGCATCAGGATACTTGAAACTAACATTTTTAAATTCAACTACACCAGTCTCAGCAGTTTTACCTTTAAAATCTCCAGATATAATCGAAATATCTTCATCAAGCACTTCATTAATACGATTAGCTGAAACAGTAGCTCTTGGAAGTACCATAAATATCATAGTAAGCATTAAGAAAGATATAATTACTTGTATACCATAACTAGCAAATACTACCATATTACTAAATATATTAATCTTATCCATCATACCACTATTAACTATTAAATAAGCTCCAACTAAATATATACCTAAATGTTGAAAATGCATAACAAAGTTCATTACAGGATCCATTAAAGCAAAAGTTTTAGTAACAGTTAAATGAATACCAGTTAAATCATCATTAACATCATTAAATCTCTTTTCACTAAACTTTTCTGCATTAAATGCATGTATTACACGAATACCAGTAATATTTTCTCTAGTTACACCATTAATCTTATCAGTAAGTTTTTGTATTCTCTTAAATCTAGGAGAAACTATTCCAATAATAATTAAATTAGTAACTACAATAATAATTACACCTATACCTGTAACTGTACTTAATTCTGCACTCTTACCAATTATCTTTAAAAGTGCCCAAACTGCCATTATCGGAGCTTTAATAAGTAATTGTAATCCCATAGCTAAAAGCATTTCTATTTGAGTAACATCATTAGTAGTACGAGTAATTAAACTAGCAGTAGAAAACTTCTTAATCTCAGCTATTCCAAAAGATTCAACTTTTTCAAATATACGTTTTCTAATATTTCTAGAAAATCTAGCTGAAAGTAAAGATGTTAAATATCCAACTACTATAGTACATCCCATACTAAGTACTGCACACCCTAACATATAAGCACCAGCTTTAAGTATTTCATTCATAGTAGAATCTTCAGTTTGTACAAGTACTGTTATATCACTCATATATTCAGGTAATCTTAAATCTAAAAATACTGAAAATATAACTAATATAGCTACAAATAACATAATTAAATAATCTTTTTTTTCTAAATTTTTAAATAATTTTAACATTAAATCCCTCTTTCTACGCACCTATAATTTTAACTCAAATAAAAAGAATAGTAAAGAAATACTATTCCTTTTTTATTATATTTACAATTAATTTTAAACATATCAATATACAATAATATATTAATCTTCTTTACAAGTTACTTTCGTTTCAACATCAACTGTATCAAACTGAACCATTTGATTAACATTTCCCATATAATAACAGCTATATGCACCTTCATCATATCTAGCATCAATTATCATAGCCAACATATCTGCACCACCAGAATAAAAAGACGGACCATTTTCTATATTTATAAAAGCATCAGCAGTAGTAGTATCAAAATCAGTACCAATATTTCCATTATAGAATACTGTTCCAAAAGTATTATCTAGAGTTCTACGACTTGCAGTATAATATCCATTCCTACTTAAAGCCTCATTTTTCTTTTGTAAAGCATATGTACTAGAATTTTTACATTCTCCTATTGATTCATCAAAATCACAATCAAATTTATTATAATCATAACAAAATTCTTTTCCATCTTTCATTAATATACAACCATCTACATCTTCTACAATAGTATGTTTAGTACCACTTTGAAATATTACATCACAACTAACAGAAGAATCAGTACCATAAACATATTCTTTAAAACTATTACATTCCTGTAAAGAAGAAAATTTCCAACCAATCATACTATACAAATCTACGGTTTCACCTGCATCTTCTCCAAAAATAGTATATATATCATTTGTAGTAGTTATTTCATTTAACTTAACTTTAAAATAATGTTTCCATGTAGGATCTAAAGTTTCACTTTTTCCTAAATGATTTATATAAACTGTACGACCATCTTTCCTATCTTTACCGCGTCCATCATCTGGGATATATGGTAAGTCATCATCTATTTCAAATTCTTTATCATCATCACTTAACTCTTTTGAATTAGAATCATATTCTATTCTTATTTTAAATTTTTCTCTTGTAGGAGTATCTGCATCTACTCTTTTAGCTAATTTATGAAATTCTTCTATTGGAGATCCATCTGCATATGTTACAGAGTATTTTATATAACTTGGTAATGTTGTTACTTCACCTGTTGTTTTATTCTTTATAGTTGGAGTTAATCCTCCTATATTTACCATACCATCTATTGTTCCTGCATTTACCGCATCTATTGTAAATTCATAGAAGTCTCCTGGTAATTCTAAAGTAACTTCATATGACACTTTTTGACCATCTTCTGTTACTGTTGGAGTTTCTGCTTGAACTGAGTTTTCAGTTACTTGAATACTATTTTTATCCCAGTGAATATCCCACGTATTCTTTTTTATTCCCGCAGTACCATTAATATTTAATGTAGTACTAAGAAGTGCAAATCCTACTGTTAATCCTAAAATTACTAATAAATATAAATATATTTTATTTCTCTTTTTTCTATTCTTCATATACGACTCCTATTTCAAATTAAACAAACTCAAACGGCTATTAATTGCTGTTTTTTTCACAACGATAATTTCTACCAGCCTCAGGAGAAAAAGTCTCAGAAGTTACATATTCATCAATAATACAACTTGCATATTTTGTATCTGAAAATATAAGTGGTTGAATTAATCTAGTAGGTAATACTACTTGTAAAATCATTATCCTTTCTTGATCCATAAGTGCATCAAATATGTCTTCTCCTTCAACAAGTTCCTTGTTTGTTCCAATAAGTTCCTTTTCTTCTGCTAAATCTACAATTAAAACTAAATCTAATCCCATACTTATGCATGTGTCAGATAATTTTGCCGTAAAACCATTAGTATTATCACATTTGCCTGTTTCACTATTATAATTACAATCCCAATTTTCTATTTCATCTTGTTTTATACACACTTCTTTATTATTACGACGCATACACATTTCACTTGCATTTTGTGGGGTACATCTTATGTGTTCCATAGCATCTTCTCTAAATTCTTCTGCTGTCGGCCATTTATTCTTATCCCAAGAGTCTTCTTCTACGCCTGCATTAATTAATTCTAGTTTATAATTAATACAAGCTTGTTCACCATCATATGGTCCAATGTAATTAATATCATTATCCAAATCATAATATAATACATAGCTCATATTTTCATAATTCTTTGGAAATTTAAAATATATTCCTGTATATGAATCTACATTTGTTATAAAGTTTTCTCCATCAAAGAAGAAATCATCTGCAGTATCATCATCATTTTCTCTATCTTTAGCCCTCTCATCACCTTGAGTATATGGTACATCATCATTAATCTTATATATTTTATCTTCTCCTATTGGAGATGTCGCTTCTTTATCAAATTCAATTCTTATTTTAAATTTTTCTCTTGTCGGTGTATTCGCATCTACTCTTTTAGCTAATTTATGATATTGTTCTACAGGAGATCCATCTGCATAAGTTACACTGTAATGTATATCACTTGGTAATGTTGCAGGTGAACCATCTGCATATGTAATTGTTGGATTCAATCCATCTATTGATATCATTCCATCTATTGTACCTGCATTTACCGCGTCTATTGTAAATTCATAAAAGTCTCCTGGTAATTCTAATGTAACTTCATAAGATAATTTTTGACCATTTTCTGTAACAGTTGGAGTTTCTGCAGCTACACTATTTTCAGTTACTTGGATACTATCTTGATCCCAATGGATATCCCATATATTTTTATTAACTCCCGCAGTACCTGTAATATTTAATGTAGTACTAAGTAATGCAAAACCTACACTTATTCCTAATATTATTAATAGTAATAAAAATAATTTATTCTTTTTCTTTCTTTTATTTTTCATACACGACTCCTATTATGAATTAAATATACCACATTTTTTTATAATTTGTCCAACAAAAATCATACTAATTCATATTTTCTACTTATAATTTTCTTATCAACACAATATTTAATTACATATTTATTATCTTCTCTACATATTATTATACCTATAGTATCATTTTGATTTATCTTCTTTAAATTATCATTAATGTAATTCATATAAAACTGGATTTGTCCTATATGTTCTTTCTTTAATTCAGTAATTTTTAACTCTACTACTACAAAACAATTAGATTCATAATTAAATAATAATAGATCTATATAATTATAATTATCATCAACCTTTATTTTATATTCATTTCCTATATAAGAAAAACCAGTACCTAATTGTCTTAAAAAATCATCTAAATTATCTAGTATTAATAATTTTAATACATATTCAGATATATTTTTATCTAAACTATTATTTTTTATAATTATTGGATTTGGAACTAAATCTTCTATTTCTAATTTTTCCTTACTAATTAGTTTATTTTTAGTTTTATTTGACAATCTTTTATATTCTCTATTTTTTATTTTATTTCTTAAATCATTTCTACTTAATTTTTGTTCAAGAGAAATATTGATGTAATACTCCATTTCATTTTTATCTTTAATAACTAATAATTCAATATAATGACTCCAAGTCAATTGTGTCGCCAATTGCGACACTTTTTCATTTTTAAATACATTATAAAATTGTTTCATTCTAAATAAAGTTCTACGATTATACTTTTTTCCAACTTCAATAACTAACTTTTTAGCATATTCATCTATTATATTATCCCCATATTTACCTCCTGCTTCAGTTAGTATTCTTCCATTTTCAAAATAAGTAATAACTCTATTTCTATTCTTAGAATAGTCTTTTACTCTATCATAAGCATCACATTTAAGTAAATTTTCTTTTATTTTGTCATAATAATCTATATAAATCACTTCCTTTGAAAGAGTGTTATAACATAGATAAAATATTTTGTAAAAGTAAGAAAAATAAATATTTAAATAAAAAAATAGATGAATTTATAAAATTCATCTATATAGAAATTTGAAATTAAATATATTTTTTATATTAAAAATATTTATTTTCTAAAATCACAATTTAAATCATGATCATTAACTATACCAATAGCTTGTAGATATGAATAAATTATTGTAGTACCTACAAATTTCATACCTCGTTTTTTTAAGTCTTTACTAATAGTATCACTTAACTCATTAGAAGTAATAACTTCTCCATTATGATCAATTACATTATTATTAGTAAAACTCCATATATAATTAGAAAAACTACCATACTCTTTTTGTATATCCATAAATATCTTACTATTAGTAATAGTAGCTTTAATTTTTAATTTATTTCTAATTATATTTTTATTATTTAATAATTCTAATATTTTAGATTCATCATATTTTGATATTTTTTTATAATCAAAATTATCAAAAGAAGATTTAAAATAATCTCTTTTATTTAAAATACATTCCCATGATAACCCTGCTTGAAATGATTCTAATACTAACATTTCAAATAAGTAGTTATCATCGTGTGACGGAACACACCATTCTTTATCATGATAATCTACATATCTTGGATTATTTAAATTTACCCAGAAACATCTATTCACTTCTAAGTGCCTCTACTGGATCTTTTCTTGATGCTATCTTAGCTGGAATAAATCCTGCAATAACAGTTAATAATATACTAATAATAATAAGTATAATAGCTCCATTTAAAGGTAATTTAGCTATATTACTAATATTAACTGCTTTTTTAATAATAATATTAGCAGGAATATTTATAAGTAATGTAACAAGAATACCCATAATACCAGCACATAGTCCTTCTATTAATGTTTCTGCATTAAATACTCTTGAAATATCTTTCTTAGAAGCACCCATAGCTCTTAAAATACCAATTTCTTTAGTTCTTTCAATTACAGAAATATAAGTAATAATAGCAATCATTATACTAGATACTATTAAACTAATAGCTACAAAGGCAATTAATACTGCACTAATAACATTAACTATAGTTTGAACACTACTCATCATAATACCAACTATATCAGTATATTCTATTTGTTCAGATTTCTTTTTACCTTTATTATATTTCTTTATAATCTTAACTATTTCTTCTTTAGAATCAAAATCTTTTGGATAAATTGATATAGTATCAGGATTATCTAATTCTGCTATTCCAAGTTTCTTAATATTTTCATCATAAGAAGCAGTCATATTCTCACTATAATTCTTCATAAATAAAGTCATTTCTTCTTGACTCATATTTTGTAAAGCAATTAATTGTTCAGTACTTAAACTATTCATATCAAATGTAGAATTACTAGTAAACTTACTTCCAGTAAATACATTTATATCTTGATTAGATAATTGTTCTTTAACTATTTCTGTTTCATTAATCTTTTCTACTAAATGTTTCATTAAATCTTGTCTATATCCAACTAAACCATAATTATTACCACTAGTTACAGCTTCACTATTACCACGTAAAATACCAACTATTTTTACTTCTTCTGAATTATTTATAAGATTTCTCATATAATCTTCATCATCTTTTTTACTAATCCACATACCATTTTCTTTTACATAATAATCAGTATTTAAAACTAATTTAAATTTTAAATTTAATAATTCTTCTGTTGTATAAGAATGTTTCTCAAATTTAACTTTCTTACCACTAGTCATATTAGTAAATTGTTCTTTTAATTCATCTTGATCAAGTATTCCTAAACTATATAATGTATAATCACTTATCTCATTATTTTCACCAACTACAAGTACCATTTCATTATATTCTTTTGGCCAAGTACCAGCTACTAAATCATATTGTTGTTTTAATAATTTATCATTATTAATCATTTCAAAGAATACATCGTTACTACTCATCATAGAACTATACATTGATGATACTCCACTAGTACCCATACCTAAAGTATCATAAACTGTAGTTGGATTAACTCTAACTATTTTAGAAGTATCTTCTTTATATAAATTAAGTGTTACATCATATGAATATTCTATATCACTAGTATATTTTTTAATATCTTTATTTTTTTCTAAATATTCTCTAAAATTCTTCATATCATTACGTTTAACTTTTTGACTCATATTTTCAAACATATCACCCATGACATTCATTGAATGAATATCATCATCTTTATATTTTTTAGTCTTACTAGCATCAGCAAATGATTGAAGTATTGCAGTCATATCAACTGATTCTTTTCTTATTTGTAATGGATAAGAACTTAAAGTCTCTTCTTCTGTCTTATCTATGAAACTATTAATACCATGAGCTAAACTAAGTATTAAAGCAATACCAATAATACCAATACTTCCTGCAAAAGCAGTTAAAATAGTTCTACCTTTCTTAGTCATTAAATTATTTAAAGATAAACTAAGTGCAGTTATAAAACTCATAGAAGTTTTCTTAGGATTATCTACTACTTCTTTTTCTTCTTTTCCTTCTTCGTATGGATTAGAATCATCTATTATTTCTCCATCTTGTAATCTTATAATACGATTAGAATAAATATTTGCAAGTTCAGGATTATGAGTAACCATAATAACTAATTTTTCATTAGCTATTTCTTGAAGTAAATCCATAACTTGTTTACTAGTATTAGTATCAAGTGCACCTGTTGGTTCATCAGCAAGTAATATATCTGGATCATTTACTAAAGCACGTGCAATCGCAACTCTTTGCATTTGTCCACCAGATAATTGTGAAGGACGTTTTTTCATATGATCTTTTAAACCAACTCTTACTAACGCATCTTTTGCTCTTTTTACTCTTTCTTTCTTAGATATACCAGATAAAGTAAGAGCTAACTCTACATTAGCTAAAACTGTCTGATGAGATATCAAATTATAATTTTGAAATACAAAACCAACTCTATGATTTCTATAAGTATCCCAATCTCTATCATTATATTTCTTAGTACTAACTCCATTTATAACTAAATTACCAGAGTCATAATGATCAAGTCCCCCAATAATATTTAATAATGTTGTTTTACCAGAACCACTAGGTCCTAAAATAGATGCAAATTCACATTCTCTAAAATTTATACTTACTTTGTCTAAAGCTTTTTGAGTAAAACCTTCAGTCTTATAAGTTTTTGTAATATTCTTTATCTCTAACATGTTATCACTCCAAACAATATATATTTTATCATAGAATAATAAAAAGTAATATAAAATTACTCTTTATTTTTACTTTCCTTTGTAAAGCTTAATCCTTTTTTCTCTAAATCTTCTATACTTAATAATTTATTATTTAAAGCATCTTTTAATTTTATTTTTTTATTACCTCTTTCTTTAGGTGTAGTTATATAAATATAATCACTTTTCACTCTATCAAAACTATAAGTATATTCAAGATCTTCATAGAATATTTCTTTTTCTTCTTTTAATTCGACATTATTTGTTTCTTCTTTAATTTCAAATATAAACTTCAAATCATCATCTTTTTCTATACAAAAATCTTCTTGAAATTCCATATTTTTAAATCCTATATAAATATTATTATTTTTACAATGATAAATCTTAATATTATTATCTTTAAACATTAAAGTTCTTTTATTATCATATACACCAGTATAATTAATATTATCTTCTATATTATTTATTATATTTTTATCTTTCTCTAAATATGACAATAATTCTTTATTATTTAACATAATACTATTTAAACAATAAGTATAAACTTTCTTATCTAAATCTGCATAATATAACTTACTTTCACAATCACTATCTTTTCTTACTATAAAATTATATTCTTCATTTTCTACTTTCTTTTGTTCTGGTATAAATAAATTAAAAGTTATTAATTTAAATTTATAATTACTAGAATCAGCAAAACTTTCTTTATCACTTGCTCTTACTTTACGAGAAGCTTTATATAACATACCTTGAAACACTTGTTTTCTCTTTTGAGAATTATAACTACTAATATTAAATATAGGTAAACTACCATTAATCATTCTATAATAATCAATAAATCCAGTACCCATACCAATTAAAAATATACATAATATAACTATTAATATAAATCTAAATATTTTCTTCATACAATCCCTCTTTATTATCTACTTAATTATAGCAAATATCTTTTATAAATAAAAGATTAACTTGAAAAAATATACTAAATATGCTATAATTATGAACGTCGCTTGAAAGAGGAATATTACATGGAAAAAACAATCAATAGAATTGATGCATTTATACAAAAAGATACAGATGATTATTGTATATACTTTAATTATAATGGTATAGATTATACATCTATATATAAAGATACTGATACTAAAAAATTTGCTTTTAATTTTAATAAAAGATATTTAAAAACTACTGCTAAATTTACAAATCATAATTTTGTTGATGATCATGGAAAAACAATTACAAGTACAAAAGAAGAATCTACTATATTAGCATCAATTATAGGTATTAAAAGTATAGATAATGCTATAATTAGATTAATAGCTGCTGGAGTACATCCAGAAGTTAATTCAGATATAACTATTTATTTACAAGGTAAAAAATATGATTTAGTAAAAGATGCAGATAAATTAGAGTATTTTTCTCCTGATATAATTAAATCTAAAGAAAAAGGTTTATCTATAGATGGATTAAATGAATTAAGTACTGATTTAAATAATTTAAAAAATACTAGTATTCAATATCAAAAAAAGGCTAACATTGGTTAGTCTTTTTTATTTTGAATTTGAGGATTCTGTTTTATATAAACCTTGATAAACTTTACAAGATTTTAATAATTGTTTATGAGTACCAGAAGCAGCCAACTTACCTTTATCTATTACATTAATAATATCTGCATCTACTATAGTAGAAAGTCTATGAGCAACAATAACTACTGTATGATCTTTAACCAAATTATCTATTGTTTTCTTAATATATTCTTGACTTTCATTATCAAGTGCAGAAGTTGCTTCATCAAATAATATTACTTTAGTATTTAATAAAAGCGTTCTAGCAATAGCAAGTCTTTGTTTTTGACCACCTGATAAGTTAACTCCACCTTCACCTATTATAGTGTCATATTTATTAGGTAAAGACATAATATAATCATCTATATATGCACGTTTACAAACATTTCTAACTTCTTTTAAAGTAACATTAGTCTTAGTTAATTTAAAATTATCTAGAATAGATAAATTAAATAAGAATGGAGCTTGTCTAATAATAGAAATATTACCACGTAAAGATTTTTCAGATAAATCTTTAATATCTACTCCATCTAACGTAATAACACCATCTGTAGAATCAAAATATCTAAGTAATAAGTTAAATATTGTACTTTTACCATTACCACTACGCCCAACTACAGCTATTTTCTTATTAGGTTCTATCTTCATAGATAAACCTTTTAAAGTATAATCTTCATAATCACTATATCTAAACCATACATCTTTAAGTTCAATTATACCTTTACTCTTAATATTAACCTTTCCAAACTTCTCATCCTCATATAAAACATTATTTACTATTTCACCTATTCTTTTTAAAGAAACAGTAACTTTATTATAACTAACTCCAAAGTCTGAAATAGATTCTACTACTTCATCTATTCTCCAGATATATGCTTCTAACATAACAAATATACTATAAGCTATCTTACCTTGTACTACATAATATCCCGCAGTAAATAAAATTATAAATTGTAATATAAAATATGTAAGATTATTTAAACTATAATAAGTAACCTCATATTTTCTAATATTTCTAGTATGAATAAACATATTATCTAATATACTAAAAATATTTTTACGAGTATTTTTCTTAATACCCAATGATTTTATTTCTCTTATTCCTGTAATATTTTCAGTTGCGACTTTAACATATTCATCTGACTCTTTTTTAATTTTTTCTTGTGTTTTCTTAATCTTAGGAAAAAACTTATAAGAAATAAATCCCATAACAAAACCAAATACTAATACTTCTAATCCTAGTAATATACTAACACTAAAAGATATTACTAAAACAACTATTACAACAAAAGCTTTACATACTAATTTAATAAGCTTATTAAGTAATTCCATTACTCTATCTGGATCTGTATAAAGTCTATTAATTAACTCTCCAACCCCTATTTCTTCAAAAGCTTTTGCGGGTAATGAATCCATTTTCTTATAAAGATCTTTACTAACATTTTCCATAAATTTTATTTCTAAATAATTATATAAGGTATCTCTAGGTATTTGTAATAATGAATAACATATAGTGAATAATCCTTCCCATAATGCCAAATATAAAACAAATTTCATTAATTCTTTTTGTATTAATGCTTCCAGTGCTATACCCCATAAATACGCAGCAGCAAGTACTGGAATATAAGTTAATAATACTAATAAGATGTAGATACCTAATTTAATTTTTTCTTTTCTTAAATAATGAAATAATACTTTAAAATTTGAAAACTTTTTCATATCTATCACCTCTTTTATACAAATAAAAAAAGTCACATTTGTGACTTTTTACTACGTTAAAACGAATGAGAATACAAAATATTCCCATAAAAGTCACAACTAAAAATACTATTTAAATTTTTACTAAATCTGAAATTCATATTCTCACTCCTTTCCTCAAATTCGATACAATCATAACATAATAAAAAATATATGTCAACCTTTTTAAGTTGACAAATAAAAAGAGAGAAATCTCTCTATTTTGATAACTTATAAATAAATATTACCCTATCAGCATTATTACTAGTATATCCTTTATAGTTTTTGCTTAAATTAATTAATGTTTCTACTTTATCTGAATAATTATTTATCTTATTACCATAATCAGTTAATTTAGATATACCTTCATTATTTAATTTAGTAATTCCATCAAGTAAAGTTTTATTACCATCACCTAATTTTGTAGAACCATCTACTAACTTTTCAGAACCTTCATGTAATTTTCCTATTCCGTTAGATAAATTTTTACTACCTTCTGTAAGAGAATTTACTCCACCAACTAAATTATTAATATTAGTTTTAAATGCATTAATACTTTCTTCATTAATCATAGTTGGATCATTTACTCCTAAAATACCACAAAGTACTTGAATAATAGCTTCATTAGCTCCACTAAGTTTAGCACTTGCTAAAGGTAGACTATTTAAATTATTTTGTGCTTCACTTATTCCTTGAGCATATTGTTTAATACCTATTTCTAATTGTTCTTTTTGATATCTTAAAGTATTAAGTTGATTAGTTTCATCTTCAGATAAAGATTCTAATCCCTCTAACATACTAATACCTGCATTAACCTCTTTTAATTTATTTTCTAATTCTGTTTTCTTAGAAGTAGCATCTAGTATTCCATTTTCTAATTGTTCTTTAGTTACTCCACTATTAATATTATTTAATAATTCACTATTTTTAATATAATTTTCATATAAAGTATCTACTAATGTAGTCATATTACTTAATTTATTAGTACCTTCTTGTACTTGTACAAGTCCTTCATAAAGTTTATTAGATCCTTCTAAAGCATCATTTAAGCCTTTATTTAAACTAATTAAACCAGTATTAAGATTATTTTCACCATCTACTATAGCTTGACTACCACCTTGTAATTTATTAACTCCAGATTGTAATTCATTCAAATTACCAGTAATATTACTAACTTTAGAAAAATCTAAATCTACCTCTTCTAATAACTTAGGAGTCATTACAAAATATATTTCACTCATATCAAACTTAGAAGTATTATAACTAATAGTAATACTATCCATATCTTTTAATTCAAAAATATTAGTACTTTCATATAAACCCGGAGCACTTACTCCAGTAATAAATATCTTATTACCAGTATTAATTACCTTACCACTACTAACTTCTACATTTGAATTATCTTTAGAATTAATAGTATATAAAGTACTAACTACAAATGGAGTATACATATGACTATTATAATCATATAAATGATTTTTAAAATTAAATATTAATTTAACATCTCCACTCTTACCTTTCATTTCAGAAAGACTTTTTTCTTCTCCATTTAAATAATATTTACAACTAACACTTATAGGTAAATTATCATTTAATACTCCTTTATAATAAATATCTTTACCAGTACTTTTCCAAGTAAGTTTTTCACTATCTCTAGAAAACTTTTCTTCTCCATTAACATTCTTAATATTATCTAATTTAGTATAATCAATAACTTCTCCTTTATCTAAATTAGTAAGTCCTACACTAATATCAGTACTTTTAACTTCTCCATTATCTTTTAAATTAGAATATATTGTTTCAGTCTTAGTTAAAGCTAAACAATTAATTGGAAACATACTAAGTACTAATAATAAACTAATTCCTTTATAAAATTTATTCATAATTTTTACCCTCTTTCTTAAATTTAGTAGTTTTAAGTATAAATCCATCAAATATTAATAGTAATGCTGGAAGTACAATAATAACTACAATCATAGATATAATTGCGCCACGTGCTAATAATGTACAAATAGAACCTATCATATCAATCTTTGTATATAAACTAACCCCAATAGTAGCCGCAAAGAAACATAAAGCAGATGTAATTATTGATGGTACAGTAACTTTTAAAGTATCTTCCATCGCTTTATCTTTATTCTTTTTCTTACTATGTCTTTCATCCAAATATGTAGTAGACATAAGTATTGCATAATCAATAGTAGCCCCTAATTGAATAGTACCAACTACAATACTTGCGATAAATGGAAGTTCTACACCAGTAAAATAAGCACATGCCATATTAGTAAATATCGCAAACTCTATCGCAAATATTAATACTATAGGAAGACCAATACTTTTAAGTACTAATAACATAACTATAAATATAACAATAATAGAAGTATAATTAACCATATTAAAATCATGATCAGCTATAGTAACTAAATCCTTCATTAAAGCACCTTCTCCAGCTACTATACCTTTCTTATCATATTTATGTACTATCTTTTCTACTTTCTTTACTTGATTATTTAATTCATTAGAAGCAATCTCATACTTAGAATTCATTAATATTAATTGATATTTATCGTTATCTACCAGTTTTTTTAAATCACTAGGTAATAAATAACTAATATCAGTATCTGTTAAAGTATTAGGACTAATAACAAATTCTATTCCTTTAACATTCTTTAATTCATCTTCTAATTCTTCTACTTTATCTTTCTTTATATCTTTTCTTAAAATAATAATTTCAGGAGATGTAATATTAAATTTCTTAGCTAACTCGTTGTCAGCCTGATGGAAAGGTAAATCTTTAGGTAATGCTTCATCTAATTTATAATAAACATTATAATTCTTATTACCAATATAAGCAGGTATAAGTAATATTAAAAATACTATAAATATTACTTTATAATATTTCCTAGAAAAATTCTGTAAACATTTAAATTCTGGAAAATATACTTTATGTTTAGTTTTCTCAATTGCTTTATCAAATACAAGTAATAATGAAGGGAATATTGTTAAGACACAAATAAGTCCCATTAATACTCCTTTTGCCATAACTAAACCTATATCAGTACCTAAAGTTAAATCCATAGTACAAAGTGCTAAGAAACCTACAAAAGTAGTTAAACTAGATCCTATAACAGATTTAAATGTATCTACTATCGCACTACTCATAGCTTCCATATTATTTTTATTTTTTTCTTTAGCTTGTTCATACTTATGATATAAGAATATTGAAAAATCAGTAGTTACTCCAAGTTGAAGTACCGCAGCTATTGCCTTAGTAATATAAGAAATATCTCCAAGTATAAAATTACTTCCCATATTATATAAAATAGCTATTCCTATATTTCCTAATAACAAATAAGGTATTACATAAGAATTAGTTGTAATTGAAAGTACTATCAAACATAATATTACTGAAATAATTACATATACAAGTATTTCTTCATTTGATAAATCCATAGTATCAACTACCATAGAAGTCATACTACTAACACTATTCGCATCTCCTACTACTTTTCTTAATTCTCTAACCGCATTAATTGTTTCATCTTCTGAAGTAGATCCTTTAAAAGTAACTAACATAACACTAGTATCTTTATCATATAACTTATCTAATACTTCATCAGGTAACATTTCTTTAGGTATTGTTGTACCTAAAATATCAGCCTCACTAACTACTTTATTTACTCCTTTAATTTTTCTAACTTTATCTTCTAATTTTAGAACCTTATAATTATCTTTAGTATCAATCATCACAAAAGCATAACTACCTATTCCAAAATCTTTAGTAAGAATCCTCTCACCTTTAATAGTATCTATCTCTTCAGGTAAATAAACTAAAATATCATAATTAATTCTAGTATTTATATAACCTATAATAGAAGGTATCAATAAAAATAATCCTATAAATAAAACCAAAACATATTTTTTTGTAATAAAATCTGCAAATTTCTTCATATTTTTCCTCCTCCTAAGTAATTATTATGCAAATAATAATAAATATTAAGAATACTTTTAAAAAATATGTATAATAAACTACAATTATCAAAAATATGTATATTATTTTACCGACATTTGTAGTTTATCTTTACAAATGTATGTCCAAGTACTATAATTTATCTAGGTGATGAAAATGAAAAAAGAAGACTTACGAGTAAGAAAAACAAAAGCTAATCTATATAAAGGTTTAATAGAATTAATGCAAGAAAAAGAATTTGAAGATATTAAAGTAATAGATATATGTAAACAATCTCTTATTAATAGATCTACATTTT
>CACZQV010000027.1 GCA_902783435.1 uncultured Erysipelotrichaceae bacterium | reverse complement strand
TATGTTATAATTGTCTTATAAAATAGTAAGAGGTGGATATATGAAAAAAAGTGTAAAAGTTATATATTATATTATTGTAATAATAATAATAATTATGGGTTTTGTTTTTGGATTAAAAACAGAAAAATATAGTGGAGGATATACAGTTTATGACTATACTCAACAACCAAGATCTAATGGTTCATATCCAAGTGAAAATTTAGGAGATAGTAACGTAAACAAGTATATTGGTTGGTATGGCTTTCATTATGTAAGAAATACAGATTATTATCAAGGTAATATTAAAATCCCAAAAGAAACAATTAAAAAAGCAACATCAGCTCAACAATTATATGCCGGAGGAGACCCAGAATTTGATTTTCATCAAGTATATGTTCCAGAAATTATAGTTAGTATAATATTAATGATAATACTATTAATAATTCCTTTTATTATAGATCTTGTATTAAAAGGAAGGAAAAAAGTTAATAGTAATAAACAATTTAAGGAATTAAAAAAATTAAAAGAAAAGTTAGATTTAGAAATGATTTCTAAAGAAGAATATGAGATAGAAAAGAATAGAATTTTAAATAAGTAAGGAGGTCTTTATAATGAATGAAACATTACTAATTATAGTTTTTATATTAATTTATATTGTACTATTATCATTATGTATTATGAAATTAATAAATTCCAATAGCAAAAAAAAGATTAAAATAATATTAGCTATATCTACTATTGTTTTTATTATAGGTATTATACTATATGCTAGTAATATAACTTCACATGAATGGGTAAAAATGTTAAATACATCTGATTGGGAAAATGAACTTGATCTTAAAGAATATGTAGAAGCAAACAAAGTATTAATAAACGTTAAATATTATGGTGGTATTTTATTAATAATTCTTTCTTATATCGGTAATATAATAACAATAATAAAGAATAATAAGAAACTTGAAAAAGGCCAATAGAAATTTTCTATACATATGATTTATAAATGTTAGAAGTGGTTGACAAATTTCCAATGTTAGTTGGTAGTGCGCAACCACTTTTTCATGGTATAATTTATCTCGTGAGGTGAAAGAATGGAAAAGGTTATTGAAGTAACTAATTTAACAAAAGAATATAAAAAAGGTACAAAAGCAGTAGACAACCTAAGCCTAAATGTATATAAAGGAGAAATACTTGGATTACTTGGACCTAATGGTTCTGGTAAGTCAACTACAATTAACTGTATCTTATCATTATTAAATTATAGTGATGGTTCAATAAAAATATTTGGTAAAGAAATGAATCCAAATAGTTATGATATTAAATCAAAGATAGGAGTAGTATTTCAAGATGTATCAGTTTTTGATGAACTAACAGTTTATGAAAACTTAGATTATTTTTGTGGTCTATATATTAAGGATAAAAAGAAAAGAAAACAATATGTAGAAGAGGCAATCGAATTAGTAGGACTACAAGATTTTAAAAAATACTATCCTAAACAATTATCAGGAGGATTACTTAGAAGATTAAATATAGCTTGTGGTATAGCTCATAAACCAAAATTAATTTTCTTTGATGAACCAACAGTCGCAGTAGACCCTCAAAGTAGAAATAATATTCTAGATGGTATTAAAAAACTAAGAGATAATGGCGCAACAATAGTATACACAACTCATTATATGGAAGAAGTAGAAACACTATGTGATAGAATTATCATCTTAGATAAAGGAAATATTCTAGCTAGAGGTACAAGCGATGAATTAAAAGAATTAGCTGAAATAGAAGAGAAAATCACAGTAGAAGTAAATGACTTAGAAGATAAATATATTAATAAAATATTAGAACTTAAAAATGTAGATGTTGTAACATATAGTGGTAATACATTACTTATTACTTATAAAAAAGGCAAAAATAATATATCAGATATGGTTGAGTTCTTAAAAAATAATAGAATTAACTATAGTAAAATATTCTCAGAACGTCCAACTCTAAATGATGTATTCCTAGAATTAACTGGTAAGGAATTAAGAGACTAATGTTTTTTCATAATTTTAAATATACATTAAAAACATTATTTAGAAAAAAGACTTTAATGTTTTGGACATTTGCCTTTCCATTATTTATGGCTACATTCTTTAATATGGCATTCGCAAATATCATAGAGGATGAACAATTAAAAGTAATAGATATAGCTATCATAGATAATGATGATTTTAATAATAATATGTTATATAAAGAAGCATTTAAAACTCTAAGTGATAAAGATAATGAAGATAGATTATTTAAAATAAAATATACTTCTAAAGATAAAGCTAAAAAGCTATTAGAAGATGGTAAGATAGAAGGATATTTAGAATTAAATAATAATGAACCTAAACTTACATTTCAAGCTAATGGTATAAATCAAACTATTATTAAATATGTAGTAGATGAAATACATGATACTGAAAAAATGATCCTTACTATGCAAGTAGATTTTAGTAAGGGGTTAGATGATATTTCAAATAAAATAAATGATTATTTAAATTCTAATGAAATAAAACTAGAAAACAAAGCTAGTGATAACTTAGATTATATGATGATTGAATACTATACTTTAATAGCTATGACTTGTTTATATGCAGGTAGTATTGGTATGATCGCGATAGGAGAAACTCTACCATACTTAAAAGGTAATGGTAAAAGAACAACTATATCTCCAGCTAAAAAATCATCTATTGTATTTTCATCAGTACTTGCTAGTTTCATAGTTCAATTATTAACTTTAGGATTATTATACTTATATACAATATTTGTTCTAAATGTAAATTATGGTGATGATATCGGATACATTATATTACTTTCATTAGTAGGTTCACTTGCTGGTATATCATTAGGATTATTACTAGGTACTCATTTAAAATCTAGTGAAAATACAAAAACAGGTATAATGATTGCTATTACTATGGCCGGATGTTTCTTTGCAGGTATGATGGGTGTCGGAATGAAATATGTAATAGATAAAAACTTACCATTATTAAATGTAATAAATCCAGCTAATATGATCACAGATGGATTCTATGCTCTATATTACTATACTAGTTATAATAGATATTGGTTTAACATCACAAGTTTATTAATATTTTCATCTATTGCGATAGTATTATCATGCATTAAGATAGGGAGGGCTAGATATGACAGTATTTAAAACTTACCTAAAAATCTTACGTAAAAATCTTATAATGGTTTTAGTCTTCTCTATAATGCTAGTAATATTTGGTGGATTAAGAATGTCATCTCAAGATAAATCGTTATCATTTAATGCTGTAAAACCAGATGTATTAATAGTAAATAAAGATGAAGAAAAAGGTATTACTAAAGGATTAATTAAATATATAAAATCTAATAGTAATAATCCAAAAGTAGATAATAATGAAGATGCTAGAAATGATGCATTATTCTATAATGAAGTAGATTATATTATCTATATACCAAAAGGTTTTAATGAAGACTTTATGAATGGTAAAATAGATAAAATAGAAGTAAAAAAAGGTAATAACTTTAATGGTAGTTATTCTGAAATGATGATTAATAGATACTTAAAAGTAGCTACTACTTATAGAAATAAAACTAATAATCAAGATGAATTAGTAAAAATAGTAGATAAAACTCTAAAGAATAATACAAAAATAGAAATAACTACTAAACTAGATACAGATAGCTTAGAAGCAGCAGAATTCTTCTATAATTTTGAAAGTTATAGTATCTTAGTATGTTTAATATTTATAATTAGTTTAATTCAAACAATCTTTAATGAAGAAAAAATAAGAAAAAGAACAGTAATTAGTAGTACTAGTTATAAAAAGAATAATAGAATATTATTACTATGTAATTTATTATATGCATTCACAGTATGGGTAGCATATTTATTACTTGCGATATTCGAATTAGGTGATATTCTATGGACAAGTAATGGTATCTTATATATTATTAATTCATTTATACATTTAATAACTGTAACTAGTTTAGCTTTCTTAATAGGTAATTTGGTTACTAATAAAGATGTCGTAAATGGTGTTACTAATGTAGTAGGTTTAGGTACTTCATTCTTATGTGGTGTATTTGTACCACTTGAATACCTACCAAATGGAGTAATTACAATGGCTCATTTATTACCTACATACTATTATGTAAAATCTAATACCATAATAACTACTTTAGAAAAAATAAATATTAATACCCTACAACCAGTATTAATAAATATGGGAATATTATTAGGATATGCAGTAGTATTTATAATATTAAGTAATATAGTTTCAAATAGAAAAAGAAAGATAGGGTAACCTATCTTTTTATTTACACTCATATTAAATAAAATAAACATAGAATAAGTATTATTTTTAATTCTGTTATATAATATATATAAGAGAAGATGGTGATTATATGAAAAAATTCACGAAAGTATTAGGTATAACGATAGTTATAATCTCGTTATTAATTGTTACATTTTTCTTTTTAAGATTACCTGGAATAGAAATAAAACTAGTATTGTCACCATTCTATGTATGTGTATTTTTAATATCAGGAGTAATCTTATCTAAAATATTAGGTAAATCCCTTCTTGAATATAAAATTTTTAGAATTATAATAATGATACTTATAGTATTATGGTTTATATTTATCTTACTTTGTACTATAGAAATAATTAAATTTCATGGAAATATATTATACTCATTAGTATTATTACCTTTCTGGTTATTTGGAGTATATGCTCTATATAGTGATATTTCAAAGAAATAGAAAAATTTTAACTATATCTTTAGATATAGTTATTTTTTTGTCAAAAATACAAATGTAGTAAAATTGTAGTATTTTTGTAGAAAAGTGTTGACTTTTGATTTTTTGGGTGATAATATACCTTCAAGAGGTGGGAAAAATGGAAAGTAAAACAAGTGCTATTAATATTCAAATAGATACTAATGTAAAAAAAGAAGCTACTATGGTTCTAACAGATCTAGGATTATCAATGTCTTCTGCAATCAATTTATTCTTAAAACAAGTTATTAAAAAGAATGGACTTCCATTTGAAGTAACTAATGCTGTAGAGAATAAAAAGATATTAGATGTAGTATGTGGATTAATTATGAAAGATGGTAAATGCTTAATAGCTAAAAGAGCTAAAGATGACCATGTTAAAGGTAAATGGGAATTTCCTGGTGGAAGAAGACAAGGTCTAGAAGATGAAAAAAAATCATTAGAAAGAGCATTCAATGAATTATATGATATTAAAACAGATATAAAAGATTATATAACTCACAGTATTTGTGAATATCCAGGCCATATAGTAGATTTAAAACTATATGAATGTGATTATAAAAGTGGTGATTTTAAACTAAGTACTCACTCTGAATATAAATGGGTTAATATAGAAGATTTATTAGATTATGATCTTGCAGAAGCAGACGTAATATTATCTAAATTTTTAATAAAAAAGATTATTGAAGAATCTAGAAATAATGATTAGGAGGGTTTGTATGGATTTTAGAGGATTACAAAAAGAAGTATATCAAAATAAAGTTAATCATGGTTTCAATATAACTGATGTTAATATGGAATTTTGCCTAACTTATGGAGAACTTGGAGAAGCATACCAAGCATGGTTAAAAAAACATGATAATGTAGGTGAAGAAATAGCTGATGTAGTAATTTTCTTAATGGGATTATCTGAAATGCTAGGAATTGACCTACAAAAAGAAATAGAAAATAAGATAGAAATTAATAAGAAACGTAAATATAAATTAGTAAATGGAGTTCTAGTAAAAGAGGAGGGGTAATATGGAATATACAAAAACAAAAGAACTATTTAATAGATATCATTCGCTAACAATAGATTCATTAGATGTATTATTAGATTATATAGAAGAACCAGTATTAATAAAGGTATTAAAAGAATTATCAAAACAAAAATATGAAGAAAATAATGATGATTATAATGGTAGAAATGAATTTGATAGTATAACTAGAATTCTAAGTTTTGATTTATCCGAAATAGTAGAAAAATTCTATAAATTAGATGAAGAAGAACTAGAATATTTACAAAATATAACTAAGGAAGTATCTAAAAAAATAAACGAAGAAGATGAAATAGAAGTAACATTAAAACCAAAATTAGAAAAATTTGATAAAGATTGTTTTAATCAAATAACTGAATTACATAAAAAATCACCAGGTCCAATATCAGATGAATCATTAGAAGAATTCTTCGAAAAATATAGTATTGTTGAATTACTTGCTTTTGATAAAATATTTGAAAATGTTATAGATTATAATATGACTAATTCTATAGCTATTAAAAAAATAGTATTGGAAAGAAAATACATTGAAATGAAAAGAAATTATGAAGCCATTCCAGAATGCTATGAAATCACTGTATCTGATATTGTAGAAAAAACTAAAAGTTTATTAAAAGAAGAACAAATAACAGAAGATGAAGCATATTATTTATCTGATATATCACAAGCATCTGCAATGTTCTTAGAGTGTGTAGCAGAAAATCAAGAAGAAAATAAAGAGTATTATAATCCAGAAGATGTTGTAGAAGTAGAACCTACTTTATCATATATTCAAGAATTAGAAGAAATGATGTTTCAAGCAATTGAACAAGAAAAACCAGTTCAAAAAATAAAAGCTCAATAATGGGCTTTTTATTTTGCAAAAAGATATAGATTAATAAACAAAAATTTGATAAAATTAAAGAAGGTGATAATATGATAAAATGTCCAGGTTGTGGTGGAGAAGTTGAATTTAAACCAGGTCAAAAGAAAGTAGTATGTCAATATTGTGGTACTAAATTTGATCCTGAACAAAAAGTTGCAGATGTAAAAACTGCAAAAGAGAATAATGATACATTCTCTGGTAAAACTTATAGTTGTACTCAATGTGGTGCAACGTTAATGACTTTTGATGAAACTGCTATAACATTCTGTAGTTATTGTGGTTCTCAAGCTATGATTGAAGAAAAGATGATTAAACAAAATAATCCTGACTTCATCATACCTTTTGAAAAGACAAAGGAAGAATGTATTGCAGCATATAAAAGTAAAATATCAAAAGCTTTATTTGCTCCTAATTATATGAAGGACGATGTAGTTGTTCAAAAGTTTAGAGGTATTTATATGCCATATGGAGTATATAAAGTAGGATATAATGGTAAAACTACTAATAAAGGTAGTAAATATTCACATCGTTCAGGAGACTATATATATTATGATGACTATACAGTAACTGCAGATGTTAATACTGAGTATGATGGGATTTCATTTGATTTAGTATCTAAATTTTATGATAAATTTTCAACATCTATTCCCTATAATTATAAATTAAGAAAAGATTTTAATCCAAATTATTTAACAGGATTCTATGCTGATACAAAAGATGTAGATGAATCAGTATATGATACAGAAGCATGTACAGTAGCAAAAAGTGATGCAAATAGTAGATTAAGAAAAGTTGGTGGATTCTCTAAATATGGATGTAGTAATCCAACAGTACCATTAGGAGTACTTGATAAAAAAGTAGGAATGTTCCCAGTATATTTCTTAGCTATTAGAGATAAATCTAATACAAAACTACATTATGCAGTAATAAATGGACAAACTGGTAAAGTAGCATTAGATTTACCAATAGATTTTAAAAAATATATTATTGGTTCTATAATATTAGCAATAATTTGTTTCTTATTAATAGATAATATAATAGTACTTACTCCTAAGAAGGTAGCATTATTTGCTATTATGGCTGGAATAGTAAGTTTAATAATATCAGCAATTCAAGCAAGCTCTATTAAGAAAAAAGAAACACATTCTGATGATAAAGGATATATGTCTAAACAAGAAACTAAAAAAGTAAAAACTACAGGTACTTTTAAATATTTATATAAAGAAATAATTTCAATAATAATACCACTATTCGCATTATTGTGTAACTTTGTAAATGATGCATACTACTATGGAGCAGCAATAATAGCCCTAGTATTAGTAGTACTATCATTTAAAGATTTGGTAAAAGAACATAATATTCTATCATCTAATAAATTACCTCAATTAGAAAAAAGAGGAGGTGATGAAAGTGAATAAGAAATTAGTAAATATATTTTTAATAATAATAACTCTATTCACAATAACTTTAAGTGTATATGCACTAGATCCAAATAGTTATATAACTGGAGAAAACAAAGAAGAACAACAAGAAGAAACAGTAGAATCAGAAGAATATGAAATAGTAGTAGAAGATGATGCTGCTCGTATAGTATATACAGATGAAGAAAAATTAAAAACTAATATGGAATTACTTAAACAAGAAGGTAATATCATATTTAAATCAATTTCATATAATACTAAGACAGCTAAGGAATATGCAGAAGAATATTATAGAAATAAATTTGGAGAAGAAAGTGGTATTTTAATATTATTTGACTACTATAATGGAAGTATCTATCTATATACAGAAGGTGAAGTAGGAACTAAATTTACTAATGAACAAGCTCAAGAAATAGTAAATGCTGCTGTACCTTTAGTAAATGATAAGAAAACTTATGAAGCTGTATGTCAAATGGTTTCAGACCTAGAAACTACATTAGGTTTAAAAACAAGTATATCAGAAAATAAGAATGGTCATACACTTTTAATAGAAGATGATGCTAATCTATTAACTCCAGAAGAAGAAGAAAAATTAAGAGAAAAAATGAAACCATTAACTAAATATGGTCATATAGTATTTAAATCAATTTCAACTAATCCAAAATATTCAACAAAAGAATTTGCAAATGACTTTTATTATTCAAAATTTGGTAATGAAAGTGGAACAATTTTCATAATCGATATGGATAAAAGAATGATTTATATAGTATCAGCTGGAGAAAACTATAAACATATAACTAATTCAAAAGCTGATATAATTACAGATAATATATATAGATATGCTAGTAGAAAAGAATATTATGAATGTGCAGAAAAAGCTTTTGAACAAATAGGAATTGTCTTAGATGGTGGTAAAATTGCAGAACCAATGAGACATGCGAGTAATGTAGTTATTTCTATAGTATTAGCGTTCTTTATTAACTTCTTTATAGTATTAAATGCTTCTAAATTAAAGAAAGCAGCAAATAGCGAAGTATTAAAAAATTGTGATATAGCTTTTGAAGCTGGAAATGTTAGTGGTGCTAAAACAGGTACACATAAAGTATATTCACCACCATCATCATCTTCATCAGGTGGATCATCTGGTGGAGGAGGCGGAGGAGGCGGAGGCTTCTCCGGAGGTGGCGGAGGCCACAGCTTCTAATAAAAAGACTTATGCTTAAGTCTTTTTTTATATGTTATAATAAAGCTAGAGGTGATAATATGAAACCAAAATGTCTACAAAAAGGAGATAAAGTCGCAATAGTATCTCTATCAAGAGGATTATTAGGAGAACCTTTTATTCCTCATGAATTAGAATTAGGAGTTAAAAGAATTAAAGAACTAGGATTAGTTCCAGTAATAATGCCTAATGCACTAAAAGGTATGGAATACCTAGAAAAACATCCAGAAGATCGTGCTCATGATTTAAAAGAAGCGTTTAAAGATGATTCAATAAAAGGAATAATCACAGCCATTGGTGGAGATGACACATTTAAAACAGTACCATATTTAATGGAAGATGAAGAGTTCATTGAATTAGTAAAAACAAAACCTAAAATATTTATGGGATTTTCAGATACTACAAATAATCACTTATTATTAAATAAACTAGGCTTATCTACATTCTATGGCCCAGCACTAATAACTGATTTTGCTGAATTAGATACTGAAATGTTACCATATACAAAAGAGTATATAGAAAAACTATTTAATGTAGAACCATATGAAATAAAGTCTTCTCCTGTATGGTACAGCGAAAGAGAAGATTTTAGTCCTGAAGCAGTAGGTACACCTAGAAAAACAAATGAAGAAACACATGGATTTGAAACATTAAATGGAAAAGGTATAGTTACTGGTAAACTATATGGTGGCTGTATTGAAAGTATATATGATATGTTCACAGGAGAAAGATATCCTGAAGAAAAAGATATTTATGAAAAATATAATATATTCGCAACAGAAGAAGAATTAAAAGAAAAAATACTTTTCTTAGAAACAAGTGAAGAAAAAATATCTCCAGAAACACTAGAAAGAGATTTATTAGAATTTAAAAATAGAAATATTTTATCTTCAGTAAAAGGTATTATTGTAGGTAAACCAATGGATGAAGCTTACTACAATGAATATAAAGAAGTATATAAAAAAGTATTTAGTGATTTAGATACACCAGTACTATTCAATGTTAATTTTGGACATGCTACTCCAAGGTGTATAATCCCATATGATAGAGAAGTAGAAGTAGACTATGATAATAAAAAGATATTAATAAAAGAAAATATATTAGAAAAATAAAACGACTTAAACTAAGTCGTTTTTAAATAACTCATAAATACTATTAATAACTATATCAGTCATAGTATCATAATTCATATCTTCATGTTTATGATAAAT
>CACZQV010000026.1 GCA_902783435.1 uncultured Erysipelotrichaceae bacterium | reverse complement strand
GATAAATGGTATAAGAGTAAAGCTAAAGATTTATTTTTAGAAAGACTTGATTATAATTATTCTAAGTTTACTAAAAAGATACCTTATCCTAAACTTAGAATTAGAAAGATGACTACTAGATGGGGAGTATGTAATATTAAGACTCATGTTATTACACTTAATCTAGAATTAATGAAAAGAGATATTGGGTATTTAGATTATGTTATTATTCATGAGATGAGTCATTTAATACATGGTGATCATTCTAGAAGTTTTTGGAAGTTAGTAGAAGAGAATATGCCTGATTATAAAAAGTATAGAGAAGAAATGAAGGTGTTTTAATGGTAATTACTAGTTTAGATAATCAAAAGATAAAAGATGTAGTTAAATTACAAAGTAAAAAGTATCGTGATCTTACTAATTGTTTTGTAGTTGAGACAGAACATTTAGTTGAGGAAGCAGAAAAAGCAGGAATAGTTAAAGATTTATTTTTAGTAGAAGATGAATTTGTAGATAGAGATGATACTTATTTTGTAACAGAAGAAGTTATGAAAAAGATGAGTTCTATGGAAAGTCCTAGTAAAGTATTAGCTGTATGTGAAAAAAGTAAATCTACTGAGATTATTGGTTCTAAAATATTATTATTAGATGGAATACAAGATCCAGGTAATTTAGGTACTATTATTAGAAGTAGTGTGGCTTTTGGTGTTGATACTATTATTTTATCTTCAGATACAGTTGATTTATATAATCCTAAAGTAATTAGATCTAGTGAAGGAATGTTTTGTCATATAAATATAATTACTATGGATTTAGAAGAGGCTATTAATACCATTAAATCTAGAGGTATTAGTGTTTATGGTACTAATGTAGTTAATGGAGAAGATGTTTCTAGTGTTACAGATAAATCTAGTTACGCATTAGTTATGGGTAATGAAGGTAATGGAGTAAAATCTAATATTCAAGAATTATGTGATAAGAACTTATATATTTCTATGAATAAACTTTGCGAAAGTTTAAATGTAGGAGTAGCTTGTAGTATACTATTATATGAATTGGGGAGATAATATGGATAAAGTTTATATTGGTAAAATTGTATCTACTCATGGTATTAAAGGAGAAATTAGGATACTTAGTGACTTTCCTTTTAAAGATAAAGTGTTTGTAGTAGGTAATAAATTAATTATTGATGATAAAGAATATGAAATTAAGAGTTATCGAGTTCATAAGAATTTTGATATGGTTACATTAAATGATTATCATGATATAAATGAAGTATTATTTTTAATGAAAAAGAGTGTATACTTTGATAAGGATAGTTTGAATTTAAGTGATTCTGAAGTTCTTGATGAAGAGTTAATTACTTATGAAGTATTGACAAATGATGGAAAAAAAGGAATAATAAAAGAAATTTTTATGGCTAGTGCTAATAATAAAATTATTAGAGTTATGCTTGATAAAGAATACTTAATACCAGTTAATTCTCCAATGTTAGAGAAGATAGATAAAAAGAATAAGTGTATTGTGATTAATATTATAGAAGGAATGTAAGGTGGTTATATGAGAATAGATGTTTTAACTCTATTTCCAGATATGTTTGATGGGGTATTTAATGAATCTATTATTAAACGCGCTATTGATGATAAGAAGGTAGAAATTAATTTAATTAATTTTAGAGATTATACATTAGACCCACATAACAAAGTTGATGATACTCCATATGGTGGTGGAGCTGGAATGGTTCTTTCTTGTCAACCAATATTTGATTGTGTTAAGAGTATAAGAACAGATGATTCTAAAGTTATAATGTTAACTCCTAGTGGAAAAGTATATAAACAAAAAATTGCTTATGATTTATCAAAAGAAAAGCATTTAATATTATTATGTGGTCATTATGAAGGTTTTGATGAGAGAATTAAAAGTATATGTGATATGGAAATAAGTATAGGAGATTATGTTTTAACTGGTGGAGAAATACCAGCTATGATATTAATTGATTCTATCACAAGACTTATACCTGGGGTTATAAATGAAAGAAGTCATATAGAAGATTCTTTTAATGAGCATTTCTTATTAGATTATCCTAGTTATACAAAACCTGCTGTATATGAAGGTATGGAAGTACCAGAAGTGTTACTTTCAGGTGATCATAAAAAAATAGATGAATATCGTTATCAAGAAAGTTTAAGAATAACTAGAGAAAATAGACCAGATTTATTAGAAAAGTAGGTGAAGTTATGTACTCTATTGTGGAAAATAAGAATAAGTTTAGAATGATTGATAAAACTGAATTAATGGATATAGATGGATTTTTAATGGGTTCTAAGAATAAAGTGTTTAAAATTAATAAATGTGATATTCGTGAGATTAAAGTTGTTAATAAGAAACTAGCTAATCCATTAGTCAGTAAAAAAGTATTTAAAGAATATGAAAAACTAATTACTTATTTGGCTGAAGTTTTAGTAGATGACGATGATGATAGTGGTGAAACATGTAGAGAAGCATTAAATCAAATTGAAAGATTTAGAGTACAAATAAAAAATAAATATCGTGAATTTTTAACACAAAAAGAATTAGAAAAAATGTCTAAGCAATTAAAACTATTACAAAAAGAACTTAATAATAAGTTTATTCAAATACAAAATAGTTATATGGATTATTTAAATAGTAATAAGAGAAGTAGATAAAAGAAATTTTAATATTTCTTTTTTTTATATGTTTTTTTTATAATAGAAATATGATATACTCTTTATATATTATGGTAGAATATGCGTATTCTAAAATAATGGATGGTGATTAAAATGAATAAAAGGGAAGATAAATTTAAAATAGTTACTGGTGATGAATTAGAAGTAGATAATAGTACTATTAATAATATTGAAATAGTTGATACTCCTAGTGAAGTTAATATAGAAAAGGCAGATTATGCTGAAAAATTAGATGATTTTAATGATAAAAAAGAAGAAGTAGTTGAAAATGAAATTTCAGATAAACGTTATATTGGGTTTGGTACTAGAATATTTGTAATGTTGATTATTTCTTTAATGTTATTAGGAATATCTGGAATTTTAATAGTAAAAACTATTAATTATTCAAATAAAGAATTAATTATTAATGATAATGGTTGGAATAATTATACTATTATGTTTGCAGTTATGGCATCTTTATTAATAATAATAGCTTTAGTATTAATATTAAGAGTTACAAGATTAGTATTAAAGGTTACTAATAATAATGATAAATATCAACAAAGATTAATGCAAATTCTTAAGGCTTATGATAGAATAATTGTAGTTGCTAAAGATGGTTATGAAGATAATAGTAATAAAGAAGTTATAAAACTAGATGATTTTGATAAGTTATTAGATATAAAAGATAGTTTAAATAAACCAATAATTTTTTCTAAGATAAATGATATTAAAAGTGAATTTATTGTAGAAAATGAAGATAAATTATACAAATATATATTAAAAGATGAAGATGTATAAAAGGAAGTGATAATTATTATATGAGTAGTAGTAATTCTAGGAATTTTACTTTTATTATTGTTTTAGGATTGATTATTTTTGCTACATTTACTTATGTAATAATTTCTAATAATGTAGATAATATAATAAATATTGATGTTGATGAAGTAGAAGTGGATGTTTAATACTTCTACTTTTTTATTGATTTTACTTGATTTTTTTATAAAATATGTTATAATTTTATACGCAGGCAGTGATCCGCTTATCTATTTATGATTATGATCATTTGTTATTATATTTAGAGAGGAGACTTAGATATGAATATTATTGATAAGATTAATGAAAAACAAATCAATCCTAATATTCCTGAATTCCGTGTAGGTGATACTGTTAGAGTAGACGTTAAGATCATTGAAGGTAAAAGAGAACGTATCCAAGCTTTTGAAGGTGTTGTAGTAGCAAGACGTGGTGGATCAGTTTCTGAAACTTTTACAGTTC
>CACZQV010000025.1 GCA_902783435.1 uncultured Erysipelotrichaceae bacterium | reverse complement strand
CTAATTCCTTAATTTCTAATAAATTCATTTCTTTTAAACTACTGATAAAATCTTCTTTTGTTAATTTAGCCATTTTTATTTCCTCCTATATTTCTATTTTATTTTTTATTAATTTTCTTCTTTTTGTTGACTATATAAGTCTAAGCAAATTGATAAGTCTCTTACGATACCAATCATACCACCAGCAAGCATAGTAAGTAGTGCTTCTCTTGATGGTAAAGTAGCATATTCAGCTAATTTAGCTTGATCAGCCTTTTCTCCATCTACAATCCCTACTTTTAAAACTAATGCTGGGTGTTCTTTAGCAAAATCAGATAAAACCTTGATTGGAGCTATTTGATCATCACTATATGCAAATGCACTTGGACCACTTAAAGCTTCAGTAAGGTCAATACCTAAATCATTGAAAGCTCTAGCCATTAAAGTATTTTTATATACTTTATAATCAGCATTTGATTCTCTTAATTTAATACGTAATTCTTTAGTTTCACTATCAGTCATACCACGATAATCGAATAAAACGATAGTTTTAGCATTTTGAGTACGATCTTTAATTTCATCAATTACTGTTTGCTTTTGAGCTAAGATTGCTTCACTTGCCATTAATACACCTCCTTATATTTTCGGGATGCCATAAAAAAGTTCCAAACATAGACATGAAAGGAACTTTTTATTACTTATTTTAAAGTCCTCGGTAGGATTTATTTATATACCTACTGTCTATGGCACCAACAAATTGTCTTTATTATATACTATTAAATCCTATTTGTCAAAATTATTTTCAACTTTGATTCCAGGACCCATAGTAGATGATATTGAAATATTCTTAACATAGTCACCTTTTACTGTTGCAGGTCTAATTCTTAAGATTTGTGCAACAAAAGCATCTAAGTTAGCTATTAAATCTTCTTCACTGAATGAAGCTTTTCCAATAACACCATGAATATTTCCAAAACTATCAGTTCTATATTCTACACGACCAGCTTTAACTTCTTCAACTGCTTTAGCAACATCTAAAGTAACAGTACCAGTCTTAGGGTTTGGCATTAAACCTTTAGGTCCTAATACTTTACCTAATTTACCAAGTAAAGGCATCATGTCTGGAGTAGCTATCATAGTATCAAATCCAAACCAATTTTCTTTTTCGATTTTTTCTAAGATATCTGTATCTCCTACAAAATCAGCACCTGCTTCTTTTGCTTCTGTAGCCTTAGGTCCTCTAGCAATAACTAATACTTTATTAGTTTTACCAGTTCCCTTAGGTAATACTATAGCACCTCTTAATTGTTGATCTGCTTTTTTAGTATCAAGATTTAATCTCATAGCTACTTCAATTGAACCATCGAATTTACTAGTTGATGTTTCTTTAACTAATTTAACAGCTTCTTCTTTTGTATATACTTTACCTTTTTCTACTTTAGAAACAGCTTCAGTATATTTCTTACTTCTCTTTTTCATTTTATTTCCTCCTTATGTGGTAAAAGCGGATTTTTACTCAATTCATTATAGTGTATCAACACTATCTTATCCTTCCACTAGGTTAAAACCTATAGAATTTAGATATTACTCTTCACCTTCGATAGCAATACCCATATTTTTTGCAGTTCCTGCAACAATTTTCATAGCAGCTTCTACATCATATGCATTTAAATCTGGTAATTTGATTTCTGCAATTTCTTTTAAAGTAGCTTGTGAAATAGTAGCAACTGTTTCGTTAGCTCCTTTAGTAGCTCCTTTTTTAACCTTAGCATATTTCTTTAATAAGAATGCTGTAGGTGGAGTTTTAACTACAAAGTCAAAACTTCTATCTTCATAAATTGAAATTTCTACTGGTAATACATCTCCCATTTTATCTCTAGTTGCTTCATTGTATTTAGTACAAAAATCTTGAAGATTAATACCTGCAGGTCCTAAAACAGTTCCAACTGGTGGAGCTGGTGTAGCTTTACCTGCTTCAATTTGTAATTTAATTTTCTTTACTGCGTCTTTTGCCACGAAAAACACCTCCTATAATTTTTAGTTTTCGCGAGTGGTACAAATAGCTTGATTCCCGCTTTTAATAAATGCAAACCATGCTTCCCACTAAATCTATATTAATAAATTAAATATAGCTCCTAAATAATAACATAAAAACTTTATAAATGCAAGTATTATTAAGCATTTTCTATTTGAGAAAGTTCTACCTCTACTGAAGTTTCTTGTCCAAATAAATCTACAAGTAACATTACTTTACCATTTGGTAAGTCTACAGAGTCTACTGTACCATACATTCCTTGGAAAGGTCCAGCAATAATTTTTACTTTAGCTCCTACTGATAATTCAGTATCAACATCCATTCTACTAATACCCATATTTCCTAAGATTTTATCTACTTCATATGGTTGTAATGGTGTTGGTTTTGCACCTTTACCAGAAGATCCTATAAATCCAGTTACCCCAGGAGTATTACGTACAACATACCATGCTTCATCTGTCATAACCATTTCTACTAATATATAACCAGGAAACATTTTCTTAACTTTTTCCTTAGTTACACCATCTTTTACTTCTACTACTTTTTCTTCTGGAATAACTACCCTATGAATATAATCTTGCATATCCATAGATTCAGCTCTCATTTCAAGTTTTTCTTTAACTTTATTTTCATGTCCAGAATAAGTATTTACTACATACCATTGTTTATCCATAATCTAACTCCTTTTTAAAATAATGATTGAATTAATGCAAAAATTACATCTATAGCATAAAAGAATAACCCAAAAAATAATACAAATATAATAGTTGCTATTGAATACTTAACCATATTTGCTTTTGTAGGCCAATGAACTTTCTTAAATTCACTTGCTACTCCATGACAGAATATACGGAAACTTGTCCATAGTCCTTTTTTTTCTGTACTCTTAGTTTCTTTCTTTACAGCTTTAACATTATCCTTTTTTACTTCTTTTTTCTTTGTAGACTTTTTAATACTAGCAGTATTATATTTGTCTTCAAGAACCTTTTTACGAACCTCAGCCATATAATTTCACCATTCCTTATTTTTTTTCAAAATAAAAACACTTCCAAGTGCTTACGAATATAAAATACCATAAACACCTCGAAATGTCAATAATTACATTGAAAAATAACTAATTAACCACGATACTATTCCAAAAACTAATAAAACACCTAATATTATTGTAGGAATCAATAATAAATTAACAAAAGCTGCATCTCTCATACCATTTATTTGTCTATATATTTGATCATTTATTTTATTATTTGTAATATCTTCATTATCAGGTACTTTTATTAATTCTTTTCCACCATTTTCTCCAAGTTCTTTTTCTAATGCCTCTAAATCTCTTTTTCTTTTTTCTAAAGCAAATTCACAAAAGTACACAGAAGCTCCTCTTTGAATTACTCCTCTATAATAAGGTATATCATCTTGAGGAATAAATTGAGAAAAATCATCAAAATTTTCTTTTAAAAATTCAGGATTTAAATATTTTAAACTCTTAGAATATATACCAACTTGAATCAAACTAGAATTAAATATATCTTCCCTTATCATTTCTCTTCTAATATCCGGATCACTAGATAATTCAACTAATTTATTAAACTGAATATGATCAGTCTCATTATTTAACACTTTTATTTCAGTTGGATAAAATACTTCAATGCAATATCCATGATCATGAATATACTTTAAAGCCCTATCCATATTAAGAAAAATTGAGCGTAATTCTTCTTCAGAATAATGAGCTTGTACCCATTGTTCTAATGTAGCAGATTCATTATTTGTTTTTTTAACAGAAACAACATCTTCCACAAAATCACACCCTATCCTAAAATAATATTACAACAAAAACAAAAAAAAGACAATTTAAAATTGCCTATTTACACTCATAAATACTCAAATATTTTAATAATTCATTTTTCATTTTTCTAAATCTAAATTGAATAGAACTATTAGAACTATCAAGTAATATACTAATTTCCTTCCAAGTAAAACCATTCATTCTAAGTTCTAGTATAGAAGTGTCTTTAATTGATAAATCTGGATTATATATTATTTCCATACATATATCTTGTATTTCCTTATCTTTAAATATATCTTCTATATTACTCTTTTCATCTATTAAATCAGAATCATTAAGTTCCACAAACAAATTATAATTAGCGTTTTTACTAGAAATATTCCTAGTAAAAGATAAAAGTGCTCTTTTTATACATACAACTACAAAAGTATAAAACAAAGTATTTTTATTCTCATTATATGAAACTACTGCATTATTAAATGCCAACATAGCTTCTTGATAAAAATCATCATATTCATATCCGTAATTTTTATAATTATTAAAAAAGTCTAATGCTATCTTATTAATTATTGGACTATACTTTTTTAATAATAAATCTCTTGATAAATCATCATTTTCTCTAACCATATAAAGAAGTTCATAATCATTATAATCTTTATATTTCATTGAACCTACTTTCTATTTCGAATTATCTCATAAATCATAATACCTGCAGCTACAGATGCATTTAAACTATTAGTTTCACCATACATAGGAATTTTAACTAAAAAATCACAATTCTTAGCTACTAAATCACTAATACCTCTACCTTCATTTCCTATTATTAAAGCTATTTTTCCACTATAATCTACTTCTCTATAATCTTGACTATTCTCTAGTGAAGTACCTACTATCCAATAACCATTATCTTTTAACGTTTTAATAGTATTATTTAAATTAGAAACAGATACTACATCAACATTATTTAAAGTACCTACACTAGTCTTCATTACTGTAGCATTAACTTGTACTTGTCTATCTTTAGGAATAATAACTGTTTTAATACCCGCAGCTTCACAAGTTCTAATAATAGCTCCCAAATTATGAGGATCTTCTAAATGATCTAATAAAACTAATATTTCTTGATCTAATACATCCCCTAAATTTTTATATTGATAATCCGGAATATCTAGTATTATACCTTGATTAACTCCAGGACACAAATCATCAATTTCACGTTTTGACTTAATTTGTACATTGAATTTTGATTTTTCTATAAGGGAAATTAACTCTTTATCATCAAAATTATCTTGAATTATTATTTTTTTAATTTTTTCATTTTTTCTAATTAAATCTTTTGCAACATTTCTTCCATATACTAACATAATACTATTTTAAGATGAAATTCATTATTTCATCTATCCTTTCCTTATTATTATCTAAATATAAATATCCAATTAAAGCTTCTAATCCAGTTGCATATTTATAAGTAACTATATCACAACTTTTAGGATGAGAAGTAGTCTTATAATTTCTAGCCCTTTTTACTATATCTAACTCAGAATTAGATAACTTATCATTATCAATTAATTCTTGTATATATTTAGCTTGTGCTACCGCACTAACATACTTTAATGACTCAGTTTGTAAATCATTAACATTACCTATACCTTTATTAATTAAATACTCTCTGACATAATCTTCATATACAGTATCTCCCATATATGCAAGTACTAATACATTAACTTCTAATAAGTTCATAAAATCACCAACTTCATTATAACACAAAAAAAGGAACTATATTAGTTCATATGTAGTTCCTTCTCTAGAATCAATCAATTTAACACCTTTAGATAATAACTCATCACGTATAGCATCAGCTTTAGCAAAATCTTTATTCTTCTTAGCTTCAACTCTTTCTGCTATCTTAGTATTAATATATTCTTCTAAATCACTATCTATATCAATAGATTCCTCTTTTAATAAATCTAATGAGAATACCTTATCAAAATCTTCTATTAAACTTCTCTTAGTTATATCATTAACCTCAGTATCTTTTAATAAATTATACATAACAGTTAACGCATTAGAAGTATTTAAATCATTACTGATTTCTTCGATAAATTTATTCTTATATAAATCAAACTTTTCAGTATCAATTTCTCCATCTGTACTTAAACTAGCTATTTTCTTCTTTAATTTTTGTAATGTAGAAGAAGCTTGATCTAAAGCATCATAAGAAAATACCAATTGTTTTCTATAATGAGAATTTAAACACATAAATCTAAATCCTAATGGATCATAACCTTTCTCTTCTAATAATGATACAGTTAAAAATTCTCCCTTAGATTTACTCATTTTACCAGTTTCATCTAGTAAATGTTCATTATGAAACCAATAATTACACCATTTATGTCCTAAATAAGATTCACTTTGTGCAATTTCATTAGTATGATGTGGGAATATATTATCTACTCCTCCACCATGAACATCTAAGTATTCTCCCAAGTATTTTATAGATATACCAGAGCATTCAATATGCCATCCAGGATATCCTACTCCCCATGGAGAATCCCAAGTAAGCTCATGATTTTCAAATTTACTAGTAGTAAACCATAAAGCAAAATCTGCTTGATTTCTCTTATTAGAGTCTTCTTCAACACTTTCTCTAGCACCTACTACTAAATCATCTTCTTGATTATTAGTTAAGACATAATAGTTTTCTAATTTACTAATATCAAAATAAACATTACCACCTGATTCATATGCATAACCATCTTCCAATAATTTAGTAATTATTTTTATATACATTTCTATATTTTCAGTAGCTGGCGAAACAATCTCAGGCATTTTACAGTTCACCTTAGCAAAATCATTGAAGAATGCCTCTGTATAAAACTTTGCTATTTCCATAGAAGTTTTACCTTCTCTTTTTCTAGCTACTTCCATCTTATCTTCACCAGAATCACTATCACTAGTTAAATGTCCTACATCAGTAATATTCATAGCTCTAGTTACATCATATCCTAGATATCTTAATGTCTTATCAAAAATATCATGTCCTATATAATTTCTAATATTACCAATATGAGCATAATGATATACAGTAGGTCCACAAGTATATAATTTTACCTTGTTTTCTTCTCTTGGAATAAATTCTTCAATTTTTCTTGTTAATGTATTATATATTTTCATAAAATCACCTACCGCCCTTATTATAACAAACATCTAAATAAAAATATATATTTATTTATTAAAGATTATATCATCAAAAACATAAGTATTATTTGAAACACTATCAATATTAATAAAACCTATATTACTATTCCTAGTACTAATAATAAAAATAATACATTTAGTAAGATTAATCTTATCATTACATGAATTAATAATATACCCTTTATCAAAAGAATCTAATAAAAATCTAGATACATATGATTTTTCATTATTCATATTATCTAACACAATAATAGAAAATGGATGACTCTTTATACTATTAATAATACACTTATTATCATATTCTCCATATAAATGTGTATTACCAATTAGTTTAGATAAAGAAGATTCACTATTATAATCATTCATATTTATATAAATGTAGTTTTGCTTACTATAAATATTTTTAACTATCTTATCTATCAAAAATGTTTTTCCAATCCCACTTTTACAAACAAAACGATAAATCAAAGGATGAGTATTTTTAATAAAATCATATTTTTTTAATGAATTTACTAACTTTTCAATAATTTTATCTTGATTAGATAAGTTTTTTAATTCACCAACATTAATATTTAAAGGTATTTGATATTTATCATATATAACAGAATACACATCTTCTATAGATATTTTAATACTACTAACTATATTATTACTGAATAACTTATTATTATATTCACTTCTAAGTTTCATTTCTTTATCCTTATACATTAAAGCATCTTTAAAATTATGTTTAATTATTTCTCTATTCTTCTTAGTTTCTAATTCTTTTATATCTCTTTCATATTTAATAAACATATTATTAAAACCATTTTTATGAAGTAATACATAGGAACAGACCTCATCCAATAAATCTATAGCCTTATCCGGTTGTTTTCCTGTAAATACACAAGTATTAGAAATTTCTAATATTTTAAACAATTCTTTCCTACCAATTTCTACATTATGATATTTCTCATATATTGGTTTTAATTCTAATAGAATATTCTTAATCATTTCATTATCAGCTTCACTTACAATAATAGTTTTAAATCTTCTATCCATTGCTTTATCATTAATAATATACTTATTATATTCATCCATAGTAGTAGCACCTATTAAATGAATATCTCCTCGTGCTAAATATGGTTTTAAAATATTCGATGCATCTATTGCACCCTCAGCACCTCCTGCACCCATCAATGTATGAATTTCATCTATAAATAAAATAATATTTTTTGAATTAATTACTTCACTTATTAAATTATTAAGTTTTTCTTCAAATTCTCCTCTATACTTAGTACCAGCAACTAAAGAGGACATAGATATACTATAAATGATTTTACCTTTTAACTTATAAGGAACATCCCCCAAAGTAATCTTTCTAGCAAGTTCCTCTACAATAGCTGTTTTGCCTACCCCAGCTTCACCTATAAGTAAGGGATTATTCTTGTTTTTACAAAGTAAAACTTCTATAACCTGATTTATTTGTAAATCTCTACCTATAACAGGATCATATTTACCTTCTAAACTCGCTTTATTCATATTTATACCTAATTCATCTAATATAGGAGTTGTTTTATTTTTACTAACAATATTTGTGGATAAAAACTTATCATACAACATATTTAAATCTATATTCATACTCATTAATATTCTATTAGCCACACCATCACCTTCCTGTAGTATAGAAACTAACAAATGATATGGAGTAACTACTTTTTCCTTTTCTTTAGAATAATAAGTAGCGTTATTAATTATTCTTTTCAATAACGGTGTAAATAAAAACCAATTATTACCTTTACTACCAATACCTACTACACTAACTAATTCTTCTTTGAAGTTAGCATAATTAATACCATAACTATTTAATATCTTAGTAACCTCTAAATCAGTATTATTTAATATAGCTAAAAGTAAATGCTCACTTCCTACATAAGGATGATTTAATTGATACATTTCTTTTTTTGCATTTATAATCAATTTTTGAGAGTCTTCATCAAAAAACAAATTCATATATTCACCTCAAAAATATTTTATAATTCATTCATATCTATATCAATAAAATGCATCCCCAAAATTTAGACAAAAAAAGAAGCCCTAAGGCTTCTAGTTTATTACATTAAAGCTAAAATTATAAAGATAATTAATAGAATAACAAATAATTCTAATAATAATTTCCAAACATTCTTTAACCAATCTTTATAAGATACTTTTAAGTATGATAATGTTGCCATTAAAATTAAACTTGTAGGAGCAACTAACATAGTTAATCCATACATAGATTGGAATATAACTGCTACTAATGGATAAGTATCAGTTTTAGTTACAACACTAGCATAATATGGAATAACACTTTGGAATGAATATGCAGCATCAGCATTAATAACACTTGATAAGATAGCTACTACTGCAGTAGTTGCAATATTAAATCCTTTTGTCATTCCTAAAATAGCCTTATAAATAGTTAATTGGAATGGATGATATGTAACTAATACTAAAACAGTATATACAAGAATAGAAATGAATGCAGGTGCTAAAGCTTTTTTAACTCCTTCTACAAATCCATCAAACACATCATCTAATTTAACTTTGTAAATTAATACTAATAATAGAATTGTTAAGAACATTGGTAAGAACATATCAGTAATTGACCAATTACCAAATGAATTTATTGTTCCTAATAACTTAGCAAATAATGGGAATTTAAATAATTCAAATTCTTGAACAGATTTAGTAATATTATCAAATGTTTTAATACCAAATCCATTTTCTCCCCATGTAATAAATGCTAATGTAAATACTACAAATAATAAAACAAATGCTAATGTAAATGGCCAAATCTTATGATCACCACTTACTTTATTTGGAACTACAATAACATCTTCATCAATTAATGCTGCCTTATTAACACTCTTACGAGTTTTAGAAGATGTAGATTTTTTAGTTGTAGTCTTCTTTGTAGTAGTTTTCTTAGTAGCTGGTTTTTTAGTTACTTTAGCAGCTACTTCTTCAACTTTCTCTTCTAATTTTTTAGCTTCTTTTTCTACTTTATCAGTAATTTTAACTTTACCATTAGCTTTAATATACATTAATGTATTAAAGATAACTAAAACAATACCAACAAGTAAGATTACAAATCTTATTCCGATTTGATAATCTGGTTTTAATTGGAATGTTGCAGTTAAAACACTAATATTTGCATAAGCATATGTACTTCCGATTAAACCTACAGCAATAGAACCTACTGTAACTAATCCAGCAACAATTTTATCATATCCCATTAATAAAATAATAGATACGATTAATGGAATAAATAATGCTATTCCAATTTGTACTCCACAAACAGATACTAAAAGTGCTAAAACTGTAACAATAACTGAAATAGAAACAGCTTCATTATTACTTGCAACTTTTACTATTCTATCTAAGAAAGCACGATATGCAGGAATTTTGTATAAAACTCCATAAAAACCACCAACTAGGATTAAGAAAAGTCCAATATATCCAAAATAACTTAAAGCAGTTAATGGATAATTAAATAAATCAAATAATCCCATTTGAACGCGTCCTTGATCTACAAATTGACCTGAATAATAAGCAGCAGGAATTATCCAAGTAAGTAATAATAATACTAAAATTGTAATAAGAACGACTTTTATTGTATTATGTTTCTCCATAATTAACCTCCCATAATAATTATAACTATTTCAATACTTTTTTACAAGTATTTACACTTTTTTTTGATGAAATTTTAGTGAAAAAAAAAGAAAAGATTAGATTTCTCTATTCTTTTCTTTCATTGTTGGGAATAATAATACATCTCTAATTGATTCTTGTTCAGTAAATAACATAACTAAACGATCAATTCCATATCCAATTCCACCAGTTGGTGGCATACCATATTCTAAAGCTTCAATGAAATCCATATCTATATCATTAGCTTCATCATTACCTAATTCTTTTTCTGTTAATTGAGCTTCAAATCTCTCTAATTGATCATCAGGATCATTTAACTCAGTATATGCATTTGCACATTCATGACCAGAAATAAATAATTCAAATCTTTGAGTAAATCTTGGATCTTCTGGATCTTTCTTAGTAAGGGGACTAATTTCAATTGGATGACCATATAAGAAAGTTGGCTCAATTAATGTTTCTTCTACATACTTTTCAAAGAATTTATTAATAATATGTCCATAAGCTTTTTCATGTTCTTCTAACTCTATATTATGTTCTTCTGCAAGTTTTAAACATTCATCTAAATTATCAATTGCCTTAAAATCAATTCCTACTTTTTCTTTAATAGCATCAGTCATAGAAATTCTTTTCCATTCACCAGCTAGATCTATATCATGACCTAAGTAATGGAAAGTAGTTTTTCCACATACTTCATTAGCAATTGTCTTATACATATTTTCAGTTAATTCCATCATACCCTCAAGATCACTATATGCTTGATATACTTCCATTAAAGTAAATTCTGGATTATGTTGTGGATCCATACCTTCATTTCTGAATGTTCTACCTATTTCATAAACTCTTTCCATTCCACCAACTAATAATCTCTTTAAGTTTAACTCAAGAGCTATTCTTAAATACATATCTAAATCTTGTGCATTATGATGAGTAACAAATGGTCTAGCAGAAGCACCAGTAAGTAATGTTGTAAGTAAAGGAGTTTCTACTTCTACAAATCCTTGATTATCTAAGAAATTTTGAATACATCTAATAATTTTAGGTCTCATAAATGCAACTTTCTTAGAATCTTCATTCATCATTAGATCTACGTATCTTCTTCTATATCTTTCTTCTTTATCTGTTAATCCATGAAATTTTTCTGGTAATGGTCTAAGTGCTTTTACTAAATGAGTATATTCTAAACACTTAATAGTAACTTCACCAGTCTTAGTTTTCATTACTTTACCATATACACCAACTATATCTCCAATATCTGCAGTTTTAAATAAAGTATAAGCTTCTTCTCCTATATCATTAATAGATATATATATTTGAATAGAACCTGTTTTATCTTGAATAGTAAAGAATGATGCCTTACCCATCTTTCTAATAAACATAATTCTACCTGCTACTTTAGCAGTATCTTCCATATTTTCAAATTGATCATGATCTACATCTGCATACTTTTCTTTTATATCTTTAGCATAATCCTCTCTATCATATCTTTGTCCAAATGGATCTAATCCAAGTTCTGCTAATTTATCTCTTTTTTCTCTTCTAACTAATTCTTGTTCACTAAATTCTCTCATAATATCCCTCCTACTTTGCTTGTACTACCTTAGTATGTGCTAATTTATCGTGTATAGCACAACCACTACTTTTACTTAAAATCATAATTACTGATATAAACATTATTAAATATTGAACAGCTTGTAATAATAAAGATGTTACAAAATATATATTTTTTGAAGTAAATAATAAGAATATAAAAGTAAGTATATTAACTAATATAAAATTAGATAATAATGCTCTACAAATCATTTGATTCATATCTAAATTGCCATCCTCACTAACTACTTTTATTTTCATAATCTTCTTACCAAAAGTTTGTCCACCATTGGCAACTTGAAATACCACAAAATAAATAACTTCTAATAAAATAGTAATTATTGATAGTATACCTGTATCCCTAGTTAATTTATAGAAAATATCTTCATAACTAGCAAGATAATCATCAGGACTAATTTCCTGTTTTGTATACTTTTCCATTATTTCTTTTTCTTGTTTCTCATATTTTTGGATTTTTTCAGAATCTATAAAAGGCCCTGATAAAAGAGATGCCACTATAGTAACAAAAAGCATATCAATAATAAAAGCTACTAATCTTTGACTAAAATATGCCTTAGTTTTTTAGCCATCAAATCCCCTCCTTAAATTCATTTAACAACAAGATTATATCACGAATACTAGTAGTTTGATAGACTTTATTTTTTAATTCATTAGCACTCTTTATTCCTTTAAAATACCATCCTATATGATTTCTAATTTCTAAACATGCTAGTTTTTCATTTTTTAATTCTTCTAAGTAAGATAGGTGTTTCAAGCACATATCCACTCTATCAGATACACTAACATCAATTAAAGGTTTATTTTCTAAATAATTAATAGTATTTTTTATTAACCATGGATTACCTAAAACTCCACGACCTATCATTACAGCATCGCATCCAGTAGAATCTAACATTTTCTTAGCATCTTCTGGAGTTTTAATATCCCCATTACCAATTACTGGTATAGCTACAGCATCTTTTACCTGTTTTATGATATTCCAATCTGCTTTTCCACTATAACCTTGACTTCTAGTTCTAGGATGTACACATATTGCAGAAGCCCCTGCTTTCTCTATTATTTTAGCAACTTCTACTGCATTAATATGATTACTATCCCATCCACTTCTAATTTTAACTGTAACAGGTATAGGAACAGCTTCCACTACTGCTTTAACTATATCATATATTTTATCGGGATTTTTTAAAAGTGCACTACCAGCTTGAGCTCTAACTGCCACTTTAGGAACAGGACATCCCATATTAATATCAATAATATCAGGTTTCATATTTTCATAGATATACTTGGCTGCTTCAACAAAAGAATCTTTATCACTACCGAATATCTGTTGAGTAAGTGGTCTCTCTTCCTCTTCCATATAAAGCATATCAAGTGTCTTTTTATTACTAAAAGTAATAGCCTTATCACTAACCATTTCAGCATAAACTAACCCGCAACCCATTTCTTTACATATCTTTCTATATGCAGAATTACAAACTCCAGCCATAGGCGCAAGTACAACCTGATTCTTAATTTTTACATTTCCTATATTCCATTCCATAATAATCCCTTTTCTAAACACATGATAGTATATAATAAAATTACAAATTAAACAAGAAAAAACGACTCCATAAGGAATCGTTTAACTACTATTTTTGTTTTTTTAATAAATCTCTTATTTCTTCTAGTAGTTTTACTTCATCAGATTTAACAATTTCTGGTGTTTTTTCTTCTTTTTTCTTACCAGCAGTCATAATACCATTTACTATTTTTAATAAAACAAATAGTACTAATGCCATTATTAAGAAATTAATTATTGCAGTAATAAAATCTCCATAACGAAGAACTTGTCCTCCGTAGATTTTAATAGTACCACCAACTTCTGCTCCACCAATACCATTAATTAATGGATTAATGAAATCATTTGTTAAAGCTGTAACGATTCCTTGAAATGCACCACCAATGATAACACCGATAGCCATATCCATTACATTTCCGCGTAATATAAATTCTTTAAATTCTCCAAAAAAACCTGAACCCTTTTGTTTGACTTTCTTTAATTTTTCTTTATTAATCTTAGCCATATTCTCACTCCTCTAGCTATATTATAGTATATTTTTTATATTTTTCAAGAAAAAAAGAATTAGAAAGTTCCTAATTCTTTTAATAATTCAGCTTTATTCATCTTATCTGCATCTTTTATACCTTTATCAGTAGCTATCTTTCTTAATTTAGTAATAGATAAAGATTCTAATTTATCTTCTTCTTCCTTAGGCATTTCACCATGTTCTACTAAATAATCAATTTGTTCCTTAGTTAAAGTTTCATATTCTAATAAAGTTTCTGCAATAAGTTTTAATAAGCTCTTATTCTTTTTAATAATATCTGTTGCTTTCTTATGACATTCATCAATGATTCTTCTCATTTCCATATCTATTTCATTAGCAACTTCATTAGAGAAATGTTGACTCTTATTATAATCACGACCAAGGAATACACTTCCTGCTTGTTGTTCAAATTGAAGAGGTCCTAAATCACTCATACCATACTCAGTAACCATAGCTCTAACAATCTTAGTAGCTTTTTCAAAGTCATTATGAGCTCCAGTAGTAATTTCTCCAAATGTAATTTCTTCTGCAGTTCTACCACCAAGTAATCCTGTAATTTCTTCTAATAAATCAGTCTTAGTTGAACATAATTTTTCTTCACTAGGAACCATCATATTATATCCACCAGCAGAACCACGAGGAATGATAGTAACCTTTTGTACATCACTAGCATGTTTTAATTTTAAACCTATAACTGCATGTCCAGCTTCATGATAAGCAACAAGTTTTCTATCATCTTCACTATATTTATGACTAACTTTAGCAGGTCCCATAAGAACTCTATCTGTTGCTTCATCAATTTCACTCATAGTTATTTCTTCTTTATTTCTTCTAACTGCAAGTAAAGCAGCTTCGTTTAATAAGTTTTCAAGATCAGCACCACTAAATCCTGGAGTACGTTTAGCTAAATTCTTTAATGTAATGCCTTCTGCTAAAATCTTATTCTTAGCATGAACACCAAGTATTTCTTCACGTCCTCTTACATCAGGTAAATTAACTGTAACTTGTCTATCAAATCTTCCTGGTCGAAGTAATGCAGGATCTAATACATCAGGTCTATTAGTAGCAGCAATAATAATTATTCCTTCATTTTCTCCAAAACCATCCATTTCAGTAAGTAATTGGTTTAAAGTTTGTTCTCTTTCATCATGTCCTCCACCTAAACCAGTACCACGTTGTCTACCTACTGCATCAATTTCATCAATAAATATTAAACATGGAGCATTTCTCTTAGCTTGTTGGAACATATCACGAACACGACTTGCACCAACACCTACAAATAATTCAACAAAATCAGATCCACTTATAAAATAGAATGGAACATTAGCTTCACCAGCAACAGCTTTAGCAAGTAAAGTTTTACCTGTTCCTG
>CACZQV010000024.1 GCA_902783435.1 uncultured Erysipelotrichaceae bacterium | reverse complement strand
TTATAATATCCTGGTTTTTCATTTGTACTACTATCTCCATAGTCTTTTATGATGTCAAAGATTCCTTTTCTCTCTACTCTTTCTATTCCTTCTTGTTTTTCATCATCTACATATATTTCTAATTGTGTATTAGATTCTTTAGTTAGATACCATCCTTGGATTTTTAGAGTATTTTCTTTTTCCTCATTTACTTGGGGATAGTCTATATATATCATTGTATTTTCTTCTGCTTTTACTATATATGGCATTAGAAATAATAAAAGTGTTAATAATAATAAAGTTTTTTTCATGTTATCATCCCCTACTATCTATATTGATAATAACAAATTATTATTATTTAGTCAAAAATAAAAAAGCTTAATCTTTATAAGCTTCTTTATATTCTCCTGATAGGATATTTTCTACCCAATCTTGATTATTTAAATACCAATCTATTGTTTCTTTAATTCCATCTTCGAAATTATATGTTCTTTCCCAACCTAATTCTTTTTCTACTTTAGTAGAATCTATTGCATAACGTAAGTCATGACCTTTTCTATCAGATACAAATTCTATTAAGTCTTCAGATTTTCCTAATTGTTTTAAAATAGTTTTTACAACAGTAAGGTTAGTTCTTTCAGAGTGTCCTCCTAAGTTATATACTTCTCCTACTTTACCATTTCTAACTATTAAATCAACTCCGACATTATGATCATGTACATGAATCCAGTCTCTTACGTTTTCTCCAGTTCCATATACTGGTACTTTTTCATCTTTAATGGCTTTTGAGAAAATTACTGGAATTAGTTTTTCTGGAAATTGATATGGTCCATAGTTATTAGAACATCTACTAATTGTAGTTGGTAATCCAAATGTTCTATGGTATGCACCAACTAAAAGATCTGCACCTGCTTTAGATGATGAATATGGACTAGAAGTATGTATTGGTGTATCTTCTGTAAATAGTAAATCTGGTCTATCTAATGGAAGATCTCCATATACTTCATCTGTTGATACTTGATGGTATCTTTTTACACCATATTTAAGTGATGCATCCATTAAAACTTGTGTACCAATAATATTTGTAGTTAAGAAGATACCTGGATTTTTAATTGAATTATCTACATGGCTCTCTGCAGCAAAGTTAATTACTACATCAAACTTTTCTTCTGCAAATAGTTTATCAACTAAATCTCTATCAGTAATATCTCCATGTACAAATTTAAAATTGTCTTTTCCTTCTAGACTTTTAATATTATTATAGTTTCCTGCATAAGTTAGTGCATCTAAACATACAAACTTATCTTCAGGATATTTTTCTACTACGTAGTGACAGTAATTACTTCCAATAAATCCTGCCCCACCTGTTATTAAAAATTTCATAAATTCTCCTTTATTTTATAAATTTTCTAACCACCATTTTTTAGATTTTTTTAATTCTTTACAGTATCTATCTGTAGCATCTTGCCATGATGGTAATCTATAGAATTCTTCTTCTAATTTAGATTTATCTAATTTAGAGTTTCTTGGACGATATGCGATTTTAGACATATCTTTTCCTTCATAATATTCTTCTGTAGTAACTGGATTAATTATTGTATCTTTATCGTTTGATTCCATTATGTATTTAGCAAATTCAGCCCATGAACAATATCCTTCATTATTAACATGATATGTTCCATATTTATTTGTTTCAGCCATTTCTACTAGTAATTTAGCTAAATCTACAGTATATGTAGGTGAACCAATTTGATCATTTACTACTTTTAATTCAGGATATTTATCTGCTAATTTTAACATTGTTTTAATGAAGTTATTTCCATTAATTCCAAATACCCATGAAATACGAGTTATGAAGTGATTTGGATTTCTTCTTACTTCTTCTTCACCTCTATACTTTGTATCTCCATAAACACTCTTTGGATTTGGAGTATCTTCTTCTTTATATAATTCATCAAGAGATTTTTCTCCATCAAATACATAATCAGTAGACATATAAACTAGTTTTGCACCTACTTCGATTGATGCATCTGCGATATTTTTAGTTCCTTCTACATTAACTTTTTCACAAAGATCTTTTAATGATAATCCTGTTTCAGGATTCTTTGTATCATCTTCTGCTTTATCTACTGCAGTCCATGCAGCACAATGGAATATTACATCTGGATGATATGCTTTTACTATTTTCATTACACTTTCTTTATCAGTAATGTCCATTTCATCTTTATCTATAGCTAGAACTTCATATTCTCCTCTAGCATTTAATTCTCTTACGATATCATAACCTAATTGTCCATTAAATCCTGTTACTAGGTATCTTTTTGGTCTTCTTAAGAATTTGATGTCTGCTTCAGAAAGTGGAATTCTATCTCTATCTTTATCTGATAATAATGGTTTATCTATACCATATTTTTCAAAGAATTCTTCCCATGGAATATTAATAGCTGGATCATTCCAAAGTACTCCACCTTCAGTACGAGGTGCATATTCATTATCTACCATATAATTAAATGTAGCATTATCTGTTAAAGCTAAAAATCCATGTGCATAACCTCTTGGAACATATAGCATTCTTCCATTTTCTGGAGTTAATTCTACAGCAGTATATTGTCCATATGTAGGAGAATCTTTTCTCATATCTACTACTACATCTAAAACCGCACCTTTAGTACAACTAACTACTTTTGCTTGGCAATATGGATCTTTTTGAAAATGTAATCCTCTAATTGTACCCTTTGCTGACATTGATTCAGATTTTTGATAAAATCCTTTAAAATCTAAAGCTTCTAATTGCTTTTTTGTTACTGATGTGAAATATCCTCTATCATCACCAAATCTATTTTCTTCAATAATATAACAATCTGCTAGATTAGTTTCTATAATATTTGATTTGAAATCTACACACTTTTCGTCAACTCTACCCTTTTCAAAGTTTTTAATATCCATATTTTTCTCCTTATTTTGTTTCATCTACTACTTTTTGTAGATATTCTCCATATGTATTTTTCTTTAGTAAATTAGCTCTTTCTTGTAATTGTTCTTTTGTTATCCAATTTTTATAATAAGCAATTTGTTCTGGACAACAAATAACTTTATCTTTATTAGTTTCAATTGATTTAATCATATTAGCAGCATCTAATTGACTATCAAATGTACCTGTATCAAACCAAGTAAATTCATCACCTAATAATTCTGCTTTTAATAAATTATCTTGTAGATACATATCATTAAGTGTAGTTATTTCTAATTCTCCTCTTGCTGATGGAGTAATTTCTTTTGCCTTAGTTGATACTCCTTTTGGATAGAAATAAAGTCCTGTGATTGCATAATTAGATTTTGGATTTTGTGGTTTTTCTTCTACTGATAAAACATTATTATTTTTATCAAGTTCCATAATACCAAATCTTTCTGGATCTTTTACTTGATTACCAAAAATAGTTGCGTAACCTTCTTCAGCATTTTTCATTGCACGCTCTAGATTTTGATTAAATCCATTTCCATAGAAAATGTTATCTCCTAGTATCATAGCGGCTGTGTCGTCCCCAATAAATTCTTCTCCTAAAATAAATGCTTGTGCAAGTCCATCTGGTGATGGTTGAACAACATAATCAATATTAATTCCAAATTGTTTTCCATCTTTTAATAATTTTTTAAATTGTGCTTGATCTTCAGGTGTAGTAATTACTAATATATCTTTTATCCCAGCTAACATTAAAGTAGCTAACGGATAAAATATCATTGGTTTATCATAGATAGGCATTAATTGTTTACTAATACCTTCTGTGATTGGATATAATCTTGTTCCAGATCCTCCTGCTAAAATAATTCCTTTCATTTTACCTCCTTATTAGGCATCTTATATATAATAATCCTCTATAAAGATAATCAGTTATATATAATAATCCCATTTGAATAAAATTAGCTTTTTGATAAGCTTTACAGTAGTATCTTTGACTTTTTTTCATAATCTTATGTTTATTTACTCTTTTAATACTTTTATCAATAGATACTGAATGATCATGGATAATAGTTACTTTGTTATCTATTATTTCTTTTTTATTTTTATTTTTTACTTTTGTAGCAAAAATTTGTTCTTCATAGTAAAGAAAAGTATTTTCATCAAAGTAATCATTCTCCACTAGAAATTTTGAATCTACTAAAAAGAAACATCCTGATACTACATCTACATATGTAATATCATCTTTATAATCTGATTCTTTATAGTTTAAAAATTTCTTTTTAAAATAACGGCTTAAAAGCGCAATATTGAATAGTATTTCCTTATTAGTTGATGGTAGATGCCAACCTCTATTAATTACACCATGTTCATCAATAGTAGGACCTACTACTACAATATCTTTATTTATGTCTGATGAAAGTTTTTTTAAGTCTTCCTCACCTTTAATGATGATATCTGAGTTGGAAAATATAATATTACATTCTCCTACTTTTTTAAT
>CACZQV010000023.1 GCA_902783435.1 uncultured Erysipelotrichaceae bacterium | reverse complement strand
TAGTATAACATAAAAAAAGAAGATTACTCTTCTTTATTTGAATATTCCTTTGAATAAGGCATTTAATCCTTTATTAATTAATTTATTAGTAGCTGCGTTAGCAACTTTTTTACCCATCTTATATTCTAGACTATTCTTTTTAGCTTTTTCTGCTTCACGTTTTTTCTTTTCAGCTAAACGTTCTTCTTCTTTTTTAGCTTTTTCTTCTATTTTAGCTTGTTTTTCTTTTTCTTTTTCATCAGCTAATCTTTGTTTTTCTTCAGCTATTTTTTGTTTTTCTGCTTCTTCTAATTCTATTTGTTCTTTTACCATAGCGTCTAGTGCTTCATATGCAGAATCTCTTTCTACTGCTTCATCATATTTACCTAAAATATTAGATGAATTAATTATTTTATTTCTAGTTATTTCATCTATTGTTCCCATTTTACTTTGTGGTGGAAGAATAGTTGCTTTTTCTACTATTTCTGGTTCACCATTTTCATTTTGGAAACTGATTAAAGCTTCACCAGTACCTAGTGCTAAGATTTCATCATATGTATTAAATTTAGGATTTGCTCTAAAGGCATCTGCTGCTGTTTTAACTGTTTTTAATTCTGTTGGTGTATAAGCTCTTAAGGTATGTTGTACACGATTACCTAATTGAGCTATTATTTCACCTGGAATATCTGCAGGGCTTTGAGATATGAAATATAACCCAATACCACGAGATCTTATTAATCTAACTACTTGTACTATTCTTTTTAAACGATATGGAGCCATTCCATTGAATAATAAATGTGCTTCATCAAAGAAGAATACCATTTTAGGTTTATCTAAGTCACCCACTTCAGGCATCTTAGTATAAAGACTTGTTAAAATCCATAATAAGAATGATGCAAATAAATCAGGTGACTCAAATAATTCTACAGCATGTAAGATATTAATAGTACCTTTACCATTAGCATCTACTGATAGAAAATCATTTATATCAAGTTCAGGTTGTCCAAAGAATTTATCTGCTCCTTGATTTTCTAATGCTAGTAAACATCTTTGAATAACTCCTACTGATTGAGTAGTTACATTACCATAAGCTGTAGTAAATTTTTCTCTATTATCTCCTACATATTGAAGTAATAATCTTAAATCTTTTACATCATCTAATTTCCATCCATTATCTTGGGCAATTTTAAATACTACTGTTAAAACTCCTTCTTGAGCTTCAGATAGTCCTAACATCATAGATAATATTTCAGGTCCTACTGAATCAATTGATGTTCTTACTGGATGTCCGAAATTTCCAAATATATCCCAAAATTTTACTGGGAATGCTTTATATTCAAATCCTTCTAATCCTAGTTTTTGTACTCTAGAATCAACATTTTCATTTGCTTCACCTTGAAGTGCAGTACCAGCCATATCACCTTTAACATCAGCCATAAATACAGGAATACCTGCATCTGAGAAAGATTCAGCCATTACTTTAGAAGTAATAGTTTTACCTGAACCACTTGCTCCTGTGATTAATCCATGACGATTAGCTTTATTTAATAAAATAGCTAATTCTTTATCTTCACTCTTACCAATTAATATTTTATTATTTATATACATATAAGTACCTCCAATAAAAATATTATATCAATACAAAGAAAAAAGAACAATAATGTTCTTTTATTTTTTAGATGATCCTGTTTCTGATATTTTTTCATTTATCATAGCTTTATATTTATCATTTTCTTCTCTTAACATTTCATTTTCTTTTATTAAATTTTCTAAATATTCAACTAAATTTTTATTAGTTTTTAATTCTTCATTTAAAACATAATTTTTTTGTTTTTCTTCATATATTTTTTCTATTGCTCTTAATTCTTCAATGTGTCTATCTAATTTGTATTCTTCTACTTTCTTTAAATCCATTTCAGATACAACTAATTTTAAAACATCTTTTGTATTCATTCCAAGATGTAAACCTTCAATGCCTAATTTAGATATTTCATTTTCTATTTCAAAACTATTTTTTATATCTTCTTTATCTATAAATATAATATCTTTTAATCTAAAAGTTGTGATAGTTTTACCATTTTTTAATACTGGACTTGGTATATATAATTCATTAGCATTCATTTCTAATAATAATTCTCTTCTATGAATGTTTTCTCTTTTTTGTTTTTCAGTTTCTAAGTATTTTCTTTTTTCTTCTGCAATATTTGCTTCTACTATTTTATTTTGTTTTTCATAATATTTTGTTTCTTCTTGTGTTAAATCTTTTAAGATCATATCTTTATGATTTATTTTCTTAATCTTATCATTTTCTAACGGAAGAACTTTTTTAATATTATTTAGTGTTCCTTTACCTATTCTATACATTCTAGAAAAGTCTTTCTCATCAAGTGTTGAAAGCACACCTGTTGTTACTACACGGTTTCTTTTTAATCTTTCTATCGTAACTCCAGGTAGATTTAATTCTACTATTCTTTTTTCTGTATCTAATATTCTTTCTTCATGATTCGATTCTAATGATAAACCAAGTAAACATAAATTCGTTTTTATTTCTTTTATCATCTCATAGCTTGGATTAAAACAATAATCATATGGTTTTAGACGTAGTAATTCATCTTCAGAAAATTTAGATAATCCTTCTATTGTTTTTATACCATTATCAGCTAATATTTTATATGTTTCAGGTGAAAGATTTAAATCCTTTATATTTGTCATTATAATTCCCCCTTAATGACTACATATTATACCATATTTTTGTCTTTTAGTCAAAAAAAAGACTCTTACGAGTCTATTCTGTTACTGTTATTGTGATTGTTTTATTAATCATAGTTTTATGATTATCTTCATCTGTTACATCTCCAGTTAAAGTAATTACTTTTTCTCCAGCTGTAGATGTATCTAATGTAAATTCTCTTGAAACTGTAGTATTTTCTCCATCTCCATCTAAGTTAGCTCCTACAAATTCATCACTTACAATAGCTCCTGATAAATGTAAGTTCCATGCTGCTACATCTGTAGCAGTTACTGTTACTTTTACTTCTTCATTCTTTTGTGCAGTTGTTTTACTAGCAGTAATTGTTACTGGACCTTCATCTACTGTTGTTGTTTCTTCTTTATATTGTCCATAATCAACATGATATTTAATTACATATTTTTCAGCAGTAGATGGAATTGTAGTAGCTTCACTATCAAATTCTACTCTTACTCTATATTTTTTTGTTCCATTAGTTTTTGCTAGTATATCTCCTGCTTTTGGTTCTGTTCCATCATCATATTTAACACTAAATTTTAAATAACTTGGTAATGTAGTTGAAGTTGTTCCATCTTCTTCAAATACTTCAGTATTAAAATCTGATATAGCACCATCTATTGAACCTGTATTTTTGGCATCAATAGTAAATTCATAGAAATCTCCTGGTAATTCTAAATCTACTGTAAACTCAATAGTATCGTTTTTTGTTCCTGTTACTTCTGCTGGTGTTGTAGCTTCTACACTACCTGTAGTTTCTTCTATAGATTCTTCATCCCAAAAAATATTCCACTGACTAGATTTTATTGAGGCAGTACCATTAATATATAAAGTAGTACTAAGTAAGGCAAATCCTATTGTTAAACCTAAAATTAAAATTAAATATAAATATAGCTTTCTTTGTTTTTTTCTTTTCATATTATCACTCCTTAATATTTATTGTTCCTTTTTTCTTTAAATACTTAACTATTGTTAGTAAGTCTCCTGAATCTATTGATTCATCATAATTACAATCTGCAGCTAATCCTTGTTTTTCGTTCAATCTAGATTTGTTTTTTAAATGTTTTACTACTCCTAATAAATCTCCTGAATCTATTGTACCATCACCAGTAGCATCCCCTACTACAATAATATTATACTCATTATTATTAGTTTCTACTTTTGACCCTGTTCCTAATAAAGAATTATCATTACTTACATTAGTATTACTAGAATCATATGTTGTTACTGAAGTATTTTCTATATTTAAATTACTTATAAAACTTTGATAATTAAAGTTTTCTGTACTTGGAATAACTACATATATATTGTTATTTTCTATTTTCATATTAGTAGTATCTTTTAACGAAATATTTTCTTGTAATACAAAGTTTATTTCTTTTTCTATACCTTCATAATTTATTACACAAGTAAATTCTCCATCTACTGTATTATCACTAACTATATCTAGTTTATTATTTTCATAATCTGGTACTATTTGAAAATGTTGAGATATATCTTCTCCATTTTTATTTTTTACTATAAAATCAATATTTTCTGTATTAACATTTACTGTATTTATTTCTATACTAGTAGTATTTCCATCTTGAATAGGTTCTCCTATATCTATTTTAGGAGATTGTTTTGTATATACATATATATTAGGTTGACACTTAATAGAACCATTTATATTTGTCATATCATCCCAACTAGTACCATTGCTTGAAATAAAGTTTTGATTAGTATTAAAAGTTAGGTAATCATTATCATCATAGTAATCACAAGTTGTAAATATTGATGATATTTTACTAGATGGTATATTTACTTCTAAAATAATTGTGAAGTCATCTTCTATTTCGATATTTTCTAAATCTACTGATTTAATTCCATATAAAGAACTTGTACCTGTAGTTAATTCAATCCATTTAGTTTTATCATTTAAAGTATTATCTTTAGATATATATACTTTATAAGTCATGTTTTCACCTACTGTGAAACTTATTCTATTTATTAATTCTTTATTATTTAATTCTTGTTTAGTAAACTTTGAAGCAATATACATATTATTTTTTAATGTTAATAGTGGTACTCCTACAAGATCTGATGATTTATAAGTATACTCATAATTATTACTATTTGATACTTCATAGTTAGCCGTTAGAGTACAAATATGTTCATCATCATATGATATGTAGAAGAAACCATCATCACTCCAATCAGTTCCCCAGGAGTTTTTAATAATCCATGCTCCATCTCTAGTTGCATTATTAAATTTACTCTTAGATACTGTATCATCCCAACCAATTATTGTAATAGCATGGTTTGTAAACTCTGCATCACTTTCTTTTGATATATAGTAGTTTTCATTTACATCTTTAAATAAATCTTGATCCATGTACATTTGTCCTAAGACTGCACCATTTTTCATAATATTTGCTTTTATTGTTGAAATATCACTATTTGTACATGCTCCACTACTATTAAAATTATCTAAATAATAGTTATCTAAAGTAATAATACTTCTTCCTTTTTTATAAGTACTTGAAGTTATTTTTTTTAAGTCATTTGTATCGTTTGTAAGTGATGATGTAAAGCTAAGTTCATTTTCATTTAATTGTCCATATCCATTAAAATAATATGTTGGTGCATATACTATTTTTCCACCATCAGCTACTGTCGTATTATATTTTCCTTTTTTATCATCATTATTACTATATGTATCCGCAACTAATGAATAAGCTAGATGAGCTTCACTTAAATCTAATGTTCCTAAACCTTTTTTTCTAGCGTTTGCTTCTACAGTAGAAATACTGGCAAAATCCCAACATAATCCTGTTTGAAATTGATTTTTTGGAGATGTAGCTATATTATTTTGATATGAATTATAACTAGAATCAGAAGTAGATGCATATACTTTTGGAAATATACTACTTCTTAATTTACTATTTAAACTTTTATTATTTTTATTCATTATTTCACTACAATATACTGGTTCTATATATTTAGCTTTTTCTTCTTCTGATAATTTTTGATATTTTAAGTATTCTTCACTAGGAGTACATAGTTCATATGCTTTTACTGAAATACTCGGAATAAAAAGAATTGTTACTAAAATAATTATTTTTTTTATATTCATATGCTACTCCTATTATCTATTCTATATTAATAATAAAAGCAATAATGTTTTATGTCAATAAACAAGTTTAAAAATATGTGTAAATATTACTTTTTTATTTACATATTTTATATGTTGATATAGAATATTCTTGTTGTGAAAGAAGGGGTATTATGCCTAATTATAGAACTCACTCTATTCATGGAGAAACTATACTTACTGATATTGAAAAAGTAATAGAGATTAAAGATGAGGATTTAAAGTCTTTTTGTATGGGACCTGATGCTTTAATAACTACTGATTATAAAGTATTTGATTATCAACATGCTAATAAAGTAAAAGAGTATTTTGAAACTATGATTAAAAGTTTTAAAAAAAATAAATTATATAATGATCCTGAATCTATGGCATTCTTATACGGGCAAATAGATCACTATGTATTAGATGTTGTTATGCATCCACTTATTTATTATGTTACTGAAGATATGGAAGCTAAACATAAATTTAAACCTCATGGTTTAGTAGAAAATTGGATTGATGACTATATAATTAAAAAATATGGGAAAGATAAATTAGTTTATTATCGTAAGTTCTTTTTAAGTAATAAGAAATTAAAAGAAGCAATAAATAAACTTTATGAAAAAGTATATAATTCTCATCATGAGTCTTTAAAATATAGTATAGGTATTTTAAATACTTCTTTATATGATTTATTAGTAAGAAGAAATATGATGGGTATTGCTCCTATTATTATTAAATTAAGTAATATGGGTAATATTATGTATGATAAAAATGTAGAAAGAGTTCTTCCATATTTGAATTTAAATAATAAGACTTGGAGTGATCCAGAAACTGGAGAAAAATATAAAGATTCTTTTGATGATTTATGGGATAAATCTATTGAAGATTCTCTTCAAACTATAGAAGATATAAATAATTATTTATATAGAGATAAAGCTTTGAATAATAGTTTTATTACTAATGATTTATCTTTTAATACAGGTAGACCTTGTAGTGAAGGGCAAACTTTAAAATATATAAGAAAATATGAAAAAATGTAGAAATACATTTTTTTATTTACTATTTTTTTTCTATGTGCTATTTTAAATATAGAAAGGTGGATGTGTTATGGATGAGAATAAAATAATTAACATTCCTGAAGAATATAGACCAATTAGTATGTGGGGATATTTTGGATATCAATTATTATTTGCCATACCATGTGTTGGGTTTATTCTTTTATTGGTATTTTCATTTGGTGGTACTAAGAATGTTAACTTAAAAAACTTTGCTAGATCATATTTTTGTGTATTTATAATTACGGCAATTCTTTTTACTATTTTATTCATAATTGGTGGAGTTAGTGTTACTTCATTTGAATTTTTTAGTAATATGAACAGATAATTATGGCAAAACTAAAACAAGATTTAAAAGTAAGTATAATACCAATAATTATTGTTTTAATCTATGTGATTTGCATGGAGTTAATATTTGGAATTACTTGTCCTATTAAACTTCTATTTCATGTAGATTGTCCAGGATGTGGATTAACACGCGCAACAATAGCTTTATTTAAAGGTGATATATTAAAATCACTTCATTATAATTATTCATGTGTATTTTGGTGGCTAACATTTATTTTATTTTTTATAGATAGATATATTAAACCATTAAAAATAAAACCATTTCCTGTTTTATTTATAATTACATGTATAATTACTATAGTTAGATATATTTTAATTGTTGTGTTTAATGAGCCTATTTTTTAGGTTCTTTTTTTGTGTTATAATTGAATTGGTGAAGTATGTGAAGAAGTTAAATAAATTTTTTAAAGTTTTTATACTAGTAATATTAGGATTATTATTAATATTTATAATTGATTATATAAGAATAAATATTGGATATTTTGTAACTAGAAGTAATTATGAAGAAACATTTAAAGTTTATGGCAATAGAAATAAATATGTACCACAAGGATTAAGTTATTCTAAAAAATATAATATAGTGCTTCAAACATCTTATTCTAAAGATGTGAGTAAAGTATTTGTTATTGATTTTAAGAGTGGTAAATTAATAAAAGATTTAAAACTTATAAATAAAGATGGAACTAATAGTACTAAACATGTTGGTGGTATTACTACTGATGATGACAAAGTATGGATTAGTAATGATTATGAATTAGATATTTATAATTTAGATGATATTATTAATACTAAGAAAGGTAGTATTAAACCCATTGAAGAGATTAAACTACCTATAAGAGGAGATTTTTGTTATTTTGATGATAATACTTTATGGATCGGAGAATTCTATTTAAAACCATTTTATGATGTAGATGGTGGTGTTCCTAAACTTAATGGTTATGAATTAAAAGATAATATTGATTTTAATAAACCTGATATTGTTAAATCCCTTCCTAAGGCTGTTCAAGGTATGGCTATATTTCCTGATGGTAAAGTTGGATTTACACAATCTTTTACTTTCTTAGTTAATTCTAATTTAAGTATTTATAAAGATATGTCTAGTTTTAATAAAAAGAATCATTATAAAACTATAAAAATACCTCCTATGGCTGAAGGTATGTTTTATAAAGATGGATATCTATATATATTATTTGAAAGCAGTACTGATAAATATTTTTTAGCTGATCCTAAGATGGATAAAGTTATTAAGTACAATATAAAAAAGATAATTAAATAATTATCTTTTTTTATATATTTCATCTAATAGAGATAGTCTTTTTATTTTTACCTGTACCTATTTCAATATCTGGTTTAGTTGCTTTACCATGATAGTCACTTCCACCACTAATTAATAAATTATATTCTTTAGCTATTTCCAAATATAAATTCATTTCTTCTTTAGAATGACTTGAATGATATACTTCTATTCCTTTTAATCCGCAATTAATCATGTCTTTTAATAGAATTAATTACTAAAGTTTAAATTTTATATGTTATAATAAAAATATAATGAAAGGACGTGAAGTTAATGGCTTTTTGTACTGAGTGTGGAAGAAAACTAACTGGTGACGATAAATTTTGTCCTAGTTGTGGTCTAAAGATTGGTGAAGAAGTAATTACTGTGTCTACTACTGATTCAACATCAACTATTAGTGAAAGTGACAATGGTATTGCGATAGCCGGTTTTATATGTGCTATATTTGGACTTAATATTATTGGACTTATTTTATCTGCAATTGGTATTTCTAATGCAAATAAGAATGGTGGTAAGAATAAAGGTCTTGCCATAGCTGGTGTAATAATATCATGTATTAGATTAGTAATATCAATCATTATAATAATCGCTTGGTTCTACACAGTGGTTTATTACATTTAAAATAAAAAAGCAACTGATATTCAGTTGTTTTTTTGTACAATATCATTTTTATATTTAATAATATCGTCAAATAATGAATACCATTTTATTTGAACATAATCTCTACACCATTCATATTTTTTATTTCCATTTATACATCTATTTAATGGTTGAATATATAAACAGCCTATATGTATGGTACTCGATTCTTTTTTGATACTATCTTTTATTACTTGTAGTACTCCTCTTCTATTAATCCATAAAAAATCTTTAGGAGTACCAAATATTATTCCTTCTACTCTATATTTTCCATTATTTCCACGAAGTATAAACCTATCTACTATTGATTCTATGTTTAATGTTGAGAGTGCTTTATTTAACTTTTTTATTTTTCTTTTATTCTTTTTACAGTATTCTTCGGAACTTAGTATTTTTTTATTATTAAATCTATCTATTCCATAATGAAATAATTCATAATAATATATTATTTTATCATCTATACCTGATTCTTTTAAAAGTACTTTAAAAGCTTCTATATTTTCTAAATGAACGGAGTTTCTACTCCCTTTTTTTATACTAATAGATCTATATTGTTCTCCTATTCTAATAATTATATCTCCTTTTTGATTATTAACATGATTTTTCCATGCCTTTAATACTGTTTCTTCATCTACATTTGGAAATATATCATCTATTACTTCTCGTAGTAACGGATTTAATTCTTTTATTTTTTTATTATTAAATTCAAGTACAAATAAAAATTCGTTTTGATAACCATCTTGTATCTTAGTCATATTCTTCTCTCCTTTCATATATATTATTAACGAAAAAAAGAAAAGTTAGAGTACTTTTTGTAGTTTTAATGGTAGAACCTTCGCAAGATGACTACGTGTGGTTCGTGATTTTCAAAAAAAAAGACCTATCTTTCGATAAGTCTGATTTCAAATATGGAGCGGATGATGGGAATCGAACCCACGTAGTCAGCTTGGAAGGCTGAGGTTCTACCATTAAACTACATCCGCATATGTCTTT
>CACZQV010000022.1 GCA_902783435.1 uncultured Erysipelotrichaceae bacterium | reverse complement strand
TCTACTACTATTTTTTCTTCTTTTTTAGTTTCAATAACCTTTTTAGACTTATCTTTCTTAGATGCTTCTACTACTATTTTTTCTTCTACCTTTTCAATTTTCTCATCAGTAGATTTTTCAAAAGTATCAATTAATTCATTAATCTTAATAAGCATCATATATAAAGTATCATCATAATTAATATTTTTAGAAGTTCTATAAGCTTCCATATATTCTAATGCTTTTCTATAATCATTATTACTAATAGCATTAAAAGTACTTCCAGAAACTCCTTTTATTACAGGAACTTGTTTAGATTTTTCTATATTTAAATAATCAACTATTACTTTTAATAAAAAACTATCTTTTGAATTTAAGAAATTCTTCTCATCTTCTTTTTCTAATACAGATAATAATTTTCTATATTTATTATCTTCAATAAACTCTATAGTTTGTTTCTTTAAATTATTATATTTTTCTATAACTGCATATATTAGATCTTTTTCTATTTTATCTTCAAGACTAAATTTATCTTGCATAGAAACTCTTTTCTTAAATATTATTTTAGCTTCATGAAAAGCTTTAAAATATATATGTTCTCTTAAAATATTCTCTAAATCTATTAAATCATTATTTCCATCTACACGAATATCTTCTAATTGCATTGCATTTATTCTATCTTTATATTCATCTGGTATATCATATAATAAACTTAATAATAATAAATAGAAATTACTGTTTTTAGAACCTTTTTCATCTTTAGATAATACTGAATCAATTAATCTATAATTAGAAATTATATCAAAACGGTTTTCATCATGAATTGCTTGTTCTAATTTTTCATAATATGGAGTAACATTTTTTTCACTAATTAAATTACAATAATCAATTATTTCTTTAGAAAATTCAGGTTTTCTGTCATTTACTGCTTGTGCATAAGAAACCCATACGTCTACTTTTCCAAGTACATATACTCCCCTTTCTTTTCTCCTTAAATAACCATCGTTGATTAATTCTGTTATATCCTCATCAATATAACCTAATTTGTTTAATTCAAAAGCTGTTATGCATGAATTCTTAATAAGAATCTTTATAATCTTATCAAGTTCCATAAAATCACCTACCCTCTATCGTTATAAATAACAGGATATGGGCTTCCATATTTTTCAAGTGATTTTATTTTTAGTTGTCCCATACCTTTATTTTCAACTTCTCGTCTAGTATAAATTATCATACTATTTATCCATTCCTCTGGAGATTCATAAAAATCATATTCATCCCCATGAAATCCACCTTCACATAAAGCTAGTACAAAATCAACATTATTAGTAATAGCACTATCAACAATAACTTCAGCAGCTTCACATGGCATTAAACCAATTATTAAATCTGCATCATCTATACTACTATCACGTCTAAATTCTTTTTTCACTAGCCTCATTTTATCAGTACTTTGTTCATAATGACTAAGTCTAGGATCATAAACAACTATTTTACCCGTATCTAAAACCGTAGAAATTCTTTTACCTAATCTAGGTAAAACTCCTCCACCAATTTCTAAAATCTTTTTATCCTTTATATCATATATTTCTGAAATCAGATTTATAAATCCTATATATATATTATTTTCATCTGGAATAACACTTAATTCATCATATACCTCTCTAATAATATCAGGTATTAATTTTTCTTTATCAAGTGCATCAGCATAACACATAATATATCTTTTCTCTATATCAGTAAATATATCAGGGTATTCTTCTAAAAAATGTACTATTTTGTCTTTCCTATTATGTATACTTATCTCCATATGTATCCCCTTGCCAAATATTTTAAATTAATTATTTGTAAAAGTAAATAAAAAATTTACTTAAAATCAATATTCATCAATATAGGATAATGATCACTAATATCAATATTTTTAACTATTTTTTTATTTTTTAATACAAAATCATCAGATAAAAATACATGATCAATAGCTCTATGATACTTAGAAGGCTTCCAAGTATTATCTAATACATCTATATGATTAATATTAATATTTTTTAATTTATCTATAAAATTATTAAATATATCATTATTATTCTTTAAATTAAAATCACCAGTTAAAATAATAGGATTATTATCTTTACTTATAATTTTATATATTCTTTTTAATTGTCTTTTCTTAGTAATATCTAACATATAATCTAAATGAGTATTATAAATAGATACTATTTTACCATCTATTTCAACTTCTACTTTAGTCATTATTCTTTTTAATGTAGATGGTAAAAAAGGTAAATTATATGTTTTATAACTAATTACATTATATCTTGTAATTATAGGTGTTTTTTCATTAATACGATTAAATATTCTCTTAAAAAAGAATCTATATTTACCAAACATTTTATAATTTAAAGATTCTATATTTCTAGATAAATCTCTATCTAAAAAAGAATATACTTCCTGTAGGTTAAGTATATCTATTTTATTATTATTTAAATATTTAATAATTTCATTACATTTATCTTTTGAATAATTTTTTATATCATTTTGAATATTAAATGTACTAATTGTTATCATAAAACCACCTAATCTTTATAATCAAAATAGAAGTCTAAAATTCTTACTTGATCTCCAACTTCAGCTCCCATTTCTCTTAATTTATCATCTATTCCCATTCTTTTTAATTTCTTAGCGAATTTATATACAGCTTCTTCAGATGAGAATTTAGTCATTTTAAATATCTTCTCTATTTCTTTACCTGAAATAACCCATAATCCTTCATCTTCTTTAGTAATTGTATATGGTTCTTCTTTCTTAAATTTATATAATACATGAGACTCTATTTGACTCTCATCATAAAGTGGATTATTTGGTATTTCATCTAACATATCAGCTAATTTATCTACTACTAAATTAAGTCCCATATTAGTAGCAGCACTAACTTCATATATATCTAAATCTACCTTCTTTTTAAACTCTTCTAAGTTTTCTTTTGCTTCAGGTAAATCCATCTTATTAGCAATAACTATCATTGGTTTTTTAATTAATTTTTCATTAAAAGCTTCTAATTCTTTATTAATTAATATAAAGTCTTCATACGGATCTCTTCCTTCACTTCCAGCCATATCAACCACATGAGCTATTACTCTAGTTCTCTCAATATGTCTTAAGAACTTATCTCCAAGTCCTTCACCTTCACTTGCTCCTTCTATAAGTCCTGGTAAATCTGCCATTACAAAACTTCTTCCATCACTACTTTTAACTACTCCTAAATTAGGATTTAAAGTAGTAAAATGATATGCAGCTATTTTAGGTTTAGATCTAGATACACAAGATATTATTGTACTTTTACCTACACTAGGTAATCCAACTAAACCAACATCAGCTAACATTTTAACTTCTACTTTTAAAGTTTTGTGTTCTCCTTCTTCACCATTTTCAGAATAATTAGGAGCTGTATTAGTTTGAGTCTTAAATGCAGTATTTCCTCGTCCTCCTCTACCACCACGAGCAATTATTTCTTCTTGATTTTTATGAGATAAATCTGCAATTATAAATCCTGTTTCTAAATCAGTAACTACAGTACCTAATGGTACCTTAACAACTAAAGGTTCTGCACCTTTACCATGTTGATTCTTACCTCTACCATTTTCTCCATTAGCTCCCTTAATAGTCTTTTGATATCTTAAATCAAGTAATGTATGTAGTCCTTCATCAACTTTAAAAATTATATCTGCACCATGACCTCCATTACCACCATAAGGTCCACCCATTTCTACATATTTTTCACGACGAAAAGCGGTGCATCCATCTCCACCTTTTCCTGCTTCTACCTTTATTTCTACTTCATCGACAAACATGAAAGCACCTCCTTAACTTTATATAGTTTGTGTTTGAACTTGTTGTTGTTGTCTTTGTCTTAATTGATCTAACGTATTCTTATTAATCATTTGTTGCATACGTCCTTTTATTGTAACTTTCGCATCACTTAACATATCAAACATCTTTTGATTAAGTTCTGCTTTAGTACCATATCTTTTTGATTGAAATTCATAGAAAGTAGCTTTAACATCACTAAACATTCCACCTAAATTTCGTTCATTATCAGCCATTTTTTGATAATCATTAGAATAATCAGTAAGAACCTCTTTTCTAGATTCTAAATATCTATCAGCTTTATTTCTCTTTTGTTCTATCCATAATTTAGGAGCCATAATAGTCTTTTGAACTCCTACTATCTTACCTTGACGTTGTTGTAATTGCTTTATTCTATTGTTTTCTTTAAGAATCCTATTATCAATAGCCTTCTTATGAAATTTAGAATTAACTTGTTCTTTTAATTGCTTTAATTCCATTATTTCTTTTTCTATTTTAATTATCTTATCAGTTTGTTTATTATATGTTGAATCTAATGTTTCTAATAAAACATTACCACTATAATCTTCTTTAATACCTTTTAAAGTATCTATTTCTTTTTGAAGTTCTCTAGCTTTAGTTTCATAATAAGAACTTATATTACCTGAAGAAGAAGTTTTATTTTCATAAACTTTCTTTTTAGCTTCAAGTTTAGCTATTTCACTTTGAACTAAAGATTGATATGAATTTAAATGTTCATCTTTAAATTCAGAATACTTATTATTTGAAAACTTACCTTTTAATCTATTAGATAAATCATCATTATTAACAGATAATAATAATTTATTAATTTCACCCACTTTATCTAAATCTGAAATATTATTAGTAATCTTAGATTCTACTAATGAATAATATTTTTCTCTATCCTCTTCAGGCATATGATTATAATTTCTATCTAAGTATTCAAAAACATCTTTTAATTCATCATCTTTTAATTTTAAATCTACATTATTAATATTTATCCTTGAACTTAAATCACTTCTTAAAAGATAATTATTCTTATCTATACCATTAATTAATCTTTCTATTTCATCTTTATTATTAGGATCTTGATATAAAATATTTATACTTTGACAAAATAATGTTAAATAATCATTATATACATCTTCTTCTAAATCAGTTTCAAGTAATTTTAATAATTCTGTTACACCTTTTATATCCATTGATATATTTAAATCTGGATATTTTTGTTTTAAATCTATAACTAAATTATAATTAGAAGCACCAGTAAAAATAGAATTTTTTTTATCTTGATCTATATGATTAATTAAACCATCTATTGTATCTAAGTAATTATCTTTAATACTATTATATTGATCTATATCATCAATATTTAATTTATCAAAAATATCTTTCATTATTTCTAATGCAGCTTCTTCTACATCAACTTTTTTAGTAGTATCAGAACCTATTCTAATTGCTTGAGCAATTAATAATCTATATTCTCTTATTTGTTCTTGTGTAAGATTATATTTTGTTAAATTAGGATTAATTTTTTCAATACCAACATAATCATTTTCTTTATACTTATCACTAATATTTGGATTTAAAAATCCAGCCATTCTTTTTCTTACTTTATATAGTTGTAATTGATCTTTTGGAATTTGAGCTATTAAACTATTATATTCAGCTAATTCAGTTGAATTTAAATTAAAGTCATTAACATCTTCTTCCTCTATTCCTAAATAATTAATACTAGTATATGATGAATCATTACTTAATCCCAATAATACTGCAATTTTATATCTTATAAGAGTAGCTTTTAAATAATTTACTTCTTTAGTTAAATCATCTACTTCATCTTGATTTACTGGATTTTGAGCTTTTGCATCGTTTAATTTTGATTCTCTATCTTTTAATACTATTTCATATAACTCTTTATCAAACATAGTAAACCTCCTATTGTTCTAATAATAAATCTATTTCTTGTTGAACTTTTTCTTCAACCTTCTTTGCCTCTTCTGGATTAGTTATTGCCTCAAATCTAAATTCATCAGGCCCAACTTGATTCATTATTGAAACATAAGTAACTACGTCAGTACCAACCTCTTCATTCTTAGTATATAAAGCATATTCATGATCAAATTCTTCTAATTGAAAAAAATCTAATACTTCTATTTCTTCCAATTCGTTATTCTCATTATAAACCTTTATCTTATTATTCATATAATCACACCTCTGATTATATTATACTATAGTTTATTATTAAAAAAAAGAACCTTAAACGGTCCTTTACACTCTATTATTCACCTACTGGATAAACAGAAGCTTGTTTCTTATCTCTTCCTAAACGTTCGAACTTAACAATTCCATCTACTTTAGAGAAAATAGTATCATCTTTACCACGACCTGTATTTACTCCTGGGAATATTTTAGTTCCTCTTTGACGATATATGATAGAACCAGCTGTAACGAATTCACCATCAGCTGCTTTAGCTCCTAGTCTACGTCCTGCAGAATCACGACCATTAGATGTAGATCCTTGCCCTTTGTGGTGAGCAAATAATTGAATATCTAATTTTAAAAACTTCATAATTCTCCTCCTTACTTTACTTCAATGTTATCAGGATAATTTCCTTCTAACTCTTTTAAAAGACTAACCATATTATTGATTAATATTTGAGTAGTTTCATCATCATTTTTAATATTGATTGACATACCCTTTTTAGTAACCATATAATCTAGACTACCTTTATCTAGTGCAAGTATACCATTAATTGTTGTAGTAACTATACTACTACATGCACTACATACAATATCTTTACCATAATCATCATACATTGCATGACCTAATATAGTAATTTTCTTGTATTTTGATTTTTCTTTAAAAATATTTACTTTAATCATAATTAACCATTAATTTTAGTAATTTTAATTTTAGTATAAGGTTGTCTATGTCCTTGTTTCTTACGGTTAGATCTATCTTTACTCTTGTATTTGAAAACTGTAATTTTCTTTCCTTTACCGTTCTTAACAACTTCACCTTGAACAGTAGCATTTGTAAGATAAGGATTTCCAACTTTACTATCAATTGCTAGAACTTGATTAAAAGTTACAACATCACCTTCAACTGCATCAATCTTTTCAGCAAAGATTTCAGTACCTTCAGTTACGTAATATTGCTTTCCACCAACTTTAATAACTGCGTTCATATTATACCTCCTTTTTTTAAACTTAAGACTCGCTCTTAAGGTACACAAAAGTGTTTTTACCTATTCAATGCGGTTTGAGCATGAGGCGTCAAACATATAGATTGTATCATGAAACATATAAATAGTCAACAATTATAACTATTTTTGTTTTGTTTCAGTAATACTTTTTTCTATTAATTCAACTTCATCTCTACTATATATTCCACCATCTACTAAATTCTTTAATAATGGAGCTTTTTCATTATTATTATAATTTCTTCTAAATCTATTTTTAGATATTATAACACCATTAATATTATAAGCTCTTTCAGTACCATTAAAATCATTTAAAACACTTATATTTAAACTATCATTATAGTTATAACAAGGTACTACATTAGCTATATATTTACTAATTTTAGAATCAGATACTAAGAAATCATTATCTCTTAATACAGCTAATAAATCAGATTTCTTTTTAACTTCTTCTCCAATAGTTTTAAGTACATATAATCTATCCCAATTATCTTCATTTAATAAAGTTAAATCATCAGATAAATACTTTTCATATCCAAGTTCGATTATCTTATCAATTAAAGATTCTAAATTATCTTTAGCTAAATAACTATAATCACCATTATTCTTCATAGACTTAATTAACTTATAATCATCTAATACACTTAATCTTTCTTTTAAATCACATTCTAATAAAATATTAGAATTATTAATAAACAATGTAGGGTTAATAGAATAACTATTAAGTGTTTTTATATTCTCATCTAATATTTCAAATGTACTACTATTTGGGTCAAAAACATCAGAATACTTTATAAAACTATTAATACTTAAAGCTCCTCTATCCTTTAACATTTTTAAGAATTCACAAGTTTTCATATCAGTAACTTGTATAGCCTTAATAATAGTATCTTTATCTTCTACTATTTTAACTATTATGTTTAATAATCTTTCTACTTCATCATAATCATTTTTCATAACCTTACTAAGATCAATCTCATCTTTAGAAATATCATATTTTTTAAGTAAAGCTAAATAATTAACTGTAGAATTCCTAGATAATTCTTTATATGTAGACTCTAAATCTTCGTATAAAACATTATTATGTTGATATACTAATTTTAAAAATTCTAATCTAATTTCATCATCTGGTATTTTTTTAATTATACTTTCATAATTAACAATTTCATTATTATTAAATATCCTAGTTAAAGCATTAATAAATCCTTCATAAGCACTTATTTTTTTAGCTTTATCTCTTTCCCAACTTTGATACTTTTTATTAAGTTTAGAATAATAATCACCTATTCCTAAGAAACATCTTTTTAATTCATCAACCATAAAAGTATCTTTATATAATTTATCTAATATTTTATTCTTATCTTTTTCACTTAATTTAAATCTATATTTTGTTCTACTAGCTTGAAATTGCATATTAATACTTTCATCGTTTTCTGCAATACTTTTCATCTCAAGAATAGATCCTAATAAACCACCTACAAGCATATAATCTTTTTTGTTATATTCTAATAAAGGTAAAATATCATTACATTTATCTTCAAGAAACATTTCAAAATAAGTGGATAATACTTCATCTTCACTTGAAGATAATAATTCTTTCATGCTTCTAATACCTCTACGTTTATTATTATCTTTAATACTTTCAATAATCTTATCATCTAATTTTTTTTCAGCTATTATCATCAATGCTTTAGATAATACATACAAATCTTCAGTAGTTATACTATCAAATATATAACAAAATTTACTGAAATCTTCATCTATTTTAGAATATGGAATATTAGCTAAATCACCTACAATTTTTTTATTAGCTACAGTTTTAACAGTACAATTAAAAGCCGCTTTAAAATAATCACCATAAGATATATTTTTAAGCATCTCTATAGAGAATGGAGAATACTTAGATACAAACTCTTTATAAAAATCTAATTCACTAGTATCAATATTGTTATCATTCTTTAACTTATCTATTTCAGTTAAACTTCTATTAATAAGATCCTGTTTAGTCATATTAATCATTCCCCTTCTTTACTTTTTGTATAGCTATTTCTTCTTCTATTCCTAGTTTTCTAAGTACTTCTATTTCATAATCTTTTTGTAATTGTAAAAATTCTTCATTATTTAAATTTTCTTTTATCTTAGATTCAACACTATTCTTATAGTCCTTGTATCTTGTTTCTAACATATTACGATATCCATGAGAAGTAGTAGTTTTCTTTATAAATGCAGTTAAAATACCATAAGTATTCTTACCAAGTTTAAAGTAAGTAATTCTTAAATGATTACCCTTAACTTCACGTAATTCAGATAATTTTCTATTCTTATTAAATCTTTTAGCTCCTTTAAAAGATCCATCTTTAATAGAATTAAACAATTCTAAAAATTCATCATAGAAAGGACTAGGTATATTATTATCTAAATCATCTAATAATCTAGGATTACCAGATTGTGTAGGAATAAATACTAAAGTATTATCTATATTATCATCTACATCTTCAGACTTTTCTTCCTTTAATACATTTCTTAATACTTCTATTCTTTTGAAATAATTCTTAATATCTGTAGTTAATTCTTCAAAATCACTTTTAGATATATCTTCTCCTTCTTCAACAATAATTGCATTAATATCATCAATTTCTTTCTTTAATTCAAGAATTACACGTCTTATTATTTTTTCATATCGATAATCTCTATGTATAGGTAAAACACCATAAATATTTTCTTCAATATCATTTAAATCTAACGCTTTAACATCCTTTAAATGTTTTTTTACCTTTTCTTCAAAAGCTTTATCTTCTACTTCTTCTCTTTTTACTTTTACCTCTTCTAAATGTTTAGTAATAACACTAACTTTACTATTAGATGAAGTAGTAGCCTGTTTCAACTTATCAATTTCTTGTTTTATAAAAGTTGCACATCTAACATTATAATCTAATAATCTTAACAACTCTTCTTCATTAACACTATCTAAATCAACACGTCTAAATTCCATTTAAAATCCCCCTTAAACATGAGACATATTATATCATAAAAGTCTTTAAAAATCAACAAAAAAAGAGTATTTCTACTCTATTTTTTATTAGCTTTTTTCATATCTTCTCTTATCATTTTAACCTTATATTTATTTTGAGAAGTTACTGGTTCCATAGTAACATATTGCTTTAATTCTTCTGTAAGTTTACTTCCCGCAGTAAAATATATTTTGTTCATTTTCTTATCAGTAAATTGTATTCTCTCATCCTTTTTCGCAACTAATTTCTTTTCTTCTTTTCCTACTTTAATTGTAATTATAAATAATTCATTATTAATAAATAAGTTTTTTATTCCCATCTCAAGTCTCTCCTTTAATTAATTATAATGACTTTTTAGTAAATTATCAATACCTTCACATAAATCATTATAAGTACTAAGAAACTCACCTGTATACCAAGGATCACTAATATCTCTATCTAATAATTTAATTATTTTAGGACTATCTCCAATAATTCTTTTAGTATTATAAATATTAGCTTCTTCCATACATATAAAGTAATCAAACTTTTCTAAATCATCTAATTCTAATCTAGTAGATCTATGTTTAGTAAAAGGAACATTCTTTTCCTCTAACATCTTTTTAGCTTTAGGATACATATCATTACCATCTTCTTCATAAGAAGTAGCACGTGACTCTATTAAGTATTTATCACTTATACCTAGTTTATTAACTTTATCTTTCATAATAAACTCTGCCATTGGACTTCTACATATATTACCTAAACATACAAAACATATTCTAATCAACTTCTCTCACCTTCTCATCAAGTATTGAATATAAGTAACAAAAAGTCTTCTTTCCTGTTTTATTATAAATAAACTCTCTATATCCATTTAATTGTTTATCATAAGATAAATCATCTATATTCTTTAACTTATAATCTACTATTATCATCTTATCTTTATCTTCTAATAATAAATCGATTATTCCGTGAGATAAAGTATTATCATTATTATAAATAAATTCATATTCTTTATACATATTAAGATTTAATTTATCACTCATAAATTCACTATTAATAAAACTATTTACTTTTAATTTAATATTATCTGATACATTATATTTATCTAAATCATAATTATTAAAATCTATTTCTTCTAATATACTATGTACTTTAGTACCAAATTCCATTAATTGTTTTTCTTCCTTTTCTATTAAGTGTAATTTATCTTTAGAATAATGAGTATCATTAATTATATTAGTATCAATACTTAATTCTTCTACTATTAAATTATCATTATCTAATTCATCTATTACACTATCTCTAGTAGCCTTTAAATACTCTTTATTACCAATAATATTACTTTTCTTTATATATGGAAGAATCACTGTATAAATACTATTAATAATACTTAAAAAAGAATTATATTTTTCTCTTACTTGTAGTGGTACTAAAGAATTAGTTTCAACTAATTCTTCACCCTCTGGTATAACTATAATCATCTTTTCTTTAACACGAGTTAAAGCTACATATAAAAGCCTAATTCTCTCACTTATCTCTTCTCTTCTTGTATCTATCTTTAATAAAGTCTTTAATATAGTATCTTTATAGTAATTATCTACCTTAGGTAAAATAATACCATACTTATTATCAAATAATATCTTACTCTTTAATTCATCAAAATTAAATTTCTTACTAAATCCACTAAAATAACATATAGGAAACTCTAATCCCTTAGATTTATGTATAGTCATAATCTTACAACTATTATTACCACTAGTATTAACATTAAACTTTAAATCATACTCATTTTCAAATATCTCATCTAAATAATTAATAAAAGTTTCAAAACTTCCTCCATCTTCTTCATAACTACAACATAAATTATATAAGTATTCTAATCTAGTTCTAAGTGTTTTAACATTACCTACTGTAATTATCTTATCTTCATAATTAAACTCATCTAATACATATAATAAATAACTACTTAGATTCATTGTATCCATAGAATCAACTAATTCTAAACACTTATTATATAAATCACTATTAATAAATTTATCATTAACAAATATATCATATATTTCTTCATCACTAAGTCTATATAAATAACTTCTACATACTGATATATAACTATATTTAAAATCTAAATCTAATCTTTTTTCTTTAATACAAATTAATAGTTTTAATAAATTTTTAATTACTAATATATCATCATTCTTAGTTAAAGATTCTTCTTTTACTATTGATAAAGGTATTTGTAGATATTCAAATATCTTCTTATATAAATCAAAATCACTACTTCTATCAAGTAATATTACAAAGTCTCTATATTCTATATCTCTTAGTATTTTTTTATCTTTATCAAATACTTGATAGTGATTATTAATCTTATCTTTAATATCATTACCTATAATAAAAGCTTCTTCTTCGCTATTACTAATATTACCTATATCATCTTTAGAATAAGTAATTACATCTATATTATTATCATTATCTGTCTTACCTTCTATATTATAACTTTCATTACCAAATACCATTCTGTGACTTTTAGAATAGTCTGCTCCACCTATTATGTCATCCATAATAAAATCAAATAACATATTTATATTATCTAAAACTTCACTTCTACTTCTAAAATTCTTTAAAAGATCGATCTTGATTCCACCATTATCTTTAGAATAATTATCATACTTATTTTTAAATAAATATGGATTAGCATTTCTAAATCTATAAATAGATTGTTTTATATCTCCAACCATATAAACATTATTATGAGAAATAAGTGATATAAACATCTCTTGAGTATCATTAGTATCTTGATATTCATCTACTAATATTTCATTAAATGTATTAGATAATTCTTCTCTAATATCTTCATTTTCTTCTACTAATTTTATAGATAAACGAGATATATCAGTAAAATTATATATTTCATTTTCACTCTTATATAAATCTAATCTCTTATCTAATTTTTTTAATATTTCTATTATTATTTCTATATTACTCTTAGTAGAATTAATTTCTTCTTTTATTTCATTAATATTTTCATATATACATAATTCTTTTATTTCTTTTAAAGTATCATCTATTGTATTTTTAACTACTTTAGCGGAAGTACAGGGGTATCTATTTACTCTAGGAGAAGTAAAATCCAATGATTCTATTATTTTATCATAACTATTAGCTTCTAATAATTTACTAAAAGCAATATTCATCTTATCTATAAATTTACCATCAAAGTATTCTCCTAAGTCATTAAATAATTCTTTTATAATATTTATTTTCTTATATATTTCATCTAAATATAAATTAATAAAAGTATCTGTATTATCTATTTCAAAATAATTATCTAAATACTTAGTCTTATTATATTTTAATTCTATTTTCTTATATATATTTAAAATATAATTCTTTAATTCATCATCATCCTTAAGACAAAAATCATTTATTAATTTAATAAAATTACTCTTAGGAGATAAATATTCTTCTTCAAATATTTCATCAAGTATCTTTTTCTTTTCTAAATCTATTACTACTTCATCACTTATTTTAATTTTATTACTTATATTAAGTCTAGTATGATATTTTTTAACTATACTTAAAGCAAATGAATCAAATGTCGTAATATATGCAGAATCTATTAAACTAATTTGACTTTTTAATTCAGGAGTCTTTAAAATAGTACGTCTAATTCTATCTTTCATCTCCGCAGCCGCAGCATTAGTAAAAGTTAAAACTAATAATTGATTGACAGATACTCCACTTAATAATTTTCTTTTTACTCTTTCTGTAAGTACTGCGGTTTTTCCAGATCCAGCTCCAGCAGAAACTATTACATTATTACCTTCTACATCTATTGCCTTTTGTTGATCTATAGTCCATGCCATTATTCTTCACCTCCTAAAAAAGATAAATCTTCTACCTTTTCTAAGTAAGTAACATCACTATCTCTTTTAAAACAAATATCTTTAAACTTACAGAACTTACAAGAAACATCTTCTTTTACATATACTTTAGGATTAATATCAAACTTACAAGATAATATATCATCTACTTTTTTATCGATTATATTCTTAGTATACTTAACTAAATTATATAAAGTATCATCATCAATTACTTTACTATATCTATCAAACTTATCAGTATATTTCATACTTCTAATTAATTCACTATCTGTATATGTAGAATCAAACTTTTCAAGTACTTCTAAATTATCAGTAGAATAACCTTTTAATAAATATCTATCTTTTAATACTTTATCTAAATTCTTTTCCCATTTAGGATAACTAAATAATATATTTTGATAATATATACCAGTAAATATAGGATTAGAAAATACTCTTCCATAATTTAATAAATACAAATATACTGGTAACTGCATATGTAATCCATACTTCATAGCTTCTATATTAGTATCAATCTTACCAGTCTTATAATCTACTATAGAAAAATAAGTATCTTCTATTTTCTTCATATACATAATCTTATCAATATAACCAATAAACTTAACTGATATATCATCTCTTATATCTACTTCTACATATTCTTCATGTAATTCATCATTATAACCTGTAATTAAATTTTGACTTTTTATTACTTCAATTAATTCTTCTAAATCTTTCTTTATTTTTACTAATAATAATTTTTCTTTTAAATTTAATTCTCTATTTTCTAAATACTTATTATATTCAACTTCTAAATCAAAACCATTTTTATTATATAAAGATAATATTTCATGATATAAATTACCTACAAAAGAAGCAAAAGTAGACTCATAATCACTAAGTTTTAATACATAATTTAAATAATACTTAAAACTACATTCATTATAACTATTTAAAGCAGTATAACTAAGTTTAAATGGATAAGATAACTTTTCTAAAAATAAATCTCTATTAATACCATTAAACTTATTACTATAACTAGAATAATCTATATTATAATGAGTATTTAATTCTTCTAAATATTCATCTTTTTCTCCATATAATTTATAATTGTCTAACATCTCTCCAAGTCTTATAATATTATATTTATTAGAATAACTATAATTATCAGAAAACTCTTTAATAATATCTAAATTACATTCATTAATTAAACTAGATGGATAAAACTCACTAAAAGGACTACTTAACTTATAAGATAAATATAAATTCTTAATTTTACTTAATACATATATTAAAATATTCTTTTCTCTTTCATTTAAATAATTAGATGGATACATTAATACATTAGATTTATCTTTATCAGGAATATAATCTATATCTTTATAAGTTTTAGGTAATATATCTTGATTAAATCCAAGTACAAAGACATATTCGTCATCCTCAAAACTAATATCATATAAATTACTAATATTAACTGCATTACTTAAAGTATCATTACTAATATAAGTATTCTTTAATTTATCTATTAAAATATCTCTATATATAGGATCAGTATTATCTATATCACATAAACTATTTAATACATTAACTAATTTCTTAGTAATTAAATCATTACTATCTAAATTTAATATATCTTTTTCTAAATAATCTTTAACTATACGAGTACTATAAATACTATTCTTAAAAGGTATATTAATAGGTATATTATAATAAGAAAATAATCTCTTAATAATATAATAATAATCATTTGATACATTACATAAATGAATATTATTAATATTAATACCATTTTTTATTAACTCATATATTTTTATACATACAAAATTAACTTCATCCTCAATAGTTTTAAATTCATAAACACTATTATTAATAGTACTAGAACCATTAAATTTATAATTAAGAGCCTTTTCTTCATATAAATCCAAATCATAGTAATTAATAACTTCTATTTCTTTATTACTTATATAATCTTTAAAATTATTATTAATTATAAGTAAATCATTATCTAATAAATCTTTCTTTATACCCTTTAAAAACTCTATCTTATTATCATCATAAACCTTTTCAAGTTCTATTCCATATAAACTATTTAAATATACTTTAGCGACATCTATATGAAGATTATATTTCTTCATTAAATAGAATATACTTTTTTCATCATACTTAAAATAGTAATTAGAAAGATATTCTTCTTTAGTCATAAATTTAATATTATAAAGATTATTATCTTTACTTAAATTACTTAATATTTTTAATTTCTCACTATTTGGACAAATAATTAACTTATCATGCATATACTTCACCATAATTATTATATCAAAAAAAATAGACTTTTTAGTCTATTTTTTACTATATTGAGTTGTGGTAGTTACTTCTTTCACTCCACCTATTACATTCTTAACTGTAACATTAATACTAATATATGTAGCATTATCTAATGATACATAATTAATTAGTTTTTCTTTTAAATTTAAATTATTTTTTCTATTAGCATATATTTCATCTGAAACATAGCTTTCTAACATCTCACCATGTACATCTTTAACAGATATCGTAAAAGAATACTTATCTATACTAATAGGATTTCCACCTTTAGTAGTACCACCTGTAATATCCATATATATATAAGCATTATCTAAATCATCAAATATTTTATTATCATTATTATTATCTATAAAATACATATTTATAGTAGGTTCATAAACATATTCAACATCATCAACCTTTTGGTTACCACAATATAAATATGGTGTATAAGTAAATTCATTATTAGATAGTTTATATACTCTTACATAAGAATTCTTCATACAACTATCACCATTATGATTAGAAATATTTTCTTTTAAAAATTTACTTTCACTTAATTTTTGAATAGATATATATGAAACATCTCCAATAGCTTTAGGAGTATCTTCTTTTTGTTTTTGAATATAACTTTCACATGCTTTAATAATTAACTGTTCTTGTGCTGCCTCTTCATCTTCTCTAGCAGTATTAACTACTCTAGTAACTGCCATAATAGAAGCTGTGATAAGTACACCAAGTATCACTATAGCACATAATAATTCTACTAATGTAAAACCTTTAAATTTACTATTCATATGCCTCACCTATCTTATTCTATAAATATTATAGAATATTAGAATTAATAAATCAATAAAAAAGAAAGCTATGCTTTCTTATTTTAATATTGATAACATATTGGAGTATGATAAGCTACCCAGTTACCACATTTATCTTCTCCACCATATACAAAGTAGTAACATACACTTCTACTTGGAGGATTAGAATTATCTATAGTCCATTGACTAGTATAAGCTTCAGTTTTTCCATTATTTATTACTGTACCATTCTTTATACCACCAATAGTTTCAAATGTAGATGAATTATATTGTCCATTATATGGATCTTCATCAAATAATGAAGTTATTCTATTTATTTCAGTATCATCAGTACAACTAAATGAATATCTAAATCCACTATTAAATGTAGTTACATAATTTAAATTACATTTAGGTGGAGTAGTATCACCACAACTAGTATCTGAAGTAGTACTAGTCTTTACTGATTGATTATTTTCAGGTACTGTATCAAATTCATCTATTTTAGTTCCTATACGGAAAGCTGGAGAAAATCCTGCATTACGTATTGTGAAATATGCCATTAATGTTCCCGAAGCTGTAGAAGCAAACACATTATTATTACTTCCTAAATCTGCTGTACGAAGCCACCAATAATCATTAGTATTATTGTATTGTTTTATTTTACTTCCACCACTACTATAATAATCTAATTGTCGTGTTAAACCAGCTATCGTATCATATGTAACACTTTCACCAAATACTTCTTTAGAATCTAATAAATATAATTTATCTGTTGTTTCATAATTAACTGATTCAAAAGGACCATGACTAGATACTACTTTAGTATCAATTATTATATTTTTTAATTCACTTGGTAAAGCATTATAAATATCACTATTTACATGTGTTCTTCCTAAACTATACTTCCATCCACCATAGTTTCCATCACCATTATGTCTTCCTGTATCATAATTATTATATATATCTGAAGTAATTGAATCAGTAAATTCTAATACAAAACCACATGCTGTTTGTGAATAACCATTACTACTACATACACTTGGATTAGTATTATTAGCAACTCTTACTGTATGTGTACCATAATTACTTAAAGTTACATCTTTAGTACATCCTACTGGATAAACAGTAGGATCTATATCTACATTCTTTTTAATAGTAGACCAAGAATCAGATTCAAACTGTGCACATGTTCTTGGAGAAACACTCTTTCTAACTTGACCTTGACTATATTTTATTTCTACACTAAACTTATATGTTTCATTTGATTGAGGTAATGTAGTTGCTGCTGTATCAAATTCTACTCTTACTTTATATGTTCTTAATTTACCTGCTTGCAATACGTCGTTTACTTGAGGAACAGTCTCAGTATCACCATATACTACTTGATATAACAAATAACTAGGTAATGTAGTCTCTTGTGTACCAGTAGAATCATATGCTTTAGCAATTACTGATTCAACTACACCATCAATACTACCTTCATTAACTGCATCTATATAAAATTCATAATAATCTCCAGGCATTTCAAACTCTACATTAAAATCTACTATAGTTTTTTTACTATCTGTAACAGTAGCAGCAGATGTAGGATTAATAGAACCATCTGTTACTTGAATACTATTATCATCCCAATGAATATCCCATGTATTTGATTTAATATTCGCAATACCATTAATCTTTAATGTTGTACTTAAAAGTGCATATCCTATAGATATTGTTAATAATAAAATTAATGCATATATCTTTTTTCTTCTCTTTTTATAATTAACTCTCACGATATCACCTATCCTACAAAAATTTTATCAAAAAAAGCACTTTTTTTCAACAACAAAAAAAGCAGACTATTCTGCTTCTTTTACGATTTCAACTTTTCCCTTATAACTTCCACATTTAGGACATACTCTATGTGGTTTAATCATTTCACCACATTTAGGACATTTAGTCATTCCAGGAACTTCCATTGCATTATGACTTCTTCTCATTCTCTTTCTAGTTTTAGAAACTTTATGGAAAGGTACAGCAAACATTTGAATGTCTAACTTCATCATATTATCACTCCTTTTCAATATCTTTTAATAAATCACTAAATGGATTGTTTTCAAGAATCTTTTCTTCTTCGCTTAATAATCTCCATCCATCCCCATGAAATTTACTGAGATCGCTAACCTTAGTAAATTGTAAGGGGACCTCTAGTAGAATATTTTCCCACAAAAACGCAAAAATATCAAGTATATTTTCACTTTTTTTATTGTTTTCTCCTAAAAAGTCATCATATTCTATCTCATATGGGTATTCTACTTCCTCTAAACTAATAGAATCAGGAATAATCATATTACCTTTAATACTACAAATAATATAATCATCTAACTCTTCATCATCATTATATTTTCTAACTACTTTACCATCTACAACAACTTCTTCTAATTTAATAATATCAGTATTCTTATAATACTCTTCTTTAATATTATAACTACCACTAATATCAATACTATCTACATTACCAGTATGTAATAATTTTAAATCTATATCCATAACTCACCTACTGAATAACTGCCACTTTATCATCTTCAACTATTTGCATAATTCCATGATAATGCATCTTTGCATTCATTGGTAAAGCACTATCTTGATTAATCCATATACGAATAGCTAAATTCTTCTTTTCTAATGCACCTATTTCATCATCTAATAATAATCCATCTTCTAATTCACTTAAAGTATATATCTTATTATTCTTTCTATTTTCTTTAATAGATATACGAATATTATCTTTAGTAATTAAATTACCTTCACATTGATCTTCTTTTATTTGTTCTAAATCATCTACTATTTTCAACTTATAATTAACTTTCTCAGTCAAATTATTCTTTATAGATATTAAATATGCTTTAGAACTTAATCCTACAGAATCAGTAACTGGAATAACTTTATTTAAAGTTAATTTATCACCTGTTTTTTCATGATAAGTAACATCTAAAGATTCTGAATTAAAATCTATATTTCTAGCACCTTGAAACTTATTATAAATATAATAAGTAGAAACAACCGCTAAAAGTAATATAAAAAATATATAAATAGTATTTTTAATTATTTCACGTCTTCTATTAATTTGATACATAAACACACCTCAATAACTAATATAATTTTATATCTACTTTTAAAATTTAAAAATAGATATTTTATAATTAATATAATTTTTACATTTATTTACATAATAAATCTAATACTTGATATACACATTCTATAGTATTACAACTAACTATAAATCTCGCAGTATGACAAAATCTTAATCCCGGTATTTTAGAAACACTTTCTAATTCTTTATCTTGAAGACCAGCCCATTCTTCTGGAAAAGGCATTCTAGCAGTCTTATCATCTAAACTTTTAGGAAGTGTCTTAATAGCATATCCTCCTCTATTTGAAGGAAAAGCTACAAATAATAAATTACCTGTATTAGGATTATTTAATATAGCTTCCTCATATGGTAAAAATTCATCTAATATTAAATACTTACTATTAGGATCAGACTCTTCAATTATTTCATCTATTCTATGAGAAGCAATTACTTTACCATTAACATAGTATATTTCTTCTTCTATTATTGTCTTAGCAAGATCTACTGCTTTTAAAAACTGAGTAGATTCATCTTCTCCTGAATCAAAACTAGGATTAAATAACTTTATAACATTAGGAAGTGTTTTAACTCTATAATTAGCTTCAATTTTAGGAAAGAAACCATTATCATCAGCATCTATTCCTTCGACTAAATCCTTATCTATTTCACTCCATAAATCATCTATATTAGAAAAATCATTTTTTTCTAAAAAAGATTTACCAAATTCTCTCCAAAGTAATCCAAAAGAACTATAAGTAATTCCATTTTCTCTCTTTTCTGCATCTAATTGATGATGATCATACTTACCTCTACCAATATCATAAACAAGTACACTATCATCTACTTCTCCAACTATAGTAGTTCTAAAAACAGATACATCTCCTTTATATAATTCAAGAAATGCAGTTGCGAAAACTTCATCTGCATGCATTGTACCACTATGTGTAATACAATTAGCTTCTTCTTTACTAAATACTATTTTAACCATTTAATCACTCTTTCTAATCTCTTCCTCTTGCGATCAATACAAGTCTTAATATTTCTATTATTGCTGTTGCAACAGAAGCAACATAAGTAAGTGCTGCTGCCTTTAACATTTTACGACAATTTTTATTTTCTTCTACTGATACTATACCTAAATCCTGAATTTGTCTTAAAGCTCTACTTGAAGCATTAAATTCAACTGGTAATGTAATTAATTGAAATAATAAAATAATACATTCAAATAAAATACCTACCCATAATAATTCAATTAATTGTGCAAATATACTGATTATAATAATTACATAACCAATACGTGATGCAAAACTAACTAATGGAAATATTAAACTTCTAAATCTTAAAAAGAAATAATTATTCTTATCTTGAATAGCATGTCCACATTCATGAGCAGCAACTGAAATAGCTGCAATAGAATTATTTTTAAAAACATCACTAGATAATCTAACAACCTTATTTTTAGGATCATAGTGATCACTTAATTCTCCATCAATTTCAACAACTTTAACATTATTAAGTCCATTAACATCTAATATTCTAAGTGCTACTTCTTCTCCAGTCATACCACTATTAGCCTTTATTTTTCTAGTTTTATTATAAACACTTTTAATATAAGCCTGTGAACTTAGAGTAATTACTAATGTTACTAATAAAAATATATAATACATAAAATCACCTAACTAATTATACCAAAAAAAAAGAAGAAATACTATCTTCTTCTATATAATTTTACTTCTTCTTTTATTTTTTGAGACATATTTTCATCTAAATACCTCATAGGAAAACATGTAGGATATAATTGATTATCATTAAGAATATATCCGTTTCTAGTATATAATTTTCTTCCTGTTAAACAAACTTGATATAAAACATCTTTATTAATAACGCCTATCCAAGCATGTCCAATTGAACCACTATGTCCATTTAAAACAACAGTTTCAATATTCATATCATAATTATTAAGTAATGCTTTAGTAAGTCTAGCTTGTCCTTCACATACCCCTTCTTTATTAATAAAAGTAGGATATGCTCTAGAGTGTTCAGAATTTATTACAATAGCCCCACCACAACCATTAGATTCAGTAGGATTATTAGGAAATCTAATACTATTAGTAACATAATTATATACTAACGCCGTTTTAACTAAAGGATGCATCTTTAAAGTATCATATTTAGAACCTAAATAATCCATTACATTTCTAACTACATCTTTTAATTTATCAGTCTCATATAATACTTCATCATCTACAATAGAATTTAACTTTCTTAGTACTACATCAGACTCCATAATAAGATCTTCTGGATAAATATGTAATCTACCCTTACATTTATCTAAATTAGATTTAACTTCACCTTTATATAGAGGATTTCTATTGATAGTTCTATAAAAATCAATTTTTAAATCACTTCTTAATTGAATACGATTAATTGCTTCAATATACTCATATAATGTTGCATTAGATAAATTTAGATTAAGTTGTTTAATAGACTTACAATTATTAATTAAGTTCATAATTCTATATATTAAAGACTGTTTACTTAAATCAATAATACTATCTTCATCATATATAGTAATATCTTCAACACCAAGTAATTCACCAGGATTAAAAGAATAAAACATATCGTAGGAAATTTTATACATATCCCCATGACCAGGTAATCCTTTAGTTTTACTCTTAATATTTTTAATAATACCTTTTTCAAATCTGTCCATAATAATTTCCCCTTTTATTTGTAACAAAAAAGTCACAAACAATAATTTGTGACTCCGTAAAAACGTGTAGGTATTGCTACCCGGAATAGCTCACACTATTGCTTATATCCCCTCACTAATTGCATATTATACTACAAATGTAGCTTTTTGTCAATTTCTATACCTACTTATAATACTTTCAAACACTTTAATTCCATCAATAGAAGCAGTTGTAATACCACCTGCATACCCAGCTCCTTCACCACATGGATATATACCTGATACTGAAGAAACAAACTCTTCATTTCTTTCTATAATAACAGGAGAACTAGTACGTGATTCTACTCCAAGAAGTATTGCGTCTTCTCTATTATAATTTTTAATCTTAGTAGAAAAATCCTCTATACCTTCTTTTAAAGAAGTATTAATATCTTCACTAAAAATATCATTTAAATTACCAAAACTATATTTACCCATAACACTAGGAGTAATAGAACCAACACTAGTACTAATCTTATTATTTTTATAATCACCATATAATTGTATAGGAATAAATCCATTTCCTATAGAATAAGCAGCCTCTTCTAACTTTCTTTGGAATTCTACACCATCAAGTACTCCATCTCCAAAATCTTTAGAAGAAACTGTTACTACTAATGCACTATTCGCATTCTCTCCATCACGTTTATAATTACTCATACCATTAACAGCTAGACAACCATCTTCACTTGATGCATTAACTACATATCCTCCAGGACACATACAAAATGAATATACTCCACGTCCACTCTTAGATGTATAAGTTAATTTATAATCAGCTGGAGGAAGTAATTTATACTTATCTCCATATTGATTCTTATTAATCATATCTTGAGGATGAATAATACGAAGACCTACCGCAAAATTCTTATTCTTCATAAGTATTCCTTTATCATATAATAATTTAAATGTATCACGAGAAGAATGACCTATAGCTAAAACTAATACATCACATAAAATTTCTTCATTAGAATTAACTACAATACTATTAATTTTATTATTATCTATATTAATATCAGTAAGTTTAGTATTATATCTAATCTCTCCACCCATACTAATAATTTTCTTTCTAATATTAACTATAACTTTTCTTAATACATCAGTACCAATATGAGGTTTATTCAAATACATTATCTCATCTGGTGCCCCATTCTCTACAAATATTTCAAATACCTTTTTACCAATAAATCTTTTATCTTTAACTAAAGTATTTAACTTACCATCAGAAAAAGTACCTGCTCCACCTTCACCAAATTGAATATTACTTAAAGTATTTAATTTATTAGTAGAAAAGAATTCATCTACAGTTTTAACTCTATCTTCTATCTTTTCTCCTTGTTCAATAATTAATGGATTGTATCCTGCTTCACTAAGCATATAAGCACACATTAAACCAGCTGGACCTGCACCTACTATAACTATTCTATTATTTAATTTTTCTTCTCCAGTAATACTATAACTATATTCTTCCTTAGGAGTAATTAATACATCTCCACCTATTTTTACTTTCTTTTGATTAACTAATTCTAAATCAACTTCATAAACATAATAAATATTATTTTTATCTCTCGCATCAATACTTTTCTTTACTATTTTATAATTAACTATTTCAGAAACATTTATTCTAAGTTTCTTACTAATCTTTTCTAGTAAATTATCTTCTTCTATTAATACTTTTACTTGTCTTACTCTAATCATACTTATCACCTATAGAACGACCTGAGATAATACCACTTATAAAACAAGTAGTTAAGTTATACCCACCACAATTACCATTCATATCTAATAATTCACCAGTAACATATAACCCTTTAATCTTATTACATTCAAAAGTATTAGGATCAATCTCAGTAAGTTTTAATCCCCCACTACATATTTGTGATGAATCAAATCCCTTACTACCAGTAATATTTATTTTTAAACCTCGTAAATTCTTACATAAAACTAATTTCTCAGAATTATCTAAATCACTATAATAAGAATTCTTATCTATATTACTAACTTTTAATATAATATCAATTAACTTAGTATTTAAAAATCCTTCTAATAATTTAGAAATATTCTTATCACTATTTTTCTTAGCATAATTATCCATCCATGGAGTAATTAAAGTCTCAATAAAAGGTACAAAGTTAATACTCATAGTATATTTATGATTCTTAATACCACGAGTAACATAATGACTTAAATTAAAAGTACATATACCACTAATACCATAATTAGTTAATTGAACTTCTCCTTCTTCAAAATCTATATACTTATCATCTTCAAATAATTCAAGTCTAACATCACTTCTAACTCCATCCCAATCTTTTAAATATTTAAAATCACTTTCAAGTTGAACAAG